>NZ_JADMVE010000002.1:0-300000 GCF_015547515.1 Eubacterium sp. 1001713B170207_170306_E7
AATTCAGAATGACCATTCCGCATTACAAAGAGGGCATCACCGACGAGGAGGTCAAAACCGGCGCGGCCGGCATCGTGGCCGACGACATCTTCAAGCCCGAGGGCTTCGGGCTCACCAGAATGTCCGGCGCCAAGCGCGTGGACACCACCACCACCGACGTGGCAGTCGAGTAAAAAAAGGGCGAAAGCCCTTTTTTGATGGCGCGGCTCCCCACCGCGCCGCAGCAGAAAAAGGAGATTTAATGAGAAAATTTTACAGACGCATATTCATTACACTGACAGCCGTGCTGGTCGTGGTGACCAGTGGTGTGTTTTTCACCAGCTTTCAGGCCGGGCCGCCAGAACCGCCGGTTCTCCAGCCGCCGCCGGTGACCGCGCCCGGGCCGGAGGTATCGGAGCCTGAGCCGGCGCCCGAGACCGAGACACCGCCAGATGGGTCCGTCATTGAGCACCCCCTGCCCGAGGATCCCATTCACACCGACGGCCCCTGGGCGTCAGCCCACTTTCTGATGGACGAGTATGCCTGTGACTGCGCAGGCTACTGTGACGGCTGGCCCGCGCAGATGGACCCGGAGCTCCTGGAAAAGGTGGAGGCGCTGCGGTGTGTGTTTGACCGTCCCATCATCATCACCTCGGGCGTCCGGTGCATAGAGCGGAACACCGAGGTGGGCGGCATTGAGAACTCCTGGCACCTGAGCGGCCACGCCGCGGATCTGTACTGCCCCGGCGTGCCCTATGACGAAGTGGCCGGCGCGGCCCGGGCGCTGGGGCTGGGTGTCATCGAATACCCGGACCGACAGTTTGACCATGTGGAGATATGGAGCTAGAACACAGAGTCCAAAAATCCAGTAAAGCCCGCACGGAATGTGCGGGCTTTCTTTTGATATGATGATGAGGCTTACGCCTGTGTAAAGAATACCTGAAGCGCCTCTGGCGTTTTATCCATCAGGGCGTCGACGGCCTCTGGTGTGGCCAGCTTGGTGGCGATATTGGCCAGAATGTCGAGGTGGTCGTCGCCGGCACCGGCGATGCCGATCACCACCTTTACAGTGACCTCGTCCCAGGGGGTGCCGTCAGGGAAAAGCTGGAGGGACAGGCCGGTCCTTTGGATTTTGGCCTTGGCTTCCTCGACGCCGTGGGGGATGGCGATGCCGTTTCCGATATGGGTGGCGAAGGAGGCCTCGCGGGCGAGCATGGCCGGGATATAGTCGGCCTCCACATAGCCGCCGTCCACCAGCATCTGGCCGGCCCGGCGGATCACGGCTTCCTTGTCATCGGCGGTGCAGTTGATCCGGATGTTGGCAAGGGGCAGGATATCGGAGCCATTTCCGGCGGTTTTGTTCTCAGGCCCGCTGACGGCTTTCTCGCGGCTGGACGGGGCGTTTTGCTGGGACAGGCGGGCCGCCAGCACATCGTACTCCGGCGCATTCATGAAGTTGGTAATCAGCACAAGTTCTGCCTGGGGCGCGCTGTGAGCGGCCCGTTCCCTCAGGTCCTGATGGGTGACGACAATCTGGGCGTGGGACGGAATATCGGAGACAGAGGCGTGCTCCACCGTGATGTCGCTCCGGCCCGCGGCGTTCAGCTTTTTGCTGAGAACCGTGGCGCCCATGGCGGAGGAGCCCATGCCCGCGTCACAGGCAAAGACAATGTGGCGGATGGCAGACACGTCGGTATCCGGGCTCAGGACAGGCGCGTCCTGGCCCTTTGAGGCCGCTTTCATGGCGTCCTTTTTAGCGATGGCGTCCTCCAGGTTTTCATCCTTGCCAAAGACTTTGAGCAGGGGCAAGGCAATGGCGAAAGAGACCGCCGCCGCGACTGCCACACCGGCCAGCACGCCCAGATAGCCGCCACTCTTGGGGACCATGGCCATGATGGCGAGAATGGAGCCCGGCGAAGCCGGCCCGACCAGCCCTGCGCCCAGCAGGTTAAAGGTAAAGACGCCGGCGGCTCCGCCGCCCATAACCGCCAGCAGCAGGACAGGATTCATGAGCACATAGGGGAAATAAATCTCGTGGATACCGCCGAAAAAGTGGATGATGATAGCGCCCGGCGCCGTATCCCGCGCGCTGCCCTTACCGGCGATACAGTAGGCCAGCAGGATGCCGAGACCAGGTCCGGGGTTGGATTCCATGAGGAAAAAGATGGATTTGCCAACCTCCTGAACCTGCTGTAATCCGAGGGGTGTCAGGATACCGTGATTGATGGCGTTGTTCAGGAATAAAACCTTGGCCGGCTCAATAAAGAGGCTGGCAAGGGGCAGAATGTTGTGGGTTACAAAGAACTGGACGCCGGAGGCCATGGCGCTTGTGGCGGCCAGCATGGCAGGCGCAAAGACATAGTAGGCCAGAATGGCGAGAATGCCGCCGAGTATGCCCACGGAAAAATTGTTGATCAACATTTCAAAGCCAGCCTTGATGTGTCCTTCGACCAGCGCGTCAAATTTTTTGATGACCCAGCCGGCAAAGGGCCCCATGATCATGGCGCCTAAAAACATGGGCACATCGGTAGCCACGATAACGCCCATGGTGGCGATGGCCGCCATGACGCCGCCGCGGGAGCCGCCGGTGAGCTTACCGCCCGTGTAGGCGATGAGCAGTGGCAGCAGATACTGGCTCATGGGGTCCACCAGCTGGGCAAGCTGTTCGTTGGGCCACCATCCGGTTTTGATAAAGAGGGCGGCGATCAGCCCCCAGGCGATAAAGGCCCCGATATTGGGCATGACCATACTGCTTAAAAAACGGCCGAAAACCTGAACTTTCTCTTTCATGATACTTCTCCTTCAAAATTTACAAAATGTGTTAATAATGGTGTCGGCTCAGTGCTGTCAGGTGGCGGGTGTGCTTACGCTTCGGTGCAAATGCCAAAATGCTCAAACAAAATGGCTTCAGCTTCATCGTTCCACAATCCGTTGTGGGCAGCGCAGCAATCGGCCAGTTTTTTAAACAGCGGGTCTGTCTCTCCCAGTTTAGCAAAATCTTCAATGGCCGTCAAAGGCAGATCGAACTGCGTGTAGGTCAGCTTTTTACCGCCGGGAAGCTTTGGCAGATTCTGGGTCGCTTCTGCGATGCTGTCAATGCCGCCGATGTGGGTAACCATGACCGACGGGTCGATCACGCCTTTGGCGGCCAGGGCGTTGGCCTCGATGAGGTCGTTGTTGTCGCCGCCGGTGGTTCCCATGATATGGCTGCTGGTGTAGTGGACATTGTACAGGTTAATGCCGGCCATAAAGTTTTTGTCAGAGGGACCGGCAAAGAAGTTCATGCAGCCGTCAAAGGCCAGCAGCCGGTCGCCCAGCTCAGCCACCTGGCGGATGGGAGCGTACACAAAGACGTCGTCGTAGCCCAGTCCTCCGGAGAGGGCCATCAGCTCTGCGTAAGGGTCCTCCGAGGACGCGGTATTGACGTAAACCAGCTCGATGCCCTTCTGTGCTGCGTGCTCCGGTGAGATCACCTCCTTGGCCCGTTCGATACGGGCGTCATCGATGTCGGTCACCACAATGCGGCGGGGCTTGTTCTCAAAGCTGAGGCCGTATTCCACTGCGCCCAGCCCCATGGGCCCGCAGCCGCCCAGAATAAGGATACTGCCGTCGGCCTTGGTGCCCATGGCGTGGCGGTGGTCCCGTTTATTGGTGTGGTAATTGGAGTGGTAGCCGCCGATGATGCAGCTCATGGGCTCACCCAGAGAAGCCTTGTAAAAGCTTTTGCCATCGTAAGGCATCAGGCAGCCCAGCTCCATGACTTCGTGGGGCATGATGCAGTAGGTGGTGGCGCCGCCGCACCATTCGTAGGAGTAGCCTGGAGAGTCCAGCTTTCCTTTGTAGTTGAGGGCTGGCTGCTGCGCGAATTTCTGGCCGGGCTTAAATTGGTCCTTCCATTTTTCGCCGACCTCCACGATCACACCGGCAAACTCATGGCCGATGATGACCGGATGGGTGTCCACGTTCTGGGGGCAGCGCTTGTGTGCCTTGCCCTGATCCACCAGTTTGTAGGTCGACATGCAGATGCTGTCGCTCATAACCTTGACCAGAACCTCGTCGTCCTTGATCCTGGGCAGCTCAAATTCTTCCAACCGTAAATCATCTTTTCCGTAGAGACGGACTGCTTTCGCTTTCATCTTTATACCTCGCTTCTTTAAAATCACAATAATTCGCCAGTAAAACAAATATATTTCACAACTTATCCAAAGTATAACATTGCGATTAATTGCTGTCAAGCGGAAAATCAAAATTATTCGCATTTTTATAGTTGTGATTGGTTGGAAAAATATGTTAAAATAGTAAAAAAGAAGAGGGAGGCACAGAACATGAGCAAATCACTGACGGCAGACCGGCGGAACCGGATCGCCCAGATCCTGATGAAGGAGGGCAGCATCAAGGTCGGGGAGCTGTCCGAACGCTTTGGCGTCTCGACCGAGACCATCCGAAAGGATATCATCTATCTGGAGGAGGAGGGCATCGCCACCAAAAGCCACGGCGGCGCCATCGCCAAGAGTGACTTTGTGGAGCGTCCGTTAAACGTTAAGGAGTCTGAGCACGCCGACGCCAAGGCGGCCATCGCCACTGCTGCCATGCGGCTGCTCCACCCCGGCTGCGCTGTGATCCTGGATACGGGAAGCACGACTGGCGCCATCGCCAGGCAGCTGCTCTTAAAGGAAGGCCTGACCATTTTCACCAACTCGGTGACCATTGCGGCCATGCTGGCCGAGTCGGACAACGCGGTCTACCTGTTTGGCGGCCTGGTTCGCAGCAGCAGCAAGGCCGCGGTGGGCGACTGGGCCACCGGCGCGCTGGCGGCTGTGCACGCTGACATCGCGTTTTTGGGCTCTGACGGCTTCAAGGGACTGGCTGGCCCGTCAACGCTGTCCTATGAGGAGGCTGAGTTCAAAAAAAAGGTCATCGCGGCCAGCACAGCCACCTACACGGTGTGCGACAGCAGCAAATGCCAGAGCGCCGGCCTGTTCGCTTACGCGGGCTGGAAGGACGTAACCGGGCTGATCATCGACCAGGGCGTGCCCGACGGCGTCGCGAAGGACATCGCAAAGGAGACCCGGGTGATCCTGGCAAAGCACTAGGCAAAGGGCGGTGAGCCCATGGTCAAAAGATTTCAGGGGACCCGGACGGGCCCCGTCAAAGGTGGTATATTCATGAATTATAAGATCATCTATTTTGAGGGCGAGAACTTTACGGCGCTCGCAGATTTTAAAAAGGCTTATATCCTTGACATCGACGGCGTGGCGACCATCATCGCCTATGACAAAGGGCAGCGGCTTGAGCTGCGGGACATTCGCAGCGTTACCACAGAGGAGATGAAGGATTTTGGAACCCTGCTTAAAATTGTGACAGACCGCCAGACCGTTTACGCGGCGGTCGTGATCGTCAGCTTCAAGGGCGGAATGGCAGTGGCCCACAATGTCAAAACCGCCAACCTGAAGGTTCAGCTGGAAAAGCTGGCCGGCCTGGACGGTCCGGTAGAGCGTTACGGGTATTACGAGGTGCGGAAGAAGTAGGCCATTCGGAAGAAAAACAACTGAAAAAACAAAACGAAAGAGGAAAAACATGAGGAAAAAAATACGCGTCGCTTTTTTTGATATTGACGGGACTCTGGCCAGCCACCGGGTCGAGAGCAGCAATTTTCTGGACCGGGTGCCGGAATCGGCGCGGCAGGCGCTGCGCGAGCTCCGGCAGAACGGTATTCAGCCAGTCATTGTGACGGGCCGTGAGCCCAGTGTGATCCGCCAGTTTGTGGCCGACCTGGAGATGGATACCTACATTGCGGCCAACGGCCTGAGCCTGACCCACCAGGGTGTGGAGGTGTGGCGGCAGCTCCTTGAGCCGGAGGTGGTGGCAGAGCTGCTGGGTGAGCTCCGAAACGTCAGCGGCGTGGCGGTGGTGCTCGAGAGCACGGCAGGCAATGTGCTGTGCTGGAATGAAAGCCCCTACGCGGTCGATTTTGATGTGAGCATTGAAGGCGCGCCGGAGCGGTCACGTCAATACGGCGTGTACCAGCTTGCCATCATCGGCGACGGGCTGAAGGGCCGGATTGAGACAAAGCAGAAGGGATTAAAAACCCGGGTGGTGGCGCCGCTGGTGCTGGACATTCTGCCGGAGGCGGTGTCTAAGGCGTCGGCCATCGAGCGGATGCTGGAGCTGCTCGGGCTGGACCGCTCCCAGGCCATTGCCTTCGGCGATGAGGAGAACGATCTGGAAATGTTTGGCGCGGTGGATTACACGGTGGCTATGGGCAATGCCATTGACGCGCTCAAGCAGACCGCCACCTATGTGACCGACAGCGTGGACGAGCACGGCATCTACAACGCCTGCCGCCATTTTGGCCTGGTTTAACGCAAAAAAAGGTAAAAGCCCTTTCGGGCTTTGGGTAGGAATCTCAAAGCGGCAGGCAGTTTGAGCAGAGGATTGCCTGGGTTTGAGACGATCAAAATTGGCAATTAAATACGATGGTTTCTGTTTTTGGAGAATGGTTCGGATGTTATGGTCAGAACATAGAGTTAGGCGCGGGCAGAGGATTGGGGAAATCGCCGGGCCGCGAATCAAACAGAGGAGTACTGGTTTGTTTTATGAAAAAAACCATCCGAAAAAGGTAAAAAAACTTTATCAGGTTATTTTGAGGCCTGCATCATATTTAATTGGATTAATATTATAATAGTCGCCTGTGTTTGTCAACGATAAAACTGTAATTGATTACGAATTTAAAACCGAAAGGCCAGCCTTTTTGTCCTAAAAACAGGCCCGACTTTGTTTGATAAATGTTTATCAAGTAAAATGGGCGTTAAGGGTGTGTTTTCCAGGCGTAAAAATATAAAAAGACATGCTAAACCAACCAAAAAAGTGAGGGATTTCGGGCCAGGAATAGAGGGCTTTTATCCATATTAAAGCTATTTTCAGGATTTAAAGGTTATTATTAATCTGGTTAATAAAAGAATAAGGTTATACTTATTAAAGGATTTTAGAAAAAAGGGGTGCTTTTTGTTGCCTTTTTTACAAAGCCAAACGGGCGGTCCGGAAAGCGGTTTTGTAAAAAGCGGCAAAAAAACGGCTTTATCTTTAAAATTTTTCCAGTTTGTAAGCAATTTACTTTAAGAGTGTTTATTATTGACTATAAAATATGCTATAATGAAAACAAAAAAATTGCTGAAACTATTTTTTATATCTGCACGGTAGCCTGTGCGCCGTGCAGCGGAGAGGGATGGTGAGACCCATTAAGAAAATTAAATATCTTCTGACTGTTTTTTTATGTCTTCTGATGGGTCTGTCCAGCGCGGGCTGCGGCGGTTCGGAGGCTTCGGAGAGCGGCACCTACACGCTGCCGGAGCTGGTGGTTCCCCAGTACGCGGGCGCGGACACGTCGAGCTGTGATGTGGGCGGCTTTGACACCACGGGGGCGGACAGCGGCTACGTGATGGCAAGCTACACGGGCGATGTGGCCGCGAAGCTGCAGGTGGTTAAGGACGGTGTGAAGTACAATTATGATATACCGGCTACAGGCGAGTACACGATCTTTCCGCTCCAGATGGGCAGCGGTACCTATTCCATACGGCTGCTGACCAATGTGGCCGACAACCGGTATACCGCGGTGCTGGAGGAGGACGTGGACGCCGCCATCGGCAGTGAGTTCGCCCCTTTCGTGGTGCCCAACCAGATTGTGGATTACGACGCGGGCAGCGCCTGCGTGGCCTTTGCCCGTGAGCAGGCCGCAGACAAGAGCTCGGATGCCGATGTGGTCAAGGCGGTTTACGCCTACATCAAGGACCACGTGACCTACGATGTGGCCAAGGCCCAGTCGCCGCCGTCGGGCTACATCCCGGTGGTGGACGACACCTTTGCCACCAACACGGGCATCTGCTTTGACTATGCCTCGCTGGCCGCAGCTATGCTGCGGTCCTGCGGTATTCCAACCAAGGTGGAGACCGGCTATATCTCGCCGTCGGGCATATACCATGCCTGGAACGAGGTCTACGTAAAGGATTCGGGCTGGATCGAGGTCGGCTTCAAGATTGACGCCAACACCTGGACCCTGCTGGACCTGACCTTTGCGGCAGGCTCCTCGAAAAGCGACCTGTCGGGCTTTATCGGCGATGGCAATGACAATACCTATGAAACGCAATATACCTATTAGGGAGGTACAGAATGGGACGAGTAAATAAAAAACAGGCCATGAGCTCCGCGGAACTGTCCGCGCTGTTTACCAGCATGTCGATGGTGCTGGATTCAGGCGTAACCGTGAACGACTGCCTGTCAATGATGGCGCAGGACGCAGAGGACAGCCGCTTTAAGCGCACACTGGAATTGGTCGAGAAGAATCTGCTGGAAGAATACTTCCTTTATAAAGCCATGGGAAAAACCGGCGGCTTTCCGGAATACGCGCTGGGCATGATCGAGGTCGGCGAGACCTCTGGCCGCCTGGCGGAGGTGCTGGCCTCTCTGGGCGATTACTACCTGCAGGAGGACAGCATCAAGAAACAAGCTAAGAGCGCGGTTTTAAGCCCGCTGCTGCTCATCGCCATGATGGCGGTGGTGGTCCTGTTTCTGGTGTACGCCATTATGCCGGTGTTTAAAGATGTATTCCGGCAGCTGGGGGTGGACCTGAGCGGCGCCTCGGGCAACGCGCTGGCCTTTCAGGCCGGAAACGCCATCATGCTGGTGGTGGGCGTGGTGCTGGTTCTGCTGCTGGCCTGCGTGCTGTTCTATGTGTTCAGCCCGGCGGGCAAGCGGTTCTTTAATGGGCTGGCGGAGCGTTTTGTGGTGACACGGGATATTTTTTACCGGCTGGACGCGGCCCGCTTCATGGGCGCGCTGTCCATTCTCATGACCAGCGGCATCGCCATGGAGCAGGCCCTGGGGCTGGCCAGGCAGACGGTGTCGAGCCAGGTCTTTGGCCAGAAGATCGACGCCTGCATGGCGGCGGTCGAGCAGGGCGAGCCCTTTGAGGAGGCGGTGTTAAAAACCGGGCTGCTTAAAGGCGTCTATGCCAAGGTGCTCATGGGCGGCAGCAAGAGCGGCTCCCTGGACCGGGCCGCCGCGCACATTTCTAAAATTTATTTTGAGGAGGCCCAGGATAAGATCGACGGACTGATCGCGGTCATCGAGCCGGCGCTGGTCTCGCTTTTATCCATCGCCATCGGCGCGGTCCTGGTCGCTATCCTGCTGCCGCTCATCGGCATCATGTCCAATATTGGCTGATGGGCTGCTCTGCGGAAAGAGGGAATATTCATGGAAACAAAAAAGAATAAAATACATTTTCTGCCCTCGGTCATCATCTTTGCGCTCATCGTGCTCCTGGTATGGCTGCTGTTTGGCCGGGCCACAGCCAGCATGGATACGGACGGCGGCCAGACGCTGGAAACAGCCCTTGAAAACTCAGCGGTGCTGTGCTATTCCCTGGAGGGCTTTTATCCGCCGAGCTTAGACTACCTGACGGAAAACTACGGCGTGGTGGTGGATCAGGAGCACTACATTGTCCACTACGATGCCTTCGCGTCCAATATGATGCCGGACATCCGCGTGGTGCCGAAATAGGAAAGGAGCCGCATATGTTTCATAACAAACAAAACGAGAGCATGCTGTCAACCTTTGTCCTGCCTATTTCGCTGGTCTGTCTTTTCGCGCTGTCGGCGCTGGTGCTCACCTTTCTGGGCTCCGGCAGCTACAAGCACATCAAGGCCAACTACGATGCTACCTCCGAGGCCACTGTAGCGGTCTCCTACCTGAGTACCAAGGTGCGCCAGAATAACCGGGAAAACGCCATTACTGTGGTACCCGGTGCGGACAGCGACCGGCTGGAAATTGTGGAAACCATCGGGGATAAGCTTTACTGGACGGTCATCTACTGCCAGGACGGCGTCCTGTACGAGAGCGCCTTTCTGGACGGACAGGCCGGAGGCGCTGAGGCCAACGCCATGCGCATCGCGGACCTCAGCGCCCTGCGGGTGAGCGCCGCCCAAAACGGGCTCCTGAGCTTCGAGGTGACCGGCAGGGACGGCGTGGTGCACGCCTTTTCCCAGAGTATCGTCGGTGCGGCCGTGGAAGCGGGTGATGCAGAATGAAACAGCGCTTCAGATCATCAGGCTTTTTTGTGGAACTCATCATCACCATTGTGTTCTTTGCTGTTGCCTGCTGTATCATTGTGCAGCTCTTTGCCAAGGCAGGCCTCGTGAGCAGCGAAGCCCTGGACCGGCGCAGTGCGGCGGCCCAATGCCAGACCCTGTGCGAGACCATCAAGGGCACCGGCAGTCTGGACAGCGTGCTGAAGGACGGCTGCTATGAAAAAACCAGCAGCGGCGTTCGTGTTTATTATGACCGGGACTGGCAGATGACGCCGGAGGCCACTGCGGTGTACAGCATCGCGGTGGACACGGAGACCGAGGCGCAGGCGGCCGGAAGTCTTGAGCGGCTGCGCTTCGAGGCCTTCAAAGGCAGCGGTTCCCTGTACGTTATGTCGGCCGCCCGGTATTTTGAAGCAGGGGAGGTGCAGTGATGCGTAAAAACAAGCAGGGCATGAGCGTGGGTGTCGTGTCGCTCATTATGATTTTTGTGGTTTTTCTGCTCGTCAGTCTGGCGGTGCTGAGCCTGACCACCGCGTCGGCCAATGCGCGCATGGCTGACAAATCTCTGGCCATGCAGAACGCCTACTACGAGGCGGACGCAAAAGCCCAGGAGACGCTGGCCCAGATCGACGGCGTGCTGGTGGAAAGCGGTCCGGACGCCGCTGCCCTCAAGGCCCTGAACCGGGGCGTGGCCTACGAGCCGGAGACCGGCCTCATCCGCTTTGACACGAAGATCAGCGATACCGCCACGCTCAAAAGCGAGCTTCGGGTCGAGGGTAACCGTTTGGCTGTGATCCGCTGGCAGACCGTGACCGACGGCGAGTGGCAGACCGACAACAGCGCAAAGGATTTATGGAAGGGAGGCGCCGAGTAAATGGAATTACTGGATTATTTAGAGGAGTCTGTGGCCCGCAAGGCATCGGACATTTTCATCATCACCAATTTTCCCTGCTCCTACCGCATCGACGGCAAGATCGTCCAGGGCGGAGGCGATGTGTTCACGCCCCAGGAGACCGAGCGCCTGATCCGCGAGATTTACGGGCTGAGCGGCGGCCGCTCCATCGAGACCTTTGAGCAGAGCGGCGACGATGACTTCTCCTTTGCCCTGAAGGGCATCGGCCGTTTCAGAGCCAATGTGTACCGCCAGCGCGGGACGCTGGCAGCGGTAATCCGGGTGGTTTCCTTCGGGCTGCCAGACCCGGCGGCGCTGTCCATACCGCAGACCGTGCTGGACCTCAGCCAGAAGAAGAACGGGCTGGTGCTGGTGACCGGGCCTGCGGGCAGCGGCAAATCCACGACGCTGGCCTGTATCATTGACAAGATCAACCACGAAAAGAGCGGCCACATCGTGACCATGGAGGACCCCATCGAGTATATCCACCGCCACAACCAGTGCATTGTGACCCAGCGGGAGATCCCCCACGATTCCCAGAGCTACGTGACAGCTCTGAAGGCGGTGCTCCGGCAGTCGCCGGACGTTATCCTGCTGGGCGAGCTGCGGGACCTTGAGACCATCGAGATCGCCATGACCGCAGCCGAGACCGGACAGCTGGTCTTTTCGACCCTGCACACCACCGGCACGGCCAATACCATCGACCGGATCATCGACGTGTTCTCCGCAAACCAGCAGCACCAGATACGCACCCAGCTGTCCATGATCCTGCAGGCAGTGGTGTCCCAGCAGCTGGTGCCCACTGTGGACGGCAGCCTGACGCCGGCCTTTGAGATCATGCTTGTCACGCCGGCCATCCGCAACATGATCCGGGACGGCAAGGTGCACCAGATCGACTCCGCCATTTTTTCCGGAACCAAGGACGGCATGTGCACCATGGATACCAGTCTGCTGGAGCTGTACCGGCAGGGCCGCATTACCGAGCAGACCGCGCTCATGTACAGCCAGAACCACGAAACCCTGGCCCAGAAGCTTAAGGCGGCCAAATAAAAAACTTTACTTTCAGAGCCTGGTTCGGTACAATATATATGAATGATCATTCATATGAAAGGAAAAATCCATGATTGACAAAAACGGAATAGAGCGATGTGATTTTGCCCACGCCCATGAAGATATTGTGCGAACCGTCATGGACCGCATGCCCGACGAGGAGACCCTGTACGACCTCGCCGAGCTGTTCAAGGTTTTCGGAGACTCCACGCGGGTCAAAATTCTGTGTGTGCTCTTTGAGGCCGAGATGTGCGTCTGTGATATCGCCGAGCTGCTGAGCATGAGCCAGTCCGCCATCTCCCACCAGCTCCGGGTGCTCAAGCAGTCCAAGCTGGTCAAAAACCGGCGGGAGGGAAAAACGATTTTTTATTCTCTGGCTGATGAGCACGTCCGCGCCATCTTTAACCAGGGAATGGAGCATATAATGGAATAGTCTAAAGGGTGGGGCGTGAAGCGCCCCGCTTTTTTGTGGCAAAAGCCTGAGTCCGGGACGCTGCCGCCTGGTTTTGCGGCAATCCTGGCCGGGTCGGGCGCTGGTTTTGCGGGCTTTTAACTTTTTGAAAAAAATCGAAATTATTTTCTTGACAAATCCTGTAAAAAAAGCTAAAATAAATATCGTGCTCAGAACGGAGTACGTTGTAGGGGTGTCGCCAAGCGGTAAGGCAATGGACTCTGACTCCATCATTCGCAGGTTCGAATCCTGCCACCCTTGCCATTTTGTTTATCGGATCAGCATTGCTGATCTTTTTTATTTTTTGCACAGAAGTGTCAACCTTTAGCCGTGAATCTTATGGGATCAGGCTTTTATTTCCCCGTGATCGGGCGTATAATATGGCCATTCTAAGAAACCGGAGGCGCTGCGGCTCCAGACCAGCGGTCATCCGGCTTTGACAGGGGGTGAGCGAAGGAAATGGGCAGATGTAAGATCAGCTTTAAAGCTGGTCTTTTTTTTATGGTCAGGAAAGCGTATAATAAGGGTATTAATGAAAATCAGGAGAAAAAAAGATGAACACTTTAGATAAGGCATTGGCCGGCAAGCTGGACAGCCTGAAGGCTGTGATCCGGGAATACAACAAGCCCTGCATCGCTTTTTCCGGCGGCGTTGACAGCACCCTGCTGCTCCGGGTGGCTGTGGAAGCTCTGGGCAGCGCGGCAGTGCCCATGATCGTTAACGGCAGCATGCTGCCGCGGTCCGAGTTTGAGAGCGCCGAAGCGCTGGCCCAAAGCATGGGCGTCGATCTTTGTGTGCTGGACGTGGATGTGTTTTCAGTGCCGGAATTCGTAGAAAACGGCCCGAAACGCTGTTATTACTGTAAAAAGAATATCTTTACCCAGATCAAGGGACACGCCCAGGAGCTGGGCTGTGACGTGATTTTTGACGGCTCCAACCTGGACGACCTGAACGATTACCGTCCTGGGCTTCAGGCGCTGGAGGAGATGATGGTGGTGAGCCCGCTCATAAAGGCGGGGCTGACCAAGCAGGAAATCCGGAGCTTGTCCGCCTGGTACGGGCTGCCCACAGCCGACAAGCCGGCCATGGCCTGTCTGGCGACCCGCATACCGGGCAGCGAGCCCATCACGCGGAAAAAGCTGCTGATGGTGGAGCAGGGCGAGGAGTGCCTGAAGGTGCTTGGCCTGCGCCAGTACCGGCTGCGCTATATGGGCAGCGTGGCCAAAATCGAGTGCGCCGAGGCTGATTTTGAGCGGCTCATGGGCCGTCGGCAGGAGCTGGTGGACAACCTGAAGGCCATTGGATTTAAGACGGTCACGCTGGACCTTTCAGGCTACCAGTGCGGCAGCATGAACGAGGTGAAAAAATGAACGCTGAACAGCTGAAAACATTATTGACACAGGTGAAGAATGAGGACACCAGCGTCGAGGACGCACTGGAGCAGCTCAAGGAGCTGCCCTACCACGATCTCGAGTACGCCAAGGTCGATTACCACAGAGAGCTGCGCAATGGCTTTCCGGAGGTCATCTACAGCCCTGGCAAGAGTCTCAGCCAGATCCGCGGCATTGTGACAGACATGCTGGCCCGTACCACAGGCAATATTCTGGCCTCCCGCGCCAGCGAGGAAGTCTACGAGGCCATCCGTGAGCTGACGCCGGACGCGGTCTATTATAAGGAAGCCCGGTCAGTGGTGGTGAAGCGCGAGCCCTACCGCGTGTCTGAGGGCACCATCGCGGTGGTGTCGGCGGGTACCTCCGACATTCCGGTGGCAGAGGAGGCCGCGGTGACGGCGGAGGTCATGGGCAACCAGGTGCGGCGGCTGTACGACGTGGGCGTGGCTGGCATACACCGGCTGCTGGACAACGTGGACGTCATCAACCAGGCCCGCGTCATCATCGTGGTGGCGGGCATGGAGGGCGCGCTGGCCAGCGTGGTAGGCGGCCTGACGGACAAGCCAGTGGTGGCAGTGCCCACCAGTATTGGCTACGGCGCCAACTTCGGCGGCGTCTCAGCCCTGCTGGGCATGCTGACCTCCTGCGCCGGCGGCATCGGCGTGGTCAACATTGACAACGGCTTTGGAGCCGCCTGTCTGGCTTCAAAAATTAATCAACTGCAATAGGAGAAATCATGAAAGTATTATATTTTGACTGTTTTTCGGGCATCAGCGGCGACATGACGCTGGGCGCCTTTCTGGACATCGGTGCGGATCCCGCGCATCTGGAGCGTGAGCTCGCCAAGCTGGGCGTGCCGGGCTTTCATCTGGAAATTGAGAAAACCCAGAAGCGCGGCATCACCGGCACCAAGTGCCACGTGGTCATGGACCGCCACGAGCACGCCCACCGCCATTTCAGCGATATTGTGGACATCATTGAGAGCAGCGGCCTGGACGAGGCGGTCAAAAAGACCGCGATCGCCATCTTCCGGCGTGTGGCCGAGGCTGAGGGCAAGGTACACGGCGTGCCCATGGACCAGGTACATTTCCACGAGGTGGGCGCAGTGGATTCCATTGTCGACATTGTAGGCGCGGCCATCTGCTTCCACGACATTGCGCCCGACGTGGTTTACGGCTCCGCGGTGAACGCGGGTCAGGGCTTTGTGAAGTGCGCCCACGGCCTGCTGCCCGTGCCCGCGCCCGCCACGGCGGAGATCATCGGTAAAACCGATTTTCCCATTTACGCGAAGGGCGTGGACGGCGAGTCCGCTACCCCGACGGGCATGGCCATTCTGGCAGAGCTGGCGGCCTATTCGGCCGGCTTTCCGCAGATGGCAGTGGACACCATCGGCTACGGCTTTGGCGACCGGGAGTTTGAGGTTCTGAACGGCCTGCGGCTTTTTGTGGGCCACACGAACGATGAGGCCTGCGGGATTCTGGTCATGGAGACCAATATTGACGACATGACCGGAGAGACGGCCGGCTACGTGCTGGAGGGTCTCTTTGAGCAGGGCGTGCGCGATGCCTTTTACACGCCCATTTACATGAAGAAAAACCGGCCGGCCATCAAGCTGACCGTGATCTGCGACGCCGAAAAGGCTGAGGCGCTCACCCGCTACATCTTCGCCGAAACCAGCAGTATCGGCCTGCGCAAATACAAGGTGGACCGGGCTGTCATGCACCGGGAGATCGAGACAGTGGACACGCCCTACGGGCCGGTGCGCGTCAAGGCCTGCACCTACGACGGCATTGCCAAGCGCAGCCCGGAATACGAGGATCTGAAACGCATTGCCGCCGAAACCGGAAAATCCTTTATGGAAATCGGAGCCGCTGTTTATAAATGTCTCTAACGGGGTAAAATTAAACTGAATTTAAAGAACTCTGTGTTATAATGAAGTAACAGCAAACGGCTTGAAAAGGGATGCTGAAAGTCCCTTTTCGCGGATTCCAAACATAAAGGAGAATTAAGATGGCAAATTTTAACTTAGGCGAAGAGCTGAGAAAAGTATTGTTAGCAGGCGTGGGCGCTGTGGCGACCACTGCTGAGAAATCCCAGGAGCTCATCAATCAGCTGGTTGAAAAAGGCGAGCTGACCGTGGAACAGGGCAAGGTGATGAACGAAGAGCTGAAGCGCAACATCCGGGACAAGGTCAAGGAAAACGTGACGGTGGTGGTCAAGGATGACGAGCCGTCTGTGGACAAGGTGGTTGAGACCATGGACAAAATGAGTCCGGAAGAATTACAGGCCATCAAGGATAAGCTGGCCCGAATGGAGCGTGAAAATGCAGAAGACGCAGAGGTCAAAGACGCAGAATAACCCGTTAAACCATGAAAATGACCCCTCAGGCGCTGGAAACCCCAAGGAGTATAACCGGCAGCGCCTGAGGGAAATCATGGCCATACTGGCCAAATACGATATTGTCAAAGGCATCACACCTGTCAAGCTGCGGCTCATCATCGAAGATCTGGGCCCGACCTTCGTCAAGCTTGGACAGGTGCTTTCCATGCGCCAGGACATCCTTCCCGTGGAGTACTGCCATGAACTGACCAAGCTCAGAACCGAAGTGCGTCCCATGGACTTTGAGGAAGTGGTGACCGTTATCGAGCAGGAGTATGGAAAGCCCCTGAACGAGATTTTTACCTTTCTGGAGCAGACGCCTCTTGGCTCCGCGTCCATCGCTCAGGTGCACCGCGCCGAGCTGAAGGACGGCAGCTCTGTGGTGGTTAAGGTGCAGCGTCCCGGTATCAAGGACACCATGGCCCGCGACATCGCGCTGCTGGAACGGGCGGCCGCCCTGCTCAAGATCGCCGGCGGCACCGGAAACGCCATTGATTTCAAGATGGTGCTGGACGAAATGTGGTTTACGGCCCAGCAGGAAATGGACTTCCTCATCGAGGCCCACAACGCCGACGAGTTCTACGAGCTTAACCGGGACATCGTCTACGTGACCAGCCCCATCATCTACCACAAGCACACCACCGCCAGAGTGCTGGTGATGGAATACATCGCCGGCGAGGAGATCGACCAGACCGACCGGCTCAGGGAACTGGGCTATGATCTGGACGAGATCGCCCTCAAGCTTTCGGATAACTATGTCAAGCAGGTTATTGACGACGGCTTTTTCCACGCCGACCCGCATCCGGGCAATATCCGTATCCGGGACGGCCAGATTGTCTGGATCGACCTGGGCATGATGGGCACCCTTTCCTCAAAGGACAAGGATTTGTTTAAGCAGGCCGTGGAGGCCATGGCCAAAGGCGATGTGGAGGAAATGAAGAACGTGGTGCTGTCGCTGGGCGTGCACGCTGGCCGGATCAACCACGCCAAGCTGTATTCGGATATTGACACCATGATGGACGAGTATGGCAGCATGGATCTGGGCAGTATGAACGTTGGAACCATGATGGAGGATCTGCTCCAGCTGGCCAACAACCATCACATCGCCATGCCAAAGGGCGTGACCATGCTGGCCCGCGGCTCTCTGACCATCGAGGGCGTGCTGAGCATGCTGGCCCCGGAGACCAATGTGGTTCAGATCATGATCAACCACATGTCGACCGAACGTCTGGAGAACCTGGACCCCAAGCGGGAGGCGCTGGAGCTGGGCCGCCAGATGTACAACGCAGGCAAGAGCACCCTGAGCCTGCCCGGCCAGGCGCTGGATCTGCTGCGTATGACCGTCAAGGGACAGACCAAGATCAATCTGGAGATTACCGGCTCCGAGGAGCCGCTGAACACCATCGACCAGATGGTCAACAAAATTGTGAAATGTATCATTGCCGCCGCGCTGCTCATCGGCTCCAGCTTTATCAGCACCACCAACATGGAGCCAAAGCTTCTGGGTATTCCAGCTCTGGGCACCATCGGCTACATCGTGGCCCTGATCCTGGGCGCGAATCTGATTTACAGCATTCATAAAAAGAAAAAAGAGATTAACAAATAAGGCAGGGCCTGAACGGGGTCCTGCCTTACTTTTGTGCGGCGCTTTTATTTAAGTATAAAGGTAATCCGGGCCATGCCGGAATCGGGCTCAGCCGTGTCGCAGACAGTACAGCCCTTGAGGCCGGTGAGGCTTTGGGCCAGCGGCTCCCGTGGCTGCGTGTCCGGAAAGGCGCAGTCAGCCTTCATGCATTCGTCCGAATAGTCCAGGCTCAGGCGGACCACTGCCATGCCGGGCGGAGCCGCTGCGCAGGCGTCGACAGCGGCGCTGAGCACAGCGTTCAGGGCCTGATAGACAAGCTCGTAATCCACAGGCAGAATCTCAGGCACCTGGGCCTGGGCGTGTACGGGCACGCCCGCTTCGGGCAGGCCGGACAGACGGCCGTTGACAATGGTGTCGATCAGGTAATTGCCGCTGAGCAGAACAGGCTTTACAGCCTCGGTCTCATTCAGCAGGCTCTGGAGCAGGCGGTCGGCCGGCCCCAGATCGCCGTCGTCAAACAGCTTTTTTAAGATGAGCAGATGGTGGCGGAAATCGTGAACCAGAATTTCTGAGGACTGGAGCTTATGGCGCAGGGCCGTGTAGGCCTCCCGGCTCAGGAGCTCACGGGTGTCAGGCACTGGGGTCTGGGCTTCGAGCTCGGCCACCCAGGTCAGGTTCTGGAGGCTGAAAAAGGCTACGCAGAGCAGGAGCACCAGCATCAGAGCAGTGGCGGAGGTGATGATCCAGCCGTACAGCAGGTCGTTTGGCGTCAGGAAGATCCACAGGTAAAACAGCGCCGGCGGCACGCACAGGCTGGGCCAGAAGCCCGGACGGGCCGGTGTCAGCAGGTGCCTGGACATGCGGCGCATGAGGCTGAATAAAAACGGGTAGGAGACAGCCACCAGCACCGCGTAGAGGCTGAGGCCGGGCAGCGGCCAGAGATAGCCGTCCTGCACAAAGAGGCCCATAGACAGTCCCGGAAACAGCAGACGGTTGAGAAACGAGGCCACCAGTGCGATGCCGGCGTAAAAGCTGGAGATAAAGATCAGGCAGTAGAGCTTTTTAAAAAAGGGGGCGCGGATCACAAGCAGGTAGATGAGAAAGCAGCACCCCTGCTCCAGAAACATGAGCAGATTGATGAGGTTTACGTTGGAGACCGGCTGCCCAGTCCGGATAGTGTCCACAAAAACCATGGCGATAAAACAGCCGAGAATCAGAAAGCCGCCAAAGACAAAAAAGAGCACCGGCCGCTTCCGATCCCAGGGCTGCCGCGCCCAGAAGGGATAAATACACAAAAAAGCCGGGGGTACGGTCTGCATGAGGAAACCGAGCAGCGCCCTGAAAAAATAGAATACCATAATTTACGCTCCTGTTAAACGAGGTTGTAAAGCTTTTTTATTACAGTTTATCATAAAAAAATCCGGTGAACAACGATTAAAAAACAGCGACGCCCGAGGGCGTGCTGTTTTTTTAAAGTGCTGTTTATTTTTTCATCTGGCCGTTGGTCTTGGACAGACGGTAGGCCAGGGTGCAGAAAGAAATGCCCATGGATAAAAAGGCAATGCCGGCCCAGATAACAATGGTAAAGGCGGCAAAGACCGGGTGGAAAAGGAGTACTGTGGCCAGAATCACGACCAGAATACCCAGCGCCAGGTTCCAGCCCCAGCCCTTGTCGCCTTTGGCTTTGGCGGTAAAGGAAAAGCCAATGGTGTTGAAGCCGCCGAACATGATGGCAAAGGCAACGTAGAATACCAGCACATCGGCGGTGATGTTCATATTGGCGATCATGATAACGCCCAGGACGAGCATCAGAATTCCGGACACCAGGTTCCAGCCCCATGCCGGAATGGCATTGCGGTTGATCAGGGTAACCGCACAGGAGGCCAGGCCGGAAACCAGAAAGGTGACCGCAAAGACAATGCTGAGGGCAGCGAAACCGCCGACGGGTGTGAAGAAAAGCCATATCCCCATGCCGATGGCCAGAATACCGAGGATCAGGAACACCCACCAGTGTTTGATGACACCGGTCAGTTCCTCCCCGAGGTTTTCAAAGGTTTTTTTGTTTTCGTTCATATCGAACTCCTCTCAATATCGGTTCTGTTGAAAAGCGATTGGTTTTATTATATCGGACGCGGCCCGGCGGCGCAATAAAACCGCACGAATAGCGGTTTTGACCGCCCAAATGCTTTTTGGACCAAAGCATTTGGGCGGCCAGACGCGTCATTCGTGCGGCCGTCGGAGAATGGGCCCAAAACCGTGCTATAATAAAATGAAAACAAATACGCAGAGGTGTGAAAAATGATTACCTTTTTTGCCGCGCTGGCGCTTTTGATCGCCGGCTATTTTACATACGGAAAGCTTGTGGAGCGTGTCTTCAGGCCGGACGACCGCGCCACGCCAGCCACCACCATGACCGACGGCGTGGACTATGTGCCCATGAAGCAGTGGAAAATCTTTCTGATCCAGCTGCTCAACATCGCCGGGCTGGGGCCCATATTTGGGGCGATCTCGGGCGCACTTTGGGGACCGGTCGTTTTTTTGTGGATTGTTTTCGGTACTATTTTTGCCGGAGGCGTCCACGATTTCCTGTCCGGCATGATCTCTGTCCGCCACAAGGGCAGCAGTATCTCGGAGATTGTGGGCCTTTATCTGGGCCGGGGCATGAAAACCGTCATGCGCGTTTTTTCCGTGGTATTGCTGGTGCTGGTGGGCACCGTCTTTGCCACCGGACCCGCTGGCCTTTTGGCCATGCTGACGCCCGATGTGCTGGACGCCGGCTTCTGGCTCATCGTTGTGCTGATCTATTATTTCGCGGCCACCCTGCTGCCCATCGACAAGGTTATCGGGAAGGTCTATCCCGTTTTTGGCATCTGCCTGATCATCATGGCTGTGGGCGTGGCCGGAGGCATCATCGTCCAGGGCTACACCATTCCAGAGCTGACCCTGCAGAACCTGCACCCCAAGGAGCTGCCCGTCTGGCCGCTCATGTTCGTGACAGTGGCCTGCGGCGCCATCTCAGGCTTCCACGCCACCCAGTCACCCATGATGGCGCGCTGTATGACCAGTGAAAAGCAGGGGCGCTCCATCTTCTACGGCGCCATGGTGGCCGAGGGCATCATCGCCCTGATCTGGGCCGCTGCCGGCGTGGCCTTTTACGAAACCACCGGCGGGCTGCAGCAGGCGCTTGTCACCTACGGCGGGCAGGGCGGCGTGGTCTACGAAATCTGTAATACCCTGCTGGGCCCGGCCGGCATGGTGCTGGCTATGATCGGTGTGATCGCCTGCCCCATATCCTCTGGCGACACGGCCTTCCGCAGCGCGCGCCTCACCATCGCGGACTGGTTTCACATTTCTCAGGATAAGGTGCGCACGCGCCTGTACATCACGGTTCCGCTGCTGCTGGTGGGCCTGCTGTTATCCCAGATCGACTTTAACATCATCTGGCGGTATTTTTCCTGGAGCAACCAGACCCTGGCCATGATCGCTCTGTGGGCTGGCGCAGTCTACCTGTGCCGAAACCAGAAGAATTTCTGGATCGCGGCGGTTCCGGGCACCTTTATGTCAGCCGTCAGCGCTACCTATATCCTCATGGCAGAGGAGGGCCTGCGCCTGCCCGTAGCCTTTGCCTACCCGGCAGGCATTGTTTTTGCCGCAGCCTGCGCGGTGGTGTTTTATTTTAAGGCGGTGCGCCCAGGACAGGCGCTGAGACCGGAAGAAATGTAAGGATTGGCGTGCAGCCGCAAACGTGAAAAAGGTGGAGTCCAAACGGACCCCACCTTTTGTGGTTCTGTGAAAAGTGTTGTCAGCGCACGAGGAAGATTCTGGCGGCTAAGAATTTGTCGGGGTAGCATAAGCCCGAACCCCAGCCTCTGATGTTGTCCGCTTCGTCGTGGCCGTCCAGCCAGTATTTGCCTAAGAAAAATCCTTGGTTGTCGCCGTCGGACGAGGTGGCAAGCACACCGCCGCAGATGAAGCGGTAGTCATTGGTAAAGGTCTGGTTGTTCCACTCCAGATGGTTGGTGGGATAAATGGTCCCGCGGGCCGGATTTCTTCCGGAGTCGGCCATGATGGTCCCCAGATTCTGTGGCTTCTGGGCAGTTTTGTAGTAGTCCAGCAGCATCCGGTAATCAGAGGTTTCCGGCGCGTGGTATTTGTTGCCGCCGAGGCTGCCGCTTTTGATGGTCATGGCTTCCAGCGTCCAGCGCGCGGCCTTTCCGCGCAGGCCTCCCAAATCGCTGTGGGCGATTTTAGTCCAGTCAGTGTAGCCGCCGCTCGAGTAACGGTCAACGTTCATGTTCCAGATAAAATGGCGTTCCTTTCCCGGTACCTGGAACAGGGTTTCGTTTTCCGGCAGATGCTTGACCGGGAATTTTTTGGTGTTGGCGGCTACCTGTTTAATGACCTCCGTCAGCTGGTTGTAGGTGGTTTCCGCACCGGCCTTCAGCGGGGAGTCGCTGTCCATATGTGCTTTGCAGCCGATCAGGGCAATGGCAGCGGACTGGTAAAATTCGGCCAGGTCCAGGTTGCGCATGTTTTCTCTGAAGCCGTAGCCCTGGTTTTCCCAGGGGTAGTAGCGTTTGGCGTAGAGGTCATAAACGTTAAAGATACAGCCGTTAGGCATGCGTTTTGCCCGGTCGGTCAGGTAGGTGTTGGCAAAATTGACGATGTCGGAGCAGTAATCCTTACCGTCGCCCTTGTACAGTGGTTTCATGTTGGCGATGCGGGTATCCCGGTCAGGATTGCTTTGTAAAAGCTTGGAAGTGCGGTCGCTCATGTCGTAGATATTGTTCAGGGCCGCCTGCTTGTTCCGCAGATCCTCCTTGTAATCCGTGAGCTTGACCTCGTTGATGAGCACATCCAGCTTGTCATTAATGATCTTCTGGTTGTTGAAGAGGTCGTTCATGGTAGGGGTGGTGTCCTTGAAAATAGCGTCCATGATCTTGGCATGGGTCCAGTCCAGCGCCTTGTTGACAGCCCAGTCGATGATGAGGCTGCCGCATTTATCGCTGAAATTGTTGTCCGGAGCCTGGTTGAGCTCGGGCTGCTCCTGAGACTGAACAGCTGGCGTGTCGTCCGCGATGGGGTCCATGACCATGCTGTCGTCCGGCACAATGGCCTGGTCCGAGGCAGGCAGGTTGTCCATATCCAGAACCGGCTGGTTTTCAAGGGAAGTCTGGATGCTGTCCCAGTCCACCGGAGTGTAGTCGGCCGTCTCTGCCGCGTTGGTTTCAGCTTCCTGCGCAAAGGCCCGGACTGGTAGGCTGCTGATCAGCATGAGCAGGGCAAACAAAAATGCAAGTGTGCGTTTTTTAAAAAGTGCTTTCATGATTTTCACCTCAAAGTTTTATTTTATGCTCTCATTGTAGATGGGAAAGTACATCAAAAGTACAACAAGGCTGGAGAATTTTAAGATTTGAGGAGGAACAGCGCTTTTATCGGTGCCTGCGGGCTATCGCGAGCGTTAGGGCGCAGGCGGCGGCCAGCAGAGCAGCGGCCGTCAGGCCGCCGGACAGTGGGTTTGACATGCCGGTATCCGGGCCGGGTGTGGGCTTCGGCGGTGTGGGTGAAGGACGGCTTTGTGGCTCAAAGTAGGCTGTCAGGGTATGGTCTGCACTGACTGCAGTGAAGCTGTACTCGCTAACCTCACCGACTGAGACGCCGTCTGCCAGGACATCCCGGATCTGGCAGCCTGGGTCGGGTGAGATCGTGAAGTGCATGTTCTCACCTTCTTTAACCGTTACAGTTCCAGCGGGTGCGACCGTGCCGCCGGAACCGGCTGTGGCGGTGATGCTGAACACGCGCGCCGGGTTTTTAGGTGTCAGCACCGGGTAGCCGTCGCCGCCGGTTTTCCAGGAGAGGTAATCGGTCTGTGCGTCCGCCACGGCATTCAGGCTTTTGAGCAGCTTTTCCGGTGATTTCATATCTGCGCTGGAAAGTCCTGCTGCGCCGGCGTCAGAGGGCGCGCCGGTTTGCTCGTCAAGGCCGATACCGTGGGCATCTGGCAGCAGCGTGGCGTCGAAATAGTTAGACACGATCTCGCCCTCTGGCCGCATGATTCCGGCGATGCCGCCGAGATGAACATTGTCCTTCTGGGCGGAGTCCACCATGATGGTTCCGGCGGAATAGGTGTTTTCAACCTTGCAGCTTTTTCCCTGGCTTTTAAACACATCGCCGGTAATGCCGCCGGCCTCAATGCTTTTGGTGGTATCGGAGACAAGGGTGAGTGTCATGTCGCCACGGTTATAGCTGTTTGAAATCATACTGCTCAGGCTGGAATCATCTCCGGAAATGGTGCTGGCGATGCCGCCGATTTCCAGCGGAGAAGCGGTGGTGATCCGGAAAGAGCCGCTGTTTTCACAGTTGAGGATGCGGGTGTCTACGGCGGCGCCGGCAATACCGCCGTAATTGGTGGCGGTGAGGACATCTGTATCAGGTGTATGGATGTCGAGGGCACTGGCACAGCGGTTGAGGGTGCTTTTCTGCGCAACACCCACCAGGCCGCCAACACAGGGGGTACCGTAGTCTGTCGCCGCGCTTGCGATCAGGTTTCCGGTGCCGCCGACCCGGACATTCTCAACCGTGGTGTTGAGGATACGTCCGGCCAGCGCCCCGACAAAATCGTAGTGCTTGGCGACGGTCGACTCGGCTGTGAGGCTGCCGTTTACAGCAATGTTCAGGTCACGGAGCACTGTTGGGTTTTCCATGGAGCCGACATGGCCGAACAGGCCGATAATGAGGGAATCTGGACTGACGGCCGTGAGATCGCCGAGGGTGACGGTATGTCCCTGACCGTCAAAAGTACCGCAGAAGGTCTCAGAGGACATGCTTTGACCGTCGCCGATGGACTGCCAGGCAAGACCTGAAAAATCAATATCCGCCGTCAGATTGATGGTTTTTCCGCTCATGGTGTCGGTACCGCCGTTGACCAGAGCCGCCAGACCGTTCAGCTGCTCCCGGGTGCTCAGGTTAAAAACCGTGCCGTCCGGATTGTACCAGCTGGTATCGGCTTTCATGGGGAGGAGCGCTGGCAGAACGGTTATCTCCGCTGTGGCTTTGACGCCGGAGCCGTCGGCGGCCTCGGTAGTGACGGTGACTGTTCCCTCGATGCCGCCGGTCAGCAGGCCGCTGTTCTCGTCAATGGATGCCGAGCCGGTGCCGTCCGTCACGGACCAGCGCACCGTTTTAATACTGGCATCAGCTGGTTCGACCATCGCTTTCATCAGCAGGACACTTTGGGCGTGGACACTGTTGGATACCCGATGGATGGTGATATTCTTAACCCAGATCGGGTCGGTGACGGTCAGTGTCGCGGCGCTGGATTCGGCGAGAACCAAACCGTCCACGTTGATGACCGTGCATTTAAATTGTGTACCGTCCATGTCCCGGGCAGTCTGGTCGTTTAGGATACTGGTCTCTTTTCCAGGCTCGTAGTCGGTGTCACTGCTGACCGGCTGCCAGTTTTGACTGTCCTTAAGCCGGCCATACCAGCGGTAAACCAGCTGATTCTCATTAAAATCGGTGTCGCAGACAGCGTCGAACGCCGCGGGCTCGCCCACTCGGACAGTGCAGTCCTCTGGGTTTTTCTTAAAGGGGACTGCGGCGTCTCCAGACAGCGGCACGGCTTCCGGCGCAGAGCTGACTGCGACGGCCTGTGTTGTCCAAAGTCCTAAGGTACCTTCGGCTGAGACGCTGTTCGAACCAAAGGCGACGGACAGAATCAGAAAAACTGCGAGCGCAGGAACCAGCCTGCCCCATCCTCGTAAAGTAAACATAAGATTCATTTCAAGCTCCTTTCAAAATACCAATATGCCAGGGGATGGGTATCATTATAACAGGTCAACATCCCCAAAAGTTCTCAGAGCGCAGAAAGCAAAAGAAATCCTTTAATATTCTGCGCGTTTTCTGCCGCTGGTTTGGCCGCTTCAATCATAAAAATCCCGGGCATACTTTGTTTGGCTGTGCTTATGTCGTTGTGTGGCACTTATGTCGTTGTGTGGCGCGTATAATGAGGATATAAAGCAGAACAAAAAGGAAGAAGCGCGATAGCGAAAAAATGGCGTCATTGCCTGCTGGCAGGTTTTCCGTGCTCCTGACAGCGGCCGGTACAGCCGGAGACATCTATTATTGAAAGCGTAAGCGCTAAAATAAAACGCGGCGCCGCATGCAGCGGTACCGCGTTTTATCATGTCCGCTATTTTTTCTAATTAATAACCGCAAACGCGATGTTTAAATAGGTGGCGAACAAAATCCAGAGCAGATAGGGTACCATGAGACCCGCCGCCAGGCTGGAGACCTTTTTAAACCAGACAATGCAGGCGATGACAGCCGCGTCCAGCAGCAGAATGATCACGGCTGCCAGCCAGAAAGAGCTGCCGCCGAAAAAGAGGATGCTCCACAGAAAGTTGAGCAGCAGCTGAATTACGAACAGGCCGGCGGCAGAGCGTTTGAGCCGGTCGTCGGTGTTGGTCCGCAGAACCAGGAAAATCGCGATGCCCATGAGCAGGTACAGCACGATCCAAACCGGACCGAATACGGAGCCCGGCGGCGACAGGGGCGCTTTGTTGAGCATGGCGTATTTGCCGGCAATGTCGCCGGCCAGAAGTGAGGAGCAAAAGCCCACCAGTTCCACAACAACAACGGCCAGGATCAGCTGAAGAATGGGTGTTAATTTATTTTTAGTCATGATATTACCTCCTATAAGGCTTCAGTTTTAATTATATTTATCCATAATCCGGCCTGCGAAACAAAAAACAGCGTCTGGGCGGTTACGCTTAGTATATTCATTTGCCCCCAGATATGCTAAGATAGGGTTATCGTAGAAACAAACAGAAAAATCAGGAGTGAATATATGCCAGACAAAACCGTTGAAATAATCGTGAAAACAGAACAGAAGCTCTACGGGCTGTGGAAAAAATCCAATGACCGGAGCATCTCAGAGGACATCCGGGTTCTCTCAGAGGCGTACCATAAGGCTGTCGGCCAGCCAGACACAGTGCTGCCTTTTTTTGTGCTGTCGTCAAATTATAAGGCACAGACCCAGGATTTTGAGCTGTTTATCGGCAGCGTGTCTGAGCGGGAGGGCCTGGAGGAACACACCATTCCTGCGGGCGCCTATGCCAAAATGACGGTCCGTCCGCGGCTCAAATGCCTGTGGGGCCGGGCCATCGGCGTTGCCAAGCGTTACTTCTACACCCGCTGGCTGCCCGAAAGCGCCTATGAGGCACTGAATATGGAGTACGAGTACCATACGGAAAAAAGTGTGGGCAGACACCCGGAAGTCGATCTGATCTTTGCGGTAAAGAAAAAGGACCGTCTGTAGGCAGCTGGCGAGAGGTGCATGTCAGTCTTACATCAGGCGGCCTTTGGATTGAGCGATACCGGTGAAAATGACTTGAAGGGCGGCTTGCTGTGTCTGGCCCGCCGGTTTGTGGAGGGAGGACAATTGTGACAAAAACTGTGCATAAGACGAAATATCTGTGGATAACTTTGCTCTGCTTTGGCGCGTTTATGCTGGAGCTGCTCTCGATTTTTGGCATTGAGGGCGCGCTGCTCGGGGTGGATATTGGGCATTACACTGTGGCTCAGCGGAGTTTCCACTGCCTGATCACCGCAGGACTGTGGGCAGTGTTCATGGCGGCGGCGCCGGGCTGGAGCTCTGGAATGGTGTGTCCTGCATGATCTTCTCCGTACTGGGCGGGCTCATGTACCTGAAGGTCGGGCGCAGGCCCCTGTACAGTTATATTTTGATCGCTGTGGGGTATCTGCTGTAGAAGTTAAAATAAAAAAGAGGAAAACCAAATGACTGAACGAGAAAAAATGCTGGCGGGTGAGCTGTATGACTGCAGCGACCCGGCCCTGCTGGCGCAGTGGCACAGGGCCAAGAACCTGGTCCGGGCCTACAACCAGACAACCTCGGAGGAGCTTGCGGAAAAGGACCGGATTCTGACAGAGCTGCTTGGAAAGCGGGGCCCAAATCTCTGGATCACGCCGCCGTTTTTTGTGGATTACGGCGTCAATATCTGCTTTGGCCAGAATTGCGAGGTTAACATGAACTGCACCTTTCTGGATGACAATGCGATCATCATTGGAGACAACGCGCTCATCGCGCCCAATGTCCAGATATACACGGCATTTCACCCGGCCAGCGCGGCGGACCGCTTCGGACCGCCCAGAGAGGACGGGAGCTTTGCTTTCTGCAAGACCCAGACCGCGCCGGTGATCATCGGCGATAATGTCTGGATCGGTGGTGGGGCCATTATCCTGCCGGGTGTGACCATCGGCGATAACGTGGTCGTCGGTGCGGGCAGTGTGGTGACGCGGGACATCCCATCGGACAAGATCGCCTTCGGCAACCCCTGCCGGGTCATAAGAGATAACCTTTAAGTAAAGAACGCCCTGCCTGAGTCTACAGGCAGGGCGTTTTTCAGGAATTGCACTGTTGGGGTACTCCCATCTCAGCTGCCCGTGCTCCCGCGCAGGCAGTCGGCGGTCAGGGTGTCCGCGTCGCGCAGCATCTCGCAGGGCGTGCCCTCAAATACGACCTTGCCGCCGTGCCAGCCGCCGTCTGGCCCGATGTCAATCACCCAGTCCGCCTGCTTTACAATGTCCAGATTATGCTCGATGACCACCAGAGTGCCGCCCTTGTCCACAATAGCATCAAAGAGCTTTAGCAGCTTTTGCGTATCTGAGGGGTGCAGCCCGGTGGTAGGCTCGTCCAGAACAATGACGCGGCCCTTCCGGCCAAAGGCTTTGGCAAGCTTCAGCCGCTGGCGTTCCCCACCTGACAGAGTCGCCAGAGGCTGGCCCAGCGTGAGGTAAGACAGCCCTACCTTCCGGAGCCGTTTCAGGGGTGCTGTGATTTGGAGATGGTCGAAAAATTCCAGGGCCTCGTCGGCCGTCATGGCCAGCAGCTCTACCATGTTCTTTCCGTTAAGCGTGCAGGCCAGAGCCTCGGCGCTGTACCGTGTGCCGCCGCAGGCCTCGCAGGTGGTGACGACCGGATCCATGAAAGCCAGCTCAGTGATGACCGCACCCTTACCCGAGCAGGCCGGGCACGCGCCTGTGGAGTTGAAGCTGAACAGCCCTTTGTCCTTTCCGGTTTCTCGAGCCATGAGACCACGGAGCGCATCAAAAAAGCCCAGGTACGAGGCGGGTGTGGAACGGTTGGTGGCCGTGATGGGCCCCTGATCGATGAGCACCACATCGTTGGCGTGCTGTTCGGAAAAGACACGGGTGATGAGTGTGCTCTTTCCCGAGCCAGCCACGCCGGTGACAGCGGTCATAATACCCAGAGGAATGTCTACATCGATGTTTTTAAGATTGTGCAGGCAGGCCCCGCGGACTGGCAGGAAGCCGGTGGCCAGTCGGGGCTTAGTCTTGACTGGCGGCATTGTCCGCAGCGCCTGGCCGGTCAGAGTATTGGCCTCCAACAGAGCCGTGTAGCTGCCGGAAAACACGATCTGCCCGCCCTGGCGGCCTGCCTGAGGTCCCACCTCGATCACGTGGTCGGCGATGGCGATCACATCCCGGTCATGCTCCACCACCAGCACGGTGTTGCCCTTGTCACGGAGCCGCTGCAGCAGAGTGTTCAGTCGGCCGACGTCACGGGGATGCAGACCTATGCTGGGCTCGTCAAAAATATAGGTCATGCCGGTCAGATGGCTGCCCATGTACCGCACCAGCTTCAGGCGCTGAGCTTCGCCGCCGGACAGTGACGAGGACGATCTTCCCAGGTGCAGGTAAGGAAGGCCGATCTCAATCATCCGGTCCAGGCCGTCGAGCAGGGTTCGGATCACCATTCCGACTCTGGGATCCTCCACGCGGGACAGAACGGCCCGCAGCTCCGGGAGTTCCAGATCACAAAGATCAGCGATGGAATAGCCGTCTACCCGGCAGGCCAGGGCGGCCGGATTCAGCCGTTTGCCGCGGCAGGCTGGACACTCGGTTTCGGTGATCAGATGTGCCGCCTTTTTTTGGGTATGACGGCTCTTGCCGCTGATATCCCGGTTGAGCAGAGTGCTGCTGTACTTATGGTACAGGCCTGGCACTTTTGGGTTTTCCGGCGCGCCCTTACCCCTGCGTGAGCCGTAGAGCAGCAGGTTGTAAGCCTCGGGCGGATAGTCCCGCACAGGCAGGTCCAGATCGAACAGGCCTGACTCCGCGTACTGCCGCCAGTACCAGGTGCCGGGCTTATACAGAGAATCCCGGACACAGCCCTCGTTCCAGGATTTGTCTGGATTGATGAGGCCATCGAGATCGATATCTGTAACCTTTCCAAGGCCCGAACAGACCGTGCACATGCCCTTTGGGTCATTGAAGGAAAAGCAGGATGCCGTACCCGCCTGGGGCTCTCCGATCCGTGAGAATAACAACCGCAGAGCCGCGTAGAGGTCGCTGATGGTGCCAACAGTGGAGCGGGCGTTGCCGCTCAGCGGGGTCTGGTCGACGATGACCGCTGGGGTCAGGTGATCAATAAGCTCCGCGTGGGGCTTTGGGTGTTTGGGCAGCCGTGTCTGCACAAAGGCGGGATAGGTGGCGTTTAGTTGCCGTCCAGCCTCGGCTGCGATGGTGTCAAAGACAATGCTGGACTTGCCCGAGCCCGACACGCCCACAAATACCGTGATCTTTTTCTTTGGAATTGAGAGAGAAATGTTTTTAAGGTTGTTTTCTGTCAGACCCTTAATGAGAATGTCTGCCATGATAGCCCTTCCTTTCTGGAGCGTTGCGCCCACAGGCCTATTATAACCAGTCCGCGGCCATCATTCATGATCATTATTGCGGTGTTCTGTGGTATAATAAAATTTGAAATAACGCTGTGAAGGAGGGATGTCCTGTGAATTACTTTGCGCCGCTTGTGCGCGCTGCCGAGTACATCGAGCAGCACCGGCATCAAAAAATCGCGCTGCGGGAGTTGGCCCGCGTGTCCGGCTATTCCGTTTACCATCTGATCCGCATTTTTGCTGCGGCCACCGGGGAAACCCTTGGCAGCTACATGAAGAAGCGCCAGCTGGCAGGCGCGGCAGAGACGCTTTTGAACAGCAGAAAGCGCGTGCTCGACATCGCTCTGGAGAGCGGCTTCAGCTCGTCTGAGGCCTTCAGCCGTGCCTTTAAGGCTGTCTACGGGCTCAGCCCGCACACTTTCCGGAAAAGGGGCGCGTCGCCCTACGTGGGGTTTGAGCGCCCGCTGGACGCGGAGCAGTTGCGGCACCGGACCGCCGGTATCACTCTGCGGCCGCAGCTCGAGACCTTGGGAGCAATCCGTCTGGCCGGCATTCGGGGCCGGACGGGCACGCCGGGCACAGCCCTGCCAGGGCTCTGGGCGAGGTGGAACCAGCTGCGTGCGGACCAGCCGTGCCTGTCCGGTGGGCGGGCCTTTGGCGTGTGCGAGACAGGAGCGGCAGACGTGTGCTTTGGGAGCGATGGCCGCGCCCTGTACTGCGAATTTGTGGGTGTGGAAATCGGTGCGCTTTCGCCGCTGCCAGCAGGCCTGTGTCTCAAGACCCTGCCCGGCGGGGCCTACGCGGTGTTTACCCACACGGGTCCGGCTGCCAGCCTGTCAAAAACCTATGACTACATCTGGGGCAGCTGGACGCTGACGACCGAAGAAGTCCTGGATGACCGTGAGGACTTTGAGGTCTACGGCGCCCGATTCCTGGGGGCTGAGAACCCTGAATCTCAGATTGATATTTATATTCCGGTTAAGTAAAGATGAGGAGCCGCGCAATGCGGCTTTTTTTATATCGAATTTTAAGACGTCGTTTATGACCCTGCCCACCGCTGACCGGCACCAGAGCCGTCTTGGCGGCTGGAAAATTTTTGTTTATGAAGAATTTCTTAAGGGTATTGACAAGCACAACAGATGCGTGTATTATTGTATTAAGTTCTTAGTACAACAATACAGTAATACAAAGGAGGATATTATGGAATGGATCATTGATTCCGACCGGCCGGTATATAAACAGCTCATCGAACAGATTGAACTCCGGATCGTTTCCGGTCTATTCGCCCCAGGCGATAAATTGCCATCGGTCAGAGAAATGGCGGCAGAGGCTTCAGTCAATCCGAACACCATGCAGAAGGCACTCTCGGAGCTGGAGCGGACAGGCCTTGTGTATGCGCAGCGGACAAGCGGCAGATTCATAACGGAGGATCATAAAATGATACAGGAAACAAAGGAAAATTTAGCGATCAAGGAAATTGAAAACTTCCTTGAAAAAATGGAAAAGCTCGGATTTAAGAAAGAAGACATCATTACTTTAATGGAACGTGAGGATAAGGAGGGAAGATAATGAACCCAATTTTAGAATGTATTGACCTGACAAAGAAGTTCGGCACCAAGGAAGCCTTGTCCGAAGTGAACTGTCAGTTCCCAAGAGGCCGCATCGTCGGGCTTTTAGGCCCCAACGGCAGCGGCAAGACCACATTGATCAAGACCGCAACCGGGCTTCTGACCCCAACGTCCGGCCAGCTGCTGGTAGCCGGCATGGCGCCATCAGTCGAGACCAAGAAGATCGTGTCCTATCTGCCTGACCGCACCTATCTCAGCGACTGGATGACCGTGACCCAGCTCATCGCCTTCTTTGACGATTTCTACGACGACTTTAACAGCGTGAAGGCCTACAACATGATCAGCGACCTGGGCATTGATACCAAGGACCGCATCAAGACCATGTCCAAAGGGACCAAGGAAAAGGTTCAGCTCATTCTGGTCATGAGCCGCGACGCAGAACTGTATCTGCTGGATGAGCCCATCGGCGGGGTCGACCCGGCCGCGCGGGACTATATCCTCAATACCATCATCACCAACTACAACGAAAACGCGACCGTGGTCATCTCGACCCATCTGATCGCGGATATTGAAAAGGTGCTGGACGAGGTGGTGTTCATCAACCAGGGACGCATCGTCATGAATGCCAGCGTGGATGAAATCAGAGAAAAACAGCATAAATCTGTGGATGAGCTGTTCAGAGAGGTGTTCAAATGTTAGGAAAACTCATGAAATATGAAATCAAGGGAACGGCCAGGCTGTTGCTGCCCGTCTACGTGGCGCTGCTGGCCATGACCCTGATCAATAAAATATTCCTGTCCATCAACTCAGAGGCTACCGGCTTTATAATGACCACGGGCATCAGCATGACCCTGTACGTGTGCATCATCATGGCCCTCATCGTCATGACCTTTATTGTCATTATCCAGCGCTTTTACAAAAACCTGATGACCGACGAGGGCTACCTGATGTTTACACTCCCGGTACCTACCTGGCAGCAGATCGTCTCCAAGCTGATCATTGCCCTGATGTGGTCTCTGGTGTGCGGCATTGTCATCATGCTCTCCATCATGATCCTGGCCATCGACGGCACCAGCCTCCAGTATATGGGTCAGTTCTTCCAGGAGCTGGGCCAGGCCTTCAACTCTCCAGAGGGCGGCCAGGCTATTCTCATCCTGTTCGAGCTGTTCATTCTTATGATTGTGGGCATCTGCGCCAACGTGCTGCAGGTTTACGCGTCCATCTCCATTGGACAGCTCTTTGGCAAGCATAAGGTGCTCGGCGCTTTCGGCGCATACATTGTCATCAATATCATCCTGCAGACCATCTTTACAGTGATGACCGTCAGCTTTGCACTGACTGCTGACACCAGCATGATCAACGCGTTCTTTAACAACATGGACCCCGTAGCCGCAGTTAACTGGATGATGAATCTGGCGACTCTGGGCAACCTGGTGCTGGCCGCAATTTACTTTGCAGCCACCAATTACATCTTAAAACACAAGCTGAACCTGGAATAACAGGAGGCTGAACTGAAAAACCCGGTACGATCCGTTATGGACTGTACCGGGTTTTTTTAACGGCGCCGGAAAAACGACTCGGCCGTCTCGGCTTCCGCCGCCACAAAAGGCGCGGCGTCGGGGATGGGTTTTATCTTCTGATCAAAGATGTGTTTGAGAAAAGCAGCGCTGAAGAGGACCGAGGCAATCTCAGCAATGGGGAAAGACCACCAGATGGCGTCCAGATTGCCAGTGAGGGACAGCAGGTAGGCTTCAGGCAGCAGCACCACCAGCTGGCGCGCAACCGAGACGATCAGGCTCAGCACCGCGTTGCCCAGAGCCTGAAACACCGAAAGTGAGATAATGCAGAAGCCCGCAAACAGGAAGCTCAGGCTGATGATGCGCAGCGATACCGTACCGATGGCCAGCATGTCTGCCGAAGCGTTAAAAATCGACAGGAGCTGCTCCGGGAAGAGCTGGAACACCAGAAAGCCAATGACCATCAGACCCACGGCGTACAGCATGCTCAGCTTGATAGTTTTGACCAGCCGCTCCTTCTTCTGCGCGCCGTAATTGTAGGCGATGATGGGCACCATGCCATTGTTCAGGCCCATAACCGGCATAAAAATAAAGCTCTGGAGCTTGAAATAAACCCCAAAAACCGCTGTGGCGGTCGAGGTATAAGCCAGCAGGATTTTATTCATGCCAAAGGTCATGACCGAGGTGATGGAAGCCATGATGATGGAGGGTACGCCCACGGCGTAGATGCGCCGGATGGTAGGACCGCTCGGGCGGAAGCCGCGGAGCTTTAAGGTGAGCTCGTGGTTTTTCTTGAGATTCAGGATACAGGCGAACAGCATGGCGGCCACCTGGCCGATGACTGTAGCCGCCGCCGCGCCGGCCACGCCCATTTTCGGGAAGCCAAAGAGCCCGAAAATCATAATGGGGTCCAGAATCAGGTTGATGATGGCACCGGTGGTCTGGGTGCACATGGTCAGCAAGGTCTTGCCAGTGGCCTGAAGCAGGCGCTCAAAGGTAATCTGGCCGAAAATACCAAAGGAAACCACTGAGCAGATGGTTAGATACTGGGTGCCATAATCCACAATTTCGCCGATGCCGGTCTGGGTCTCAAAGAAAAATCGGGTGAAGAAGAGCCCGAAGATAATAAAGGCCAGCGAGCTGAGCACAGCCAGAAAAACGCCGTTGTTGGCCGCGCGGTTGGCCTCCTTGAAATTCTTTTCGCCCAGGCTCTTGGACAGCAGGGCATTGATACCAACTCCCGTACCAGTGGCGATGGCGATCATCAGGTTCTGAACCGGAAAGGCCAGAGACACTGCGGTTAGCGCGTTTTCACTGATCATGGACACAAACATACTGTCTACAATGTTGTAAAGCGCCTGAACCAGCATGGAAATCATCATGGGCAGGGCCATGGTAATGAGCAGACGGTTGACAGGCATAACGCCCATCTTGTTTTCCCCGGACGGGGACGCCGTTTGACGCATAAAAATCACTCCTTCGTAGAAATAAAATAAATTTTTTGCAAAATGAAGAGCAGTGCTGATCTCAGAAAATAAAGATGCCGCACTGCCTGCTTCTATTATAATGATTGCCGGATTTAATGTCAATAAAAGGCTGGCCGGCTGGCAGCAGCCCGCGAAATTTGAATACGTTTAAGGAAAAGGTGTTACAATAACGGAGAAATCAGAAATGCGAAATGAGGAAAGAGGAAAATGAAGAACGAAGCATTACAAGCCATGGTGGAGGCCTGCGGTTTTGAGGAGACTGTGGCCGTTGATCCCAGACAGATTCACATCACCCAGGACGTCCGGGATGCCTGCGCCAAGAATGACTGCGGCCATTACGGCCAGAATTATATGTGCCCGCCGGCCGTGGGCGATCTGGACCACTACCGTGAGGTGGTGGACGGCTATAGCGACGGTCTGCTGTTCTCTCAGGTGTACCGATTTCAGAACCGGCAGGATTACCGCCGTATGAACGAGATCATGGCAGGCTTTGAGAAAACTGTGGAGAAGCTGCATCGCGCCATCCGTCAATCTGATATTGACGGAACCATCTTTTCGGCGGGCTGCTGTACCATCTGCAAGGAGTGTGGCATCCTGACCGACGAGCCCTGCCGCTTCCCGGACGAGGCCATGCCCTCGTTGGAGGCATCCGGTATCGATGTGGTCCAGCTTACCAAGGATACCGGGCTCGTCTACAATAATGGCCCCAAAACCATGACCATCATCGGCCTGATTTTATACAACGCCTGATCAAATCTTAAGAAAGGACAGCCTGCTCCGGCCGTCCTTTTTTGCGCCCCGGCCGCTGATGAAAACGTGAGCGGTGAGATAAGGCGGCGGAAGCACTTGTTTTTATTTGAAATTATGTTATAATAACCACATTGTACGTTCATGTAAAGCAATCCCGTTATCAGGAGGACAAAGGCTCAAACCGCTTTGCATCAATGGAACAAGAGCGCCAGAACTCATGCGTGAGCCCGCAATCATTGAGTTGACGAGGACAGGGAGTATCGAAATTTCGGCGGATGCCCTGGAGGGTGGCCTGTTAAAACAGCGGAGTGATCCGCTGCACAGAGCAGACACCAAAATCTACTTAAATGAGGTGCATTACTTATGTGTGGAATCGTTGGTTATATTGGCCTGAACCAGGCCCAGAAAGTATTGATTGAAGGACTCTCAAAGTTGGAATACCGTGGCTATGACTCAGCCGGCATCGCCGTGCTGAACGACGGTAATGAGATCAAAGTTAAAAAACGCAAGGGCCGTCTGAAAAATTTAGAGGATGAGCTGGCAAAAGAAGCGCTGGCCGGCACAGCCGGCATCGGCCATACCCGTTGGGCGACCCACGGCGAGCCCTCCGACATCAATTCCCATCCCCACTGCAGCATCGACAACCGCATCGCGGTCGTGCACAATGGGATCATTGAAAACTATATTGAGCTCAAGGAAGAGCTCATCAAAAAAGGACACCTTTTTGTGTCCGATACCGACACCGAGGTCATCGCGCACCTGCTCAACGCCCTGTACACCGGAGACATGGTCGAAACGCTGCGGCTGGCCATCGACAAGATCAAAGGCTCCTACGCGCTGGGCGTTCTCTGCAACGAGGAACCTGACCGGATCATCGCCGTCCGCAAGGACAGCCCGCTCATCGTAGGTCTGGGCGAGGGCGAAAACTATATCGCCTCCGACATCCCGGCCATCCTGAAGTATACCCGTCAGGTTTACCTGCTGGACAACGATGAGATCGCCATCCTCACCCGCGACAGCGTCACCGTGCTGGACGAATGCGGCCGCGAGGCCGGCAAGCAGGTCTTTAACGTGGATTGGGACCCCGGCGATGCTGAAAAGGGCGGCTACGACCACTTCATGCTCAAGGAAATTCACGAGCAGCCAAAGGCGATGGCCGATACCCTGACCGGGCGCTGCTTTGAGGACAGAATCGTACTGGACGACGTCAATCTGGACGCCGACACCATGAAGCAGATCAACCGGATTCAGATTGTGGCCTGCGGCACCGCCTACCATGCTGGAATGGTCGGAAAATATTTGATTGAGAAATTCGCCCGGGTGGCCGTCGAAACCGAGCCGGCCTCCGAATACCGCTATAAGGACCCGCTGGTGGACAAGCATACCCTGCTCATTGTCATCAGCCAGTCCGGTGAGACTGCCGACACGCTGGCCGCTATCCGGCTGGCTAAGGAAAAGGGCGCCCGCGTTCTGGCCATCACGAACGTGGTGGGCAGCTCCATTGCCCGTGAGGCCGACGATGTTCTGTATACCAATGCCGGCCCCGAGATCGCTGTTGCCTCTACCAAGGCATACGTGACTCAGGTGGGCTGCATGACTTTGCTGGCCCTGCATTTCGGACTGCTAAACGGCCAGGTGGACGAAGCAACCATGAAGCGTGTCACCAACGGCCTCAAGGATACCTCTGCCCTTATCGAAAAAGCTCTGGGCGATCATGACAAGATCAAGGAATACGCCTACGAGCACTTCAAGATCGACGACATGTACTTTATCGGGCGCGGTCTGGACTACTATACCTGTCTGGAGGGCTCCTTAAAAGCAAAGGAAATTTCTTATATTCACTCCGACGCCTACGCGGCTGGCGAGCTGAAGCACGGCCCTATCGCCTTAGTCGATGTCGGAACCGTGGTCATCGCGGTCTGCACCCAGGAGAACGTCTTTGACAAAATGCTCAACGCCATTAAAGAGGTCAAGGCCCGTGGCGCCAACGTCATGGCCATCGCAAAGGAAGGCCACGATGAGCTTATTCCAGAGGTCGACCAGGTTTTCTTCATCCCGCAGATGGATGACGAGATCACCCCGATCCCAACCATTGTCTACCTCCAGCTTCTGGCATATTATCTGTCCGTAGCCCGCGGCTGTGATGTGGATAAGCCAAAGAATCTGGCCAAATCCGTTACCGTTGAGTAAGGAAAAATGAACAGAAGCGCAGGGTCTGAAACCGGCCTTGCTTCAGAGATATGAAAAGGCTGCGGCTCGAATGCCGCAGCCTTTTTGACTCCTCAGGCCGTCATCTGCTGACGGGTTATTTTTTATGCACACAAAAGCGGGGAATGGCTTAGAATCAGGGGTTTAAGCCTTAATATTACTTGCTCTCAGACAGGGTGTGTGCTAAAATATAAGGAGTGCATACGTGTTCAAAGCAAACGCTGATACCATAAAAATGGAGGATTATAATGAGTAAGAAAAAGATAGGCGCGCTGCTCGGCGCTGGCCTCGCCGTTTTACTGCTGGCGGGAGTGACGGGCTGCAGCCAGCAGGGAAAAACAGATAAGATTGCGGTGACAATGTCCTATTCAGAAAAGGCAGAGCATCTTGAGGCTCTGATCGAGGAAACTTATCCGGATATTGATTTTCAGTGGGAACGCGTGCTGTCCACCTCGCCCAGCAGCGACCTGCGCCGGCAGCTGTCCGCCGGCAAGGCCCCGGACCTGGTAGTCTCCACTCAGCCGGCAGACCAGGAGAGCAGCCAGTACCTGCTGCCGCTGGACGGCTATCCCTTCAGCACACGATACGAGAGCACCCTGATCAAAAGCCAGTCCGTGGACGATACCGTCTACTTTCTGCCTTTTCCGGGCCAGTACTACGGTTACGTCATCAACCAGACACTCTTTGAAGAGGCCGGGATCCCTCTGCCCCAGAGTAATGCTGAGCTCATAAACGCGCTGAGCCAGTTTAAGGAAAAGCAGATCGGCCTTGACGATACAGGCCACGTTTTCGGGTTCCGCCAAAAGGACGATGTGACCCTTGGCACTTTCCAGGTCGCGAGCATGGTGCCGGATTTTCTGGGAACCGCCGGAGGCGTCCAGTGGATGTCCGATTTCACCGACAACCAGGCTGTGATGACCGGTACCTGGGAGCCAGCCTTTGATCTGCTTACCGAGCTCACCGCAAAGGATCTGCTCAGCGTTGACACCTATAAAAAACAGGGTAACTCGCCCAATAACGCTCTTTATATGAGCGATGGCCGGTTAGTGGCCGCCTATGGGCATTCCGGTTTTCTGGAAGAATGCCGGGAGCTCAACCAGCAGGCAGTCAAGGACGGCACCAGCCGTGAGTACACCTACTCCATGCTGCCTTTCCTGAGCAGCGGCGGCAACCCCAGCTGGACCACAGCTCTGCCCGCAGCTTACATCGGCATCAACGCCGAGCTCGGCGACGAGACCCAGAAGGATAAGCTGGACGCCTGCTGCCGTATTCTGGACCTGCTCTCCACCCAGGAGGGCCAGGAGGCTCTGATTGCCGACACCCGTACCGATGATTCCTACCTTAAGGATTATCAGAACAGCCAGAGCGTGCCATCCGGGCTTGAGGAAACCGTCCAGAACGGTTATGTTTACAATATCAATTTCCCGGGAAAGATCACCGAGTACCTGGGCCAGCAGTGTGCCAAATTTTTAAGCGGTGCCCAGACGCCCCAGCAGTGCCTGGCCGCCGTGGACGAGTACTATAAGAACGGTTCAGACACTGTCGACAGTGATCTGGAGGTGGTTGGCAGCGTGGCCGAGGACCTGATCTATCAGGGCTATAACACCCGGCTTGAGGAGACCGCACTTGGCAACCTGGTAGCAGACAGCGTCGCCGAATACGCCGATGCGCCCATCGCTGTGGTTAACGGCGGCGGTATTCGGGGCAGCCTGTACGAGGGCGATGTCCGGGAGGCCGACCTTAAGGCGGTCTGTCCCTTTGACAATCAGATCGTTGTCGTCGAAATGAGCGGTAAGGTCATGCAGGAAATGCTGGAAAACAGCCTGACCACCATCCGCAGCAGCGCCGATGTGCCCGGCGGGCGTTACCTTCAGGTTTCGGGCATCAAATACACCTACGACGCTTCTAAGCCCGAGGGCCAGCGGCTGACCGAGGTCACACTGGCAGATGGCAAGGCGGTCAAGGCTGACAGCACCTACACTGTGGCCATCAATAATTACATGGCCGGCAAAAATGGCTACCTGGAAGGCAACGGCGACGGCAATACCATGCTCAATCTTTATAGCGACGCGCAGCCAAAGGCCGAGGGTGTGAAGATGGTGAAGGAAAACCTCGGCACCTACCGGGATGCCTTGCGCCATTACTTTGACAACCACCAGGACAAGCCTGTGGAAAGCGCCGTCGAAGGACGTATCACGAATCTTTCGAAGGAATCAAAACAGTGAAAACACATATAAAAGCAACAGCAGCCGGGCCAGGAAAACGGCATCTTGGCATTGTGGGCCCGGCCATCGCCATTGTGCTGGTGTGTGGAATCATGCTGGTCGGCATGGTGTGGGCCAATCAGAAAAAGACAGATGAGACCGTGACACAGATCAGCCAGGTGTACCTCGGCGAGCTCACCAACCAGATGATCAGCCATTTCAGCACCAGCCTCAACAGCCAGTTTGCCCAGGTGGTCACCATGATGGAGAGCATCGGTAGCCGGAATATGGAAAGCGTCGCCGACCTGCAGGCCTACCTGAGCCGCCAGAAGGAAAGCAACGGCTTTACCTACGTAGCCCTGCTCGATGACCAGGGCATGTGCTACACTGACCAGGCTGTCTATTCGGCCATCTCCAAGATCAACGCCCTCGACACTCTGCTCCGCGGCGAAGGTCGGATCATATCCTCCAACGAGACCATTCTGGGCGATGACATGATCCTGCTGGGCACCCCCATCGACGACGTCAGCTTTCAGGGGCGCACCATTGTGGCCGCACTGGTAGGAATGGATACCGAAACCCTGAGCGAGAAGATCATGGTGCACCAGGAAGGGGCCAACGCTTACTCCAGTGTTATCTCCCGTCAGGGTGCCTTTATCATGCGCTCCGCGTCCGCGACGGCCCAGTCGGCCGGCGTCAACCTCTTCAGCACGCTGGAGGTGGGCGCTGAGTTTGATCCTGGTTACTCTCTGGAGACCATGAAGCGCCAGATCACAGGAGGCGAGGACGGCATGTCCGCCCTGACGCTCAACGGCGAGCATACTTATCTCTATTATGCGCCCATTCCGGGCACTGACTGGACCATGTGTGTCTCCATGGCCTACGGTGGGCTGGACGCGCAGATCGCAGGGCTTGGCGGCTATATGACACGCGTCGCTATGCTGGTGGTCGCCGCCATCGCTGTGATCCTGGTGAGCTTCTCTCTGTTCTATATCCGCATCATCCGCAAAAATACCGTGCTGCTCGAAAAGGAAAACAAGCGGGCCGAGCAGGCGCTGGAGCAGGCCGAGCGGGCCAGTATGGCCAAGAGCGAATTTCTGTCCCGGATGTCCCATGAGATCCGTACGCCCATGAACGGCATCATTGGCATGACCCTCATCGGTATGCAGAACACCGACAATCCCGCCAAGATTACTGACTGTCTGAAAAAAGTCAGTCTGTCCTCCAAGCATCTGCTGGCCCTGATCAACGACGTACTCGACATGTCAAAGATTGAGAGCGGTAAGGTCGAAATCAACAACGAGCCCTTTGATTTCAGAGTGTTCGTCGAGTCCCTGTCCACCGTGTACTATGCGCAGGCCAGCGACAAGAAGATCGACTTCGAGACCGTACTCAACGGCGAGGTGCCTGAGATGCTTATTGGCGATTCCCTCAGGCTCAACCAGATTGTCACCAACCTGCTCTCCAACGCCATCAAGTTTACGCCCGAAAACGGCAGGATCACTCTGAGTATTACCCGGGAAACGGAAAGCGAAGACGCTGTATGGCTGAGCATTGCCGTCACCGATACTGGCTGCGGCGTCGCGCCGGAAAACCAGGACAAAATCTTCAGCGCCTTTGAACAGGAAAGCGCCGGTGTCGCCCAGAAATACGGCGGTACCGGACTCGGACTGTCTATCTCCAAGCGCTTCTCCGAGCTCATGGGCGGCAGCCTTACGCTGGACAGCGAGCTGGGCCGCGGCAGTACCTTTACGGCCCGGATACCCTTTGAGGCTGTGGTGTCAGAGGAAACATCAGACATTGACTACAGCCGCCTGAAAACCCTCGTGGTCGATGACGACCAGACCACCTGCGAACAGGTCACCCTGATGCTGTCCAAAATGGGCGCGGCAGCCGACTGGGCCGATAACGGCTATGAGGCCATAGCCAAGGTCGAGCAGGCCCACAGCCTGGACGACGACTACGACGTCTGCTTTGTCGACTGGAAAATGCCCTTTATCGACGGGATTGAGACTACCAGACGAATCCGGCAGGCGGTGGGCAAGGACGACATCGCTGTGGTGCTCATCACCGCCTACGACGCGTCCGAAATACAGGAAACTGCTCAGGAGGCCGGCGCAGTCAGCATCATTAGTAAGCCTCTGTTTGCCTCCTCGCTGGTCGACGCCATCGAGAGCGTGCGGAATGCCAGCCCCGGAAAGGTGGATAAGCCCAAGAAAGTTGTAGACTACAATTTCAAGGACAAACGCATCCTCATCGTCGAGGACAATGAGATCAACCTGGAAATCGCCTGTGAGCTGGTCGGCATGTCCGGTGCAGTCGTGAGCTCTGCCACAAACGGCGCAGAGGCCGTGGACGCCTTTAAAGCCTCTGTGCCCGGCTACTATGACCTGATCCTCATGGATGTTCAGATGCCTGTCATGGATGGCTACGAGGCCACCCGTCAGATACGCGCCATGAACCGTCCCGATGCCGCCGTACCCATCTTTGCCATGACCGCCAACGCCTTTGCCGAGGATACGGAAAAAAGCAAGGCGAGCGGTATGGACGACCATATCAGCAAGCCCATCGACACCACCGTCCTGTACGCCAAAATCGCGAAGCTGTTTGAATAAAAAGAGAAAAAAGGGTGGGGTCTAGGACCCCGCCCTTTTCCTGTCTGCCGCAAATCATGGGAAAACCAAAACCTGCAACGGTTTAAAAGCCGGAAAAATGCTCGGGCAATTGAATTGGCCGTGGATTCACGTTATAATGTAGAAGCTTAAAAGGATATTTTACAATGGAAAGGAAAATGCATGACAGAAGCAATCATTTTTGATATGGACGGCCTTATGTTTGACACTGAGACCATTTCCATTCCCAGCTGGGTAAAGGCAGGGGAAATCCTGGGCTATCCCATTACCGAAGCCATGATTTATGAGCTGTTCGGCATGAACCCTGTAGCTGTGAATGCCTACTGGAAGGAGCGTTTCGGGGAAGCTTTTGACTGCGGTGCGGCCATGAAGCTCCATCTCGATTACATGGAGGACTACGTGCGGGAAAACGGTGTGCCGCTGAAGCCGGGGCTGATTGCTTTGCTGGATTATCTAAAGGCGCAGGGCTACCGCTATACCATCGCCTCCTCTACCCAGCGTCCCATGATTAAAATGTATCTGGAGCGTGCAGGGATCAGCCACTACTTTAAAGACGATATTGTGGGCGGCGATGAGATCACAAACGGTAAGCCCGCACCGGATATTTACTTAAAGGCCGCGGATAAGCTGGGCGTGTCTCCAGAACGCTGTATGGTTTTTGAGGATTCCCTGGCAGGGATTGAGTCGGCCTGGAGGGCCGGTATGAAGCCTGTCATGGTGCCGGATAAGGTGCCGGCAGACCAGACGACAGAGGCGCGGTTGTACGCCATGCTGGAGACGCTGGACGAGGCTATCGGACTGCTGAAAAAAGAAAGCTGAGGGCAGGGTGCAAAGCACACCCCACCTTCAGCTTTTCTGTTTTTGTGCCGCCCCTATAAATGGGGCCTGCCACAGGATTTTATAAGGGCAGATCCTTTTTCTGGAAGCGTACAGCTCCGGCAATGTAGCAGATAAGAGCAATGCCTGCGAGAACGCCCAGTTTCCAGATAAAAGCAGTGTCCAGCGACTCGGTGCCAACCGTCGCAATGGCGTTGATATCGTAAAGGCCGATCAGGGTCAGCTTGTTGAAAATGCCGAGGGCCTCAACGCCAATACCCATATCGACCATGCTCTGGGAGCCGAACATCCCTAAGAGCGAAGCCAGGAAAAACCATACGGTAAGCCCGCCGCCAAAGGCCATGGATTTTTTGCTTTGGTTAAAATAGCAGCTTCCCAGATAGCAGATTCCGGCAATGGCTTCGACCAGAAGATACATGCCCAGATACAGGGTAATGATTTCAGGTACATTGACGGTATCGTAGATCACAAAGGAGGAAGCGATCCGGGTCGCGCAGACAACCGCCAGAATGATGAAGGGGGCGATGATCATAAAAACAGCCTGGGTGATGGCGACCGCTGAGCGTCTTGTCGGTGTGGAGAGCACGTAAGCCATAGTGCCGCGGTCCACCTGGTCGACCAGAAGTGCGTTGGCCGCGATCACGATAAAGATGAAAATGGGGAGGAGCCCCATGACAGTAAAATACATCTGGTTAAGCATGGTGGTCATGTCCATGTTGCCCATATTCTCCACGAGCTCTGGCGAAACGCCTGTCACCTCCAGCATGGTGGTCATCATATCTCCCGGATTCAACTCTTCGCCGTCAAAGCAGCCCTTTGCCTGTCCCAGAGCATAGGTGTACTCAAACTGCCGGATATAGGTATCCAGTGAAACGTCTGATTTTTCAAGCTGTTCAGCTGCTTGTTCCAGCCCGTCGACGCTCAGGCTGCTGCCGGATTTCTGGTTCATCCGTTGAAAGGCAGCTTCGTAGGCAGCTTTGTCGGTGTTTTTTGAAAAATCGTTGTAGGAAAGCTTTGTGCCGGCCGCTTCATTGTAAGACGCCATCACGTACAGGTAAGAATAAAAGTCCTTCTGCGCGTCGGCGACGTCCACGTTGTTTGTCTGTGAGCCCATAATGCTCATGGCATAGTTGATGACAGTGCTCATCATGACCATAATAATAAGAACGACCAAAGCTAAAATCCGGTTTGATTTAATGTTCTGCTTCATCAGTGTTCCTGAAAAGAAGCGGTGTTCTTTTGCTTCGTGAATCATCTTAATGGTCTCCTTTCTGGTAGATCTGCATAAAGTATTGTTCTAAGGTGAGATGTTTTTCCTGAAGGCGGGTCACCGTGCAGTCCTTCAGGCTGTGGAAAAGGGCGCCAATGTCCGACACGGGTATTTCAAGCGTGCACTGGTACGCGTCTGCGTCCGTCTGTGGCTTGAGGGCTGTTTTCCAAAATGTGGTAAACTGGTTGAAATCCTTCTGACCGGCAAACTGAAGGCTGAAGGTTTTTGTTTTCGGGTGACGGAGCTCCCGGAGATCAACCGTGTCAATGATCTCGCCGTCCTTGATCATCGCGACGCGGTCGCAGACGTCTTCGATCTCTTCAAAAATATGGCTGGACATAAAAATCGTCCGTCCCTTTTCCTTTTCTTCCCGGATCAGCTCCAGAAAGGCCTCTCGCATCAGCGGGTCCAGCCCTGTAGTCGGTTCATCAAGAATCAGAATCTCCTTGTTTGCCATCAGCGCCGCGGCGATGGCAGTCTTTTGCTTCATTCCCTTTGACATTCTTTTGAGACTTGCTGAAGGATCCAGCTGTAAAAGCTCGATGACGTGATTCATATATGAAAAATCTCGAACACCTAAATATTCGGCCTGCAATTTTAAGAAGTCCGCGCCGGTTGCCAGGCTGGGAAAAGCGATTTCTCCAGGAATATAAGCGATGTGGGCCATGATATTAGTAGACTGTCGCCAGGAATCATACCCGAGGACAGAGCTGGAGCCTTGATCGGGCCGGATAAACCCAAGCAGGCTGCGGATCGTTGTCGTTTTGCCGGAGCCGTTTGTCCCCACATAGCCGAAGATCTCACCGCGTTTGATCTCCAGATCGAGGTTAAACACGCCGTGTTTTTTGCCGTAATCCTTGGTCAGCTGATGGATCTGAATGACGGAACTGCCCATTATTGCACCCCCTTAAATACTTTTTCCTCTTTATAAAACTGCATAAAGTAATCCTCCAGTGTAAAAGGAAATTCCTGAAAATCCGCAATCGCCAGTTCCGAGATGTCTGAAATAAAGCTATTGATTTCAGCATCCTTTACGTGAACCCGCGCGCGCTTTTTCTTTGGATTCTTTGATGCGAAACGGTAGGGCAGGTTCACAAACCGCTGGTAGGACGGGCTGTCACACAGGGTTACCCGGTAGATTTTGTCGCTTTGCTGCTTCAGCTGGTCTGAGACGAACTGGGAGACGATTTTTCCGTCCTTGATGATCGCAATCTGGTCACAGGTTGCATCCACCTCGTGGAAAATGTGGGAGGACAGAAAAATGGTTTTGCCTCTTTTCTTTTCCGACAGCACATGGTCAATAAAAATCTGCTGCATGATTGGGTCCAGCCCGGAAGTGGGTTCATCCAGAATTAAAATATCGGGATCATGCATAAAGGCTGTGACGACAGCAAGCTTCCGCTTGACGCCCAAACTCATGGCTTTCGTCTCAAGGTTTGGATCAAGCTTAAATTTGTCCAGCAGCATTTCGCAGTAGCGGTCATCCCGAAGACCGCGCATTTTTTTCATCATTGTCAGAAATTCAGCGCCTGTGATGCCAGTTGGAAGCGCGATTTCACCGGGAAGATAGCCGATCGTTTTCTGCAGTTCTGCCGCGTCTGTCCAGCTGTCCTTTCCCATGATGCGCGTTTTTCCCATCTGTGGTTTGGAAAAACCCATTAAATGGCGGATCGTCGTTGTTTTTCCCGCGCCGTTTGGTCCCAGAAAGCCAAAGCATTCGCCCTTTCCAACATTAATAGAGATATCAAAAACGCCTCTGCCATGCCCGTAATCCTTTGTCAGCCTGTCGATTTCGATAATTGGCATTTTGTTCACTCCTTACTTTTCTTGTATAATCCAACAACCTGTTGTACAATATATTATTATAGTGCTTTAAAAAAATTCATCAACCAACAAGTTCGCTTAAGTTGTCGGATGAAGGAGGTTACCATGAACAAACAACCAGAGATAACCGCGCAGACCAGACAAAAGCTCATTGAAGCTTTCTGGCAGATCTACGGTGAAAAGGGCATTAAGCATACCACTGTGGGTGCGGTTGCAAAATCCGCCGGATATAACCGGAGCACCTTTTATGAATATTTTACTGATATTTATGATTTGCTGGAGCAGCTGGAGGATGATCTTTTGAAAGGCCTGAAGGCGGAGATCGCAAAGGAGTTTCAGAATGGCATCCCAAAGGATTTTCAGGACTACTCGAGAATGTGCGCGCATATCTTTGTTCCGTTTGACGATAAGCTTTACGTTCTGCTAAGCAGCAAAGGGGATCCCTCCTTTCCGGCCAAACTGCAAAAAACGGTGAAGCCTCTGTTTTTTTCCTTTGTGGGTTTTAAAGGAAATGAGGAGCACCTCGACTACATCATTACCTTTGGCTTTTCGGCGATGACCGGGTTGCTCAGCCACTGGTATGAGGAAGGAAAAAAGCTGAGCACCGAGGAGCTGTTCCGGATCATGCAGGCCCTTATCGCGACAGGTGTTCTGGGCTATACAGGCAAGCAGCTGTTTCATTAAAACCGGATGGTGGGAGGGCCAAAACATACAGGCTGGAATATAAAAAAGCAGTTTTCAATCGTCATGATTGAAAACTGCTTTTAACAGCACAGCCTGTGTTCAGTTTTTCTGCTCGTCGACTCTGAACTCTGGCGGCTGCTCACATTTCAGATCCTCGCTTAAGTGGCTGTCATCGTTGATGTACGCGATCTCAAGGCGGTTATCCTCGTCAAAGACAAACTTGCACACCGCAGTGTTGCGCAGGATCTCCTGCTGCATTTCCTCAAAGGGCAGGCCTTTGGCATACCATAAAAAGGTCTGGATGGCAAAGCCGTGGGAGATACAGGCAATGGTCTTACCGGCGTTTTCAGACACGATGTGCGTCAGGGCGCTGGTCACGCGGTCGTAGACATCACGGGTGCTCTCACCCTCGGGTGCCTGAAAATTGGGAAGATCGGTTTTGAAGGTTTCCATGAGTCCGGGAAATTCCTCGTCGATGACGGAAATCTTCTTGGCCTCCATGAGGCCGCCGTCCACCTCCACGATACCCGGCTCTACCAGAATTGGGAGTTCCTTACATCCTCTCAGACCCTCAGCGGTCTGGCGGGTGCGCTGCAAGGGCGTGCAGTATAGAACATCGAGGTCAATGTCCTCAAAGCGTTTTCCAAGTGCCTCGGCCTGTCTGAGGCCCAGCGCGTTCAGGGGCAGGTCCAGCACTCCCTGGAAAATGCCGTTGGCGTTGGCATCGGTGGTGCCGTGACGGATCAGGTAAAGAGTTGTCAATTTTGTTCACCTCGCTGTTATTTTTACCTGTCTATTATAACACTTTTTCGCAAAGAAGTACGGTTAAATTACCCTGAAGCCTAAAAAAGGCCCTGCCGCAAAATGCGGAGCAGGGCTGTGTGCCGGATAAGGGTGTCAGATTTTGTCTCTGTGGCGTGTATAGACAGCGATACCGCCGGTCAGCAGAAGCAGCAGGCTGAGACAGATCCAGACCGAGGCGGATTGGGAAATGACGCCGGTGGCCGGCCCCTGGGATGAGGTTTGGGTGCCCGCAGGTGTAAGATCTGTGGGGGTGCTCTCCGGGCCATCCTTATTGAAATCGGCGGGATAGTCAAAGGTACCATCCGTGACCAGGGCGGCGTTGGTGATGAGCGGCGTAAAGCCGTCTTTTTTTATTTGCAGATAAACCTTCTGGCCCGTGTAGGGGGAAAGGTCTGCGTGACAGGGATCCATGATCCGATGCGGTGTGCCGTCCTCGGTAAAGACTGTGAACAGCGCGTTTTCAGCGCCGAGACCAGCCAGTGACCCTGAGGATCCGATGGTCCAGGTTTTATCTGGCTGCTGCTGGCCCAGAACATTCTGCGGCGCGTACATTTTCTCGCTGGTGTAATTGAAAACCGGCAGTGTGGTTTGGACAAAGCGGTTACCCTTCAGGCTCAGGGCGGCCAGGCTGTCCGTGCCCGCAGCGCTGAGGGCAGACAGCTGATTCTGGTTAATTACTGCGGCCTTCAGGCTGGCGAGACCGTCCAGATCAAGGGTGGTGATACCAGTCTGTGTGATGCTGAGGACCGCCAGATCAGTGCAGCCTGCCACGCGAATTTCGGTGATCTGGTTCCGCTCCTCCGCGACTGTGCCCAGGCAGCTCAGGCTCTTGAGCTGGTCAAAGCCGCTGACATCCAGCACCCCGAAAAGGGAGGCGCCTGAAATCTGGATGTCGCGGACCTGCAGAATACCGTCTCCGTCGTTGTCCTGCCAGAGAACGCCGCCGTAGGTGGCGGGATCCTCAGGGTTCCAGCTTGGATTCAGCCTGGCTCCGTTGGTCTGCCCGTCGGCTCCAGCCGTTTCGAGAAAGGCACGCAGGGAGGATACCTCCTCCGGTTTATAGCTTGGCTCCGCCGCCAGTGCCGTTCCGGATAAAAGCAGAGTGGCCGCCAGCAGCGCAATGATTACTTTTCGCATGGCGTTTCCTCCTAATCAAATTTCAGTACAATGCCCTCTGTGGGCACATAGCCTCCGGCAGAAAGGACACCATCCGGATAACGGATGCTGGTGGCGATCCGGCCAGGCTCGCTGGCACTTTCAAAGCGGTAGTTGCCGTCCGGCAGATAGGTGTAGACCAAGCCGGCACTGCCATTTCCGTCGGCACGCCAGGTGCGGATTCGGGCGGTTTCCTCGCCGGTATCCACATTACGGATGATGAGACCGTAATCAGAAAGGGGCATATTATTGCTGTCGGTAAAGGTGATCTTGATCTTTCCGTTGGCAAGATCTTTGCCGGCGGCCGCAATGCTGGCCTCCTCGGTGGTTTCATGGTTGTAGGATCGGAGGTTGCAGCTTTTCACGGACACGGTGGCCTCGGAAATGATGTTGTCCTTGTCGGCGTAGGGACCAAAGGTGCTGAAGCCGCGAGCATAGCCGAGACTGCCGACAAGGGTGCCGTCGGATTCAGTATTCTGACTGATGCAGCTCACAGTGGCGCCGTCGATCTGGATATTCCCGCCGTCGGAATTACTGCCGCCGCCGATGGGGACCCCGTTGGTGCTCTCGGCTGTGATACAGCCGCCCTGGATTGCAATCTGACCGCCAGCGCCGTATTTACTGCCGCCGCCAATGGCAGCGCCTTCTCCGGCAATGGCCTGGATATTCCCATTTTTGATGGTGATGTCGCCAGCGCACTCGTACATGCCGCCGCCGATGGCCGCACCAAGGCTGGAGCTGCAGTTGACCTGAAGTGTTGGCATCGTACCGAAGTCATCGGTTTGGGCGTCGATGGTCAGCGCTTTGAGCACCCGCTCGCCGTTGTCAGGATGGGACTCGAACCACTCGTCGCTCTGCTGCCAGGTCACGTCGTCGACGTGGATACCGGCCGCGGTCACGTCTTTGCTGGCCTGCAGACTGTTGTCACCGGCCAGAATCAACGTTGAGCCTATGGGCGCGGGCTGGGCAATGTCGATGACATGTCCTTCCTCGGGGCGCAGATACAGGTTTTCAATGGTCAGAGAGACCGGAGTGCTGCGGCCGCTGGCCAGGCTGAAGCGGGCGTTGATGAACTGGCCCGGATTGCCGACAAAGTGGGCGCGGCTGATCCAGGCAGGCAGCGCGATGTTGTAAACACCGCTGGTATCACCGCTCATGGCACTGATATCAATGATGTCGTCGTCCCGAAGCCCCTGTCCATCTGTGTTGCTGAGCAGGCTGTCCATCTGCTGCCAGCTGGTGATGACAATGGTGTTGGTGTCGGCGTTAAAGGTGCCGAGCAGTGTGTCGCCCTGCAGCACCTGGTAGCTGCCGCTTGGCAGATACATGTGCAGCAGTCCTGCGGCGCTGGTGCGTGCCTCAAAGCTGATGGGCCCGCGGACAATAACATCGGTACTGGCGGCCAGGGTGCCGTCCGGGTTGTGAACCTCGTAGAGGACCTCCTTACCTTCCTCAATGGGCTCCTTGAAGGTGGCGAAGATGCTGCCGCCCTGGATGGAATGGCTCTCAAGGTTCAGGGTCTGATCGGAATGGGTGCTCTGGGTGATCAGAGTACCGCCGCGCTGAATATAGGCGCCGCCGGTGTCGGAGCTGATGGCGAAGGCGTCTCTGCCGTCAATGGTGACCACGCCGCCGCCGATATAGGCGTTGACGGTATGGCCGTTGATGGCGTTGTCCGCCGAAAGGCTGAGTTCCCCGTCGATCACGGCAAACTGAATAATATCGCCGTCGAGCAGGCCGCTGCCCTGCACCCGTCCTGCGGACTGCTTGTAGATGACTGTGCCGCTGCTGGTAAAGGCTTTTCCGGAGCCGTTGCTGCTGAGGGTGCCGCCGGTAATGGTTACAGTCAGATCACCCTCGCTGGTGCCGCTGCTCTGGATAAAGGTATCCCCTTTATGCCAGAGGTCACCGCCCTTCTGCTCGTATCCCAGGCTCACGTCTGAGCTGCCGGTCATAAGCCGCTGCTCGAGTGTGTAGGTGCCGGCTTCAATATCAAGGCAGGTGTCTCCACCGGCTGTGACGATTGCCTGGTTTTTGCTGCTGGCGGGCTGCTGCAGAGTGCCGGAGCCGGTCATGCGGACGTGTCCGCCCACGGTGCTCAGCAGAGGGCGCCTCAGGATTGAGGTACCCTCAAGGATAAAGGTGGCGTCGCCAACATTTTGGAATAAGGCGCCGCTGTTTTCGCTCAGTGTGACGTCCTGCAGTGTGATGGTGACTGCGGCTCCGGGAGTGGCTTCAAAGCCCAGAGACACAGGATTATCCGGAGTACCCAGCAGGGTAAAATCCGTCAGCCCCTCCGGCAGCTGAAGGACCGCCACTTCATCGTTCTCCTCCAGCTTGCGCAAATCAAGAGTATCGCCGTTCTGCATGGCATTCAGGCGCAGCTGTACAGCGTGCAGGGACGGGGGATGCTCCAGGTTGATGGTAAAGCTGCCCGCGTCACGTCCGCCAATACTTACGTGCCAGACGCCCTCGGGAAAGTAGCTGGTGATGCAGCCATTCGCGTCCAGAAGCGCCGGCCGGTGTTCGCCCTGGTCACTGTAGATATCTGCTGGAACAAGGGCTGGGTATATGCCGTCGATGGGAAGTGTCATGAAGCGATAGTAGATAAGGCCGTCCGGCGGAGGGCATTTCAGAGTGGCGTCGATATTGCCGCCGTTAATGGTAATGCTGTCAACACATAACCCGTAGCCGCCAGAATTAGAGCCGTGAATATAGCTGTTGTTAACAGTAAGCTCCGACTGGTTCACTGCACTTTCAAGGTTGGTCTCCGACTGGGAAAAATCCAGAATACCACTGTTGACGGTTGTTTTGAGAGCGCCATAGGCATAGATACCGCCATAGGCGAGTGTGCCGCCGTCGTTGATAAAGGTCAGGTCGCCGCTGGCGCAAAAAAGAGGAATGTATGGGTTTTCGCTCGTGACTACGGCGCTTTTATGGTGGAGTGTGGTATAGTTTCCAGATACCATGGCGTCGCCATCGGCGCTGGTGAAATCAATGATACCAATACCGTCAATGGTGAGACCGGGCCCCTCCACCACCAGCGGGGTGCCGAAGCCGCCGATCACAGTGACACCAGCAGCGGTCAGGGTCAGGCTTTTTTGGGCAGTGATGCCGCCAGCCGTGACAAAGCCGTCTTCCAGTGTCAGCGTTGTGTCGCTCTCCAGAACCAGAGCACAGGTCCATTCGCCGCTCAGCTTCAGGCTTGTCAAAGTTTCCGGGACGATGATGCTCTTCGGACGCCCGTTTGGGCTTCCAATCTGGAGCTCAATGGTGTCGCCGTTGCCGAAGCACTCCTTTTTCAAGGCATCCCAGCTTTTGATGGTGTGTACAGTGTTGCCGGGACCGCCGGTTTTTAGTGTCAGCGGCTCCAATGCTCCGGCGGCGAAAACCGATCCGCCGATGCCCAGAAGGCAGAGCAGAAAGATAAGGAGCAGCGCTGTTTTTTTAAAAACTTTCATGTTAAAAACCTCCGTTTTATTCCTGGACGAAGACGTAGACAAACACTTCCCGGGCCCAACTGCTGTTAAATCCGGGATCCAGGATGGATTTTCTGTTCTTGGCGTCTTGATAGGTCAGTTTTTGATCGTCACTGCGGCTGGTCGTTTTTGTATAATACTGGCCGTCATCATCAAATTTCCAGATGGCAATGGGTGCATCCAGACAGGCGTGCATCGGCCCCTTTGCCTTGCCGTCTTTACCCACTTCCTGGGCGTTGGGGTTCAAAATAGGGTTTTGGGTAAACAGAAAATCGTAAATTGTCGCGTCCGAGGTTGTGACGGTCATGGCGTGATCCGAATAGTACCGGAGAAGATGGTAGACCTCTCCGCTGCTCTTGGCGATGTGGTAGGTACGCGTGCCGTCAGAAACCGTTTCGCTGGCCAGGTAGTCGTCCGTGGGCCCGTAAGGGGTCTGCGTCAGATTGAAAACAGTGCTCCATTTTGGTGTCGCGGTATTGCCGCTGACCGTAATCATGTAGTACTTTTCATCTACAGTGGAGCGCAGACGCACCACATTCGCGTATTCAAAAACCCCGTTTTGGATAAATTTGCCAGAGCTGCCGTAGTAACGCATGTACGATTCGTTTCCCAGTCTGTCAGGCTTGTCGTCGTCGTTGATGTCGAGCTGGCGGTAGACGGCGTCCAGACCGGTCTCCAGCTTTTCGGTCAGGTCGTTCTGGTTGATGGTAATATACGGGCTCCTGGGGTTGTAGGGGCCGGAATAGTAGTGGTAGTATTCCAGAAGGACATAGCTGGCCGAGAGCAGGATGTCCGAAAAATTCTGATAGCCGGAAAGCAGGTTATCGTAAATCTGAAAATAGAAGGGCTTGCCAACCTTCAGGTAATCCAGGTAAGCCTCGGCGATGGATTTGCCGGAGGTATCCGGCTCGGTCAGCAGGTTCAGGGCTGTGTTAAACTGCCCTTCAAGATTATCCGTCTCAACGCGTTTTATAAAGCTGGCGACCCGCTGCGCCCGTTCGGTCTGACTGATACTGTCATCGCCGATTTTATTCAGGTCCTGGCACAGGCCAGCAGCGTTGGCGCCCAGGGCATTGATTGTCTGCAGGCGCGTGGTGAGCGTGTTTTGGGCAATGCTCTGGTCGATGGCCTGGCTCATGGTCTCAATCTGCTGGCAGACCCCGTCGATCTGGTTTTCGATGTCGCCGAGAGTCTGCTGAACTGCCTTGATATTCTCGTCCAGCCCGTCGATCTTGTCCTCCATCACATCCAGCTGCTCACCGGTGGCCGCCATCCAGGTTTCACAGTCCTTTTTCCAACGCTTGTTGGACAAGGATTTATAAACCTTTCCTCCGACGCTGGTCAGCCCCTTGATGGCCTTTGTGGCCATGCCGCCCCGCAGAGAGGTGCCGGACTGGGCTGTGGCAACAGGCATCGGCGCAAGAACGGACATTAAAAACAAGACCGCCGCCATACCCAGAGCAATAAAAGGTTTTTTCCCTGCTTTCATGATTCTTTCTCCTTTTTATGAGTGTTTTTCTCATTATATCACCCTTTTAAACCGGAAATTTCCGTGCCGCACAAATGACTTGTTTGACCGCGCGAATAAATTCTTGCACCGCCAGGATTTCCTTTTTTGTAACTTAAGTGTATTATTTTTGTATCAAAATGGCCTTTTTCTGGACAATTCCCTGGAAGAACTGTATAATTAATAAGTTAATCGAAGAAGAGAACAAATTGATCGAGGTACCCATGAAACTAAATCGTATTTTGGAAGATCCGGAGATTGTAGAAGTACGGAACAACAATCCCGAGAGTGAGATCGAACATATTGCCTATAATTCCCAGAAGGTGGTTCCAAACAGCCTGTTTGTTGCCATCAAAGGGCTGAAAACCGACGGACATCAGTATATCGGAGACGCCATCAGCCGCGGGGCCAGCCTGGTTATCTACGAGCACGACCTGGACGAATATCAGGACGGCGTCATGTATGTCAAGGTCCGGAACGCCCGCCATATGCTGGGCACCATGTCCAGCCGTTTTTACGGCCATCCGTCTGAAGGGCTCTCCATTACCGGCGTGACCGGCACTAATGGAAAGACCACCATCACACATATGCTCAAAAGCATTTTTCAGAAGGATGGGCGAAAATGCGGCCTGATCGGCACCATCAATAACCAGATCGGGGACGAAATCATCGACAATGCCGGCCGTACTACACCAGATTCGCTGGAGGTACAGGAGATCATTTCAGAGATGGTCGAAGCCGGATGTCAGAACCTGGTGATGGAGGTCTCATCCCATGCGCTGGATCTCGACCGTGTCAACGGCGTGGCCTTTGACTACGGCATTTTCTCCAATCTGACCCAGGACCACCTGGATTACCACAAGACCTTTGAAAATTATTTTGAAGCCAAGGCCAAGCTGTTTACCTATACCTCTAAGGCCAACATCATCAACTGCGATGATGAATGGGGCAAAAAGCTGTATGACCGCTGCGCCCAGAAAAAAGGTGTGGCGGTATATTCCTACGGGCTGAATCCGGAATGTGATTTTTACGCCAGAGATATGAAATACAGTATTGACGGCACCCATTATACACTGGTGACTAAGGACGGCGAGGAAGAAATTTACCTTTCCATGCCTGGCGAGGTCATGGTCTACAACAGTATGGCGGCCATTATCAACGCCCTGCTGGAGGGCATTTCCATTGAGGTCATCAAAGAAGCTCTGGCCTCCATGTCTGGGGTAGAGGGCCGGATGGAACGTCTGGATCTCGGCACTGATTTTGACATCATCATCGATTATGCCCACTCGCCCGATTCTCTGGAACGCTTGTTAAAATCGGTCAAGGCCATGTACGACGGCAAGGTTTATCTGGTCTTTGGCTGCAATGGGGACCGCGATAAGGAAAAACGGCCGATCATGGGCCGGATCGCCGGCGCTTTTGCCGACCATATTATTGTGACCTCGGACAATCCGGCCAGCGAGGACCCGCAGTCCATCATTGACACTGTGGCCGCAGCAGTAGCCGAAAAAACCGACGCCTATGAAACTGTACTGCGCCGCTGGGACGCAATCTACTACGCCGCCACCCTTCCAAAGGCAGGCGACGTGCTGGTTCTGGCCGGTAAAGGCCATGAAAAACAGGAAACCATGAAAGACGAAAACCTGTATTACAACGAATGGGAAACCGCTGAGGAAGCTGTGAGACGGCTGAAAGCCGGTAAATAAAGAAAAAATGAAGCGCCGGAGCAGATGTTCCGGCGCTTTTTTATAGAAGTTTAGTTAACGGGATGCAAAAATAAGGAGGCCCAGGGATGAAAGCGTATGTAACCAAACTGATCGAGGATTATGTAAACGCGTATGAAAAGACAAGTGAGACAAAGTGGGGAACGCCGCTGGTGGGTTTTGCCGACGCAGCGCACCCAAGGCTTTCAGAGTTCAGGGAGGTGGCGGACAAAAATCATGTGATGCCGCGGGAGGTACTGGAGGACGCCACCGTGGTGGTCTGTTATTTTCTGCCCTTCACTCCTGAGACGGCCCGGTCCAACATCACAGGACGGCTGTCATCATCGGACTGGGCACGAGCCTACGAAGATACCAACGCGTTATTTAATGAGCTGAACGCTCACATCATCGAGCAACTGGAGGCTAGGGGCTGCCGCGCAGCGGTTTCGCCGGAGGCCACCACCTTTGACCGGGAAATTCTCATGAGCCGGTGGTCGCAGCGTCATATGGCCTGGCTCGCCGGACTGGGGACCTTTGGACTCAACAATATGCTCATCACCGACAAGGGCTGCTGCGGCCGTTTCAGCAGCGTGGTCACGAATCTGGAGGTGGAACCAGGCGCGCCGCTTACGGCTGAGAACTGTCTGTACAAGTGGGAAGGCAAATGCGGGGTGTGCGTGAAGCATTGTTTTTCAGGCGCTCTGAGCACAGATGGCTATGACCGGAAAATATGCTTTGGCGTCTGCTCTGAAAACGCCGCCGTTTACCGGGGGTTCGGCAACTCCTACGCCGCCGGCGCAGGTGAAGCTGTCCTGGACACTGGCAGCGAGGTCTGCGGCAAATGCCTAGTCGGTGTACCCTGTGCCTTCGCAAAGCCGGTTCGGGAATCATAAAAGGTGGGGTGCATCGTGCACCCCACCTTTTTTAACGGCCGGATAAATGGCATTCTTCTTTGCAAAGGTACATGGCCTGGTCGGCCTGGCGGATCAGCTGGTCGAGGGCGCCGGCAGTGTGGACAGGGCCGCAGCTGTAGCCGCGGGCGATGTCGAGCCTGGGCTCATGGCCTTCATTGTACTCGAGAATGGAAGCGTCAAAGGCGTCGAGGCAGGCCTTGAGAACGCTGTGCTCCAGATTTTTGGCGATAACACAAAACTCATCGCCGCCGATCCGGTAGCAGTTACCGGTTTCCTTAAAGCTCGACTGAATACAGGTGCCGCTGTCGATGATCAGAGTGTCACCCATACTGTGGCCAAGAGTATCATTGGTCAGCTTGAGGTTGTTCAAATCAAAGGAGACAATGGTCAGGCTTTCGATGGGCAGCGAGTGGCGCAGGTTTTCGAGATCCCGCTCGTAGGCTGTCCGGTTGGCCAGCTTAGTGGTGGTGTCAGTGTAGGCCAGCTTTTTATAGACCTCGACATGAACCGCGTCCCGGAAAAGCCTCAGGCTGTCCCGGATGCTTGAAAGGCCGAGGACGGCGATAAACACCAGCAGTCCGATTTTAAAGAACAGGCTGTTGTCGTTGTCCACCGGATTGATGTAAAAGCGTACCAGATCGATGACGCCCGCGGCACACAACAGCAGAAAGGCGGCAAACAGCGTGCTGACGCGCCGCTCATGGCACTTGACCCAGCTGTGAATAAGGGTTCCGATAAACAGAAAAATCGCGCTGATGAGCAAGGTGTGCGTGATGACCAGCATATTCGGCAGATACAGGACATTGACCATGGAAACACAGATATTAGCCAGAAAATTTGCAAGCATCAGCAGGGTGATAACATCGTAGGCCTTGTGGTAGCGTTCGTGGCTTCCCAGCTTAATAAACTGGATGATGGGAATGACCATCAGCGTGAAGCTATAGAAGGACAGGAGCACGCCAAAGGTGGTGTTAAACGGAAGAAACTGCAGAAAGTTGGAGTCTGTCAGAATCCACAGGGCCGACAGGATCGAGAAGGTACCCAGATAGATGAAACGGTCACGCCCGGTTTTGGGGCCGGGCAGGAAACCGAAGGTAGCCAGCAGCAGAACACCAATGATCAGCAGGAAAAGTGATACAAACATGCTGCCAACATCCTGGTTCATCTGACTGAACAATACAGCAGTCCGGCTGCCAAAGCTGATACTGCCCAGATGCAGGTTGGCCGAATCATAGAGCGACGCAACGGACAGGGTGACGGTTTCGCCGCCTGAATCCTCAGGGATCGAAACCACATGGTAAAGATTGCCAAAGGCGGTGTCTGCCGGCAGACTGTAGATTTCTGTACCATTGACGGATACAGTGAGGGACTGGTAGGCTGTCGGGATCCCCAAAACAGCGTCCGCCGGAAGACTCTCGGGAAGAACCGCGGTCAGACGGACAGAATCCGACGGAAACGTTGCCGGCAGAGCGGTTTCCGATTCTGTCAAGCCACTGTCCACTGCCCAGCTTTCCGTCAGCAGAGTAACAGGCCCCGCGTCAAAACGATTGTTGGCATGGGGAAGCAGGTTTGACAGTAATACAAGGACAGCGCCGCCCAGAACCAGCATGATCAGGAACAGAGCAGGAATAAGTTGAAAGGTTTTTTCCTTTATTGTCACAGATGCGTCTCCTTCGTCATAATTAGTGTATTTATATTGTAGCATATTTTTTGAAAAAGAAAACAAAAAAAGGCGGGATGCGTTGTGCATCCCACCGGGAGGCTATAGCCTGTCAGTCTCGCGCAGGCTCAGCGGCTTTGTTTTTTTTCAAGCTTTTAGTTTTTTTCTGCTGCTGCTCAAGCCGGCGCAAAAGGGCTGTCAGGCCGGTCATCAGCAGGGGAGACAGTGCGGTAAGGATGCCAAGGATCAGCCAGCCCTCCAGGGTGAGCAGGCTGAGGCTGAACAGAGGGCCAAACAGGAAGGCAGCCCCGAAAAAGCCCACGCCCATGGCCGCGATGAGGCCAGCCCGTGGCAGGCTCAGCGGCTGACAGAGCTTAAAAAGCACCAGAAGCCCGGTAACGCCGACCAGAAGCGTGCAGACTGTGGAAATCTGACTCATGGGCAGGCCCAGAAGGGAGCCGGCGGTCAGGACAGCCAGCAGGTTAAAGGCGTTGACCAGCCCGCCGGGCAGCGCACCGGACAGCACATTTTTCAGAAAATGCCCGCGCACCTGGCGGTCATTGGGCTCAAAGGTCAGGGCAAAGGAAGGAATTCCGATCATCAGCCCGCTGATCAGAGTGATGTGTATGGGCAGAAAGGGATAGGGGACCGCCACGAACAACAGGATCAGGGACAGGATAAAGGAAAAAATGTTCTTGACCAGAAACAGTGCGGCGGAGCGCTCGATATTGTTAATGACCCGCCGCCCCTCCCTGACGATCTGAGGCATCACGGAAAAATCTGAATCCAGCAGTACCATTTGAGATACGTGCTGGGCTGCGTCGCTGCCTGCTGCCATGGCGATGCTGCAGTCCGCCTCCTTGAGTGCCAGGACATCGTTGACACCGTCGCCGATCATGGCAACCGTGTGGCCGCTTTCCTTTAAACCGCGGATCAGACGGCGCTTCTGCTCAGGCGTAACCCGGCCGAAAACGCTGTGGTTCTCAGCGGCCGCGACCATATCCGCGTCCTCGTCAAGGGAACTGGCGTCAATATAGGCGCCGGCGCCGTTCACCCCCGCGCGCCGCGCGATCTCAGAAACGGCTTCGGCGTTGTCACCGGAGATCACCTTGATCGCCACACCCTGTTCTCTGAAATAGGCCAGGGTTTCCTGAACATCGTGCCGCAGCTTGTCGGAGAGAAAAATAAAGCCGAGGGGTCTCAGATTGCTGTTTTCAGGAGCTTCGACAGACGCTGCGGTGCCCTGAGCCAGCAGGAGCACCCGCTTTCCAGAGGCCAGATAAGGCTTTAGCCGGGAGGTGTAGCGGGTGTAGTTTTTACCCAGAAGCCGCTTGGGCGCGCCCAGAAAGCAGGCAGAGCCGTCATCCAGGATAAGGGCATTCCATTTGCGCTCAGAGGAAAAAGGAATCTCCGATTTTACAGAAAGGGACGGAGCATCCTGCGTACAATAATGGTTCAGGGCGGTAGCTGTGGCGTTTTCTGAGGTGGCAGCCTTTTGAAAAGCAGCGAGATGCTTTTCAAGGTCGCCCTCTGAGAGGCCGGAGAGCGGAAGGACGCCGGTGACTTCCATGACGCCTTCGGTCAGGGTGCCGGTTTTGTCCAGACACAGGGTATCCACTCGGGCCAGGTTCTCAATGCAGGACAGCTCGTGTACCAGAGTTCTGCGGCGGGCCAGGTTGACAACGCTGACGGCCAGAGCAATGTTGACCAGCAGGTACAGGCCCTCTGGAATCATGCCCACCATGGCGGCCACAGTGGAGCTGACCGCATAGGGAACACCTGTGTTTAAAAGGGCGCTCTGCTTGAAAAACATGATAAGCCCCAGAGGAATAATGCCAATGCCGATGAGCTTCAGCATCCGGTCAAGGTCACGCATCATTTCAGAACGATGTTTTTTACGGCGTTTGGCCTCCTGGGTAATGCTGGCGGCGTAGGAGTCCCCGCCGACCTTGTCCAGACGGGCGGAGCAGCTGCCGGAGACGATGAAGCTGCCGGAGAGCAGGCAGTCGCCCGTGCTCTTGGCAACGATGTCGGACTCGCCGGTCAGCAGAGATTCGTTGACCTCCACAGCGCCGCTGTACAGAATGGCGTCGGCGCAGATTGAGCTGCCGGGGCCAAAGAGTGCGATGTCGTCCAGCACCAGCGCATCCGGTGGCAGCGTCTGAACCACACCGTCCCGAATGACCCGTGCGTTCTGGCCTGAGAGCAGGGCGATTTTGTCCAGTGTGCGCTTGACCTTGAGCTCCTGGATGATGCCGATGAGTACATTGATGATGACAATGCCCAGAAAAAGCATGTCGGTATAGGCCTTAACCATAAAAAGACAAAGGGCCAGCGCGAAAAACAGCAAATTAAAAAAGGTAAAGATATTATCTCGAATGATCTGTCCCTCGGTTTTGGACAGACGGTCACCTGTCCTGTTATGCCAGCCCGCTTCTGCGCGGTGCTGTGCCTGTTCGCTGGTCAGCCCCAGGGCGGGGTCGGGGTTCAGTCGTGTGATGGGCTGCCGTCCGGCAGCAGAATGCTTTTTCATTGCGCTTTCCTGTCCTTTCGTTTTGCGGTAGGTTTATTCTATCAGCAAAATCTTACCGGCAAGTCGTCAAAATTCTTACTATTTTTTTAAGATTGACGTTTTCCAGACAGGTGAAAAGTCTTAAAAACGGCTTAATTTACACAGATTTCACATGACGTTCATGTTACCGTCACATTTCGAGGGTATTATACTGATATAACAAAGCACGTCAGCAGCGGACAATCCCTTCACCATAATGTGGTGGGTTTATATATACTTTTTCATTTCTTTTCCTTATTTTTTACAAAGCAAAAGCTGCCGTCCATGGGGTAATGGCCATGGACGGCAGCTTTTGTCTGTTTCAGATAAAAAACATGAAGTGGTTGTTTCCCTTATACCGGCCCGCTTCGACAACCAGTTCATCCAGTGTGATCTTTTCAAGATACGCCTGAACCGTCTGGTCCAGCGGGGTGAACACAGACTTCTGCATCGCGTGTTCGATGGCGGGCGAAGCCTCCTCCACACTGGTCTCAGTGCTTTCAAAAAGAATCTGCTCCAGCGCGGTCAGAATCTCATGGGCATTGATCTGGTCCGGCTCTCTTGTCAGCCGGTAGCCGCCCTGGGCGCCTTTGACAGAATGAACCAGTCCGGCGCGCTTCAGCAGAGAAAAAACCTGTTCAAGATATATTTTAGAGAGCCCCAGCTTTTCCGCAATCACGATGACCGGAACATAGTCCCCCTCAAAATCTCCTTGGGCAATGGCGATCATGGCCGCCAGACCATACCGTCCCTTCGCGGATATACGCATTGCGATACCTCCAATTCATAGTAAGTAAATATGTTTAATTCGATTATATCCTGAAAAGGCGCACGCGTCAAGTTAATCGGTTAAATTATGGTTAAACATTTCAGATTAATGTGTTAGAATAAGACCAGTATGAGAAAATGAGGGAAGTATGAAAGCATTAAGAAAAGATACAGTGCGGGAAATACGGAAATCCCTGAGCCGTTTTTTGTCCATCGTGGCCATTATCGCTCTGGGAATCTGTTTCTTTGGCGGCGTTAAGAGCACCAGTCCCAGCATGAAATACACAGCCAACCAATATTTTGAAGAACAGAAGCTGGCGGATATCCATCTGGTATCCACCTATGGCTTTACCGATGACGATGTGGCGGCCCTGAAAAAGGTGGACGGCGTGGCAGCCGTCATGCCGTCCTACTCTACCGATGTGATTGTGGAAAACGGCGAAAAGCGTCCAGTGTTCAAGGTGCTGGCCGTACCGGCTGAGGACGGCCTGAACCAGCCCCTGCTGCTGGAGGGCCGCATGCCGGAAAAGGATAACGAGTGCGTGATCGAGAAGCCGGACATCACCGGACCGCATACGGGCCGGAATGCCTACAGCATCGGAAGCACCATCAGGATGTCGCCTGAGGTGGGTGACAAGAAGCTGGAGGACACCCTGTCCCAGAATGAGTACACAGTGGTGGGCTATATCCGTTCGCCCCAGTACATCTCCATCGAACGCGGCTCCACCTCCGTGGGCAGCGGGGATATTTCTTTCTATATGATGGTTAAGCCCGGGGTCTTTAAGACCGAGCGCTACACCGACGCCTATGTCTACTCCACGGCCAGTGCGGATGGCGTCTCGGCCTATAGCACTGAATACAAGGATGCGGTGTCGGCGCTGGAAAGCCGTCTGGAAACTGTGGGCCACGACCGCCTGCAGGTCAACTATGATGATATTATAACCACAGGCACCCAGGAGCTGGATAAGGCTAAACGGGAGCTTCTGGACGCCCAGACCACCTTCGAGGAGGAGATCCAAAAGGCTGAGCAGAAGCTGCGCGACGCCGAACAGCAGATTGCTGACGGCGAGGCCGATCTGGCAGAGGGACAGAGAAGCTATGACGAGATGGTGGCCTCTACCACAGCGACCTTAAATGAAAAGGAGGCTCAGTTAAACGCAGCGGCAGCCCAGCTGGCCTCCGGACAGCAGCAGTACGCCGAGGGACTGAGCCAGTACGGCCAGAACAAGGCCGCCTATGAGGCGGGCAAACCGGCCGCGGAGGCCGCCATTGCCGAGGCTGAAAAGCAGCTGTCCGATGCGGCCCAGGGTATTGCGCAGCTAAAATCCGCCATCGCCCAGATTGAGGCGATCCCGGAAGAACAGCGGCCGCCAGAGCTTAAGGAAAAACTGAAACAGCTGAAAAGCCAGCTTGAGACAGCGCAGGCGGCTTATGATGCCGGGAGCGCGGAGCTGGCCGCGAACAGACAAAAGCTGGCCGATACTGAGAATCAGCTGGCAGCGGCTAAGGCCCAGCTGGACCAGTCAAAGGCGGCACTGGACAGCGGAGCCGCCCAGGCGGAGCAGGGAAGAGCTGCCATCGCCCAGGGCTGGCAGCAGCTGGAGCAGGGTAAGACTCAGGCCCAGCAGCAGCTGGCAGAAGGGCAGCAGCAGCTGGACGACGCCCGGAAACAGCTGGCGGAGGGCCGCGCGGAGCTGGAAACCCAGCGCGCCGAGGGACAGCAGCAGCTGGATGACGCCAGACAGAAAATCGCAGACAGCGAGAAGGAGCTGAAGGATGTAGACTTTGGCAAATGGTATGTGTTTAACCGCGACGATAATCCGGGCTACAGCGGTTACGGTGAGGACGCCAACCGCATCGACAACGTGGCCGGTATTTTTCCAGTGTTCTTCCTGCTGGTGGCGGCGCTGGTAGCTTTTACGACCATGACCCGCATGGTCGAGGAGCAGCGCATGGAAATCGGAACTTTAAAGGCACTGGGCTACAGGCCGGCCAGTATTGCATCCAAGTTTGTGATCTACGCGGCCCTGGCCGCCGCGGTGGGCTGTGCCATTGGCGTGGTCAGCGGCATCAATACCCTGCCGGGGTTGATCGTAGGCGCTTACAGCCTGCTATATCAGGTACCGGCGTTGTCACTCTCAGTGCCGTGGGGCGCCATCATTATCAGCTGTATCATCACCCTTTTGTGCACTGTGGGCGCAGCGGTTTTGATCTGCTCTGTGGAGCTGAGAGAGGAGCCTTCTGAACTCATGCGGCCAAAGGCCCCGAAGATCGGTAAGCGGATTTTTCTGGAAAAAATTCCATTCATCTGGAAACGCATGGGCTTTATCTCAAAGGTGACTGCCCGAAATATCCTGCGCTACAAGGCCCGTTTCTTCATGACCGTTATCGGGATTTCCGGGTGTACCGCCCTGATTCTGGCTGGTTTTGGCCTTCAGGACTCGATCTTTTCCATCATTCCCAAGCAGTTTGAGGAAATCTCTGTCTACGACGGCATGATGGCCTTTAAAAATGAGGATACTCTGGAGGCCAAAGCGCCCCTTGAGTCCGAGCTTAAGGCCGATCCTCAGGTTAAGGACGGCATGCTGGCCAAACAGCTGAAAATGAGTGTGGCGCTGGACAACGGCGGTCATTCCAAGGACGCTTACCTCTACGTGCCGGAAACGCCCGGTGATATGAACCGTTTCATCGACCTAAGGCACCGGAAGGAGCCGGATAAAAAGCTGACTCTGGACGACAGTGGGGCCATTATCACCGAAAAACTCGCAAATGACCTTGGGATTCAGGTCGGCGACACGATCCGGCTGTATTCAGATGATCGGGAATTTAAGATTAAAGTTGCGGACATTACAGAAAACTATATTGAAAATTATGTGTACGTGTCGCCAAAGGCCTATGAAGCCGCTTCGGGCGAGCCGGCCAAATACAATGTGGCTTATTTTAATCTGAAGGACACCAGCACAGATGCAGAAAACGCCTTTGGAGAAAAGTGGCTGGATAACAGCGATGTGGTGTCAGTGAGCTTTACGGGCAGCATCGTCAAATCCTCCACCGACAGTCTGAGCAGCCTGAACATGGTGGTGCTTGTCATGCTGGTGGCCGCTGGGGCTCTGGCCTTTGTGGTGCTCTATAATCTGACCAACATTAATGTGTCGGAGCGCGTGCGGGAGATCGCCACCATCCGGGTTCTGGGCTTTTATGACCGGGAGACCAACAATTACATCTTCAGGGAAAACATCATCCTGTCCTTTATCGGCATGCTCATCGGCCTGGGACTGGGAATTATCCTGAACAACTTTATCATCACCACTGTGGAGACCGACATCGTCATGTTCGGCCGGGGCATCGACCCGAGCAGCTACGTTTTTGCCTGTATCTTCACCATAGCCTTTACGCTGATTGTCAATCTTTTTATGGCGCCGGTGATCAAAAGAGTGGATATGGTTGAGTCGCTCAAGAGTATTGAGTAGCATGGGAAGAGGCAGAGAGCGGAACGCACCCTGCCTCTTAAATAGACTCAAATGTATGGAAAATAAGAGGTTTCATGAAACCAGGTGAGATTTTGGAGGTAAAATGATAATAACTGCGGTCAAAGACAGCGATAAAACAAATTTTATGGCACTTTTGCTTCTTGCCGATGAAGATTTGAAGATGATCGAGAAATACCTGTATCGCGGAGAACTGTTTGCCCTGTATGATGATGGCTTAAAAAGCGTTTGCGTTGTTACGCGGGAGAGCGATTCTGTCTGCGAATTGAAAAACATAGCTACTTATGAAAAATGGCATGGAAAAGGTTATGGAAGCCAACTTTTAGAACACGTATTTTCGCATTACAAAGATCAATATGCAACAATGCGTGTGGGAACAGGTGATGTCCCGTGGATTTTACAGTTTTACCAGAAAAATGGTTTTAAGCCATCTCACAGGGTTCGGAACTTTTTCAACGATAACTACGACCACCCGATGTTTGAGGATGGTGTTCAGCTGGTAGACATGGTTTATTTAAGCAAAGACTTATAATTTAAGCGTCCGCCGGCGAACCTGGCATGGGCGCTGTAAAAAGTTTTCTGCTTGGCCTGGGCTCCTGATCTGGCGGAAGCACAGCGGACTATGAGCAGGGTAAAGGTAAAGATGTTTAAAGCCTTTTAGAATGGGAGAAGAAAGTCCGATGGAGCTGGATAAGACCATTATCGGCGGCTATCTTGGATCAGCTCTGCTCTGTTTTAAGCGGCGGATTTTTAGAAATTAATAGAAAAACGGAAAATTTTAAGGCGAGGTGAAAAATCACCCGCCTCTTTTTTTATCTACCGCTGCCGGTAATAAACCCAAAAGGCCAGGAAAATCACAAGCGTAACGATCAGGACAGCGCCCAGAGTATAAAACAGGACCGGGCTGAAAAAGGAACAGACAATGCCGCCGAATCCCAGAAGCGCAAAGGTAAGGTAGAGGGTGCTTCGACAGGTTCTCAGCTGAATGGACTGGTTGCGCTCATCCTTTTCGGCGATTTCAAGGGCTTCGAGCGTTTCGGAGGACTTGAGGGCCTGGGCGTAACGGATAATGCGATAAACGCAGACAGCCTCAATACCTGCGAACAGACCGATGCTTTTTGAAAAGACAGCAGTGTCGGGCGGTCCGAAGGACGAAAGGCTGTACAGAACGCCGGCAGCGGCGGCCAGCGCACCGATGACGGCGATGAGAACACTGAGCGTTAAGCGCCGGACGATGGTTTTTCTAAAGGAATTCATGGCTTTTTTCCTCCTCATCAATTTCTGAGAAATCAAAGACCTGTTCGATGGCCAGGCCAAAGTATTTTGAGATTTTATACGCGAGGGCCAGCGAGGCCGTGTACTTTTCATTCTCGATGGAGGTGATGGTCAGCCGGGTGACCCGGACGGCCCTTGCCAGTTCGGCCTGGGAAATATGCCTTTGTTTTCTCAATTCGCGGATACGTGTTTTCATTCCGAAGCTCCTGTTTTTTTCTAATCATAATATAAAAACAGGAAAACGACAAGTATCAGCGCAAAATAGTATAGCACACTATACAATATTTGTATAGTGTGCTATACTATTTTTGGAAAGAGAGGAGAAAAGATGGCATTCATTGAACTGAAACAGGTGAGCAAAAGCTTTGGAAGTGTGCAGGCGTTAAATCAGCTGGACCTGGACATTGGGCAGGGATCGGTCTGCGCGCTCCTGGGCCATAACGGCGCGGGAAAGACCACGACGCTGCGGCTGATCCTGGGTCTGCTGTCACCAGACAGCGGTGAACTCACGGTCGGCGGTCTGAACCCAGTGCAGGACGGCGATGCGGTTCGGCGCATGTGCGGCGTACTGTCGGAGGATACGGGACTGTACGAGCCCTTAAGCGTCTATGATAACCTGAGCTATTTTGCAAGACTTTACGGCATGACACGCGGAGATTACGATGCCCGGATCGACGCCCTGCTGGCGCGCCTTGATATTTTAGATAAGAAAAACCTGGCAGTCAGAGGCTTTTCAACAGGTATGAAGAAAAAGGTGGCCCTGATCCGCGCGATGCTGCACCGTCCGCGCCTGCTGCTTCTGGATGAACCCACAAGCGGCCTGGATCCGGTGAGTATTGAGCATCTGCGCGCCATCCTTACAGAGCTGACGGAGCAGGACGGCGCCACCATTGTCCTCACCACTCACAATCTCAGTGAGGTGGAGCGGGTGGCGGACCAGATCGCCATATTGCGCTATGGCCGGAGTATTTTTACCAACACATTGGAGGCCTTGAGGTGTGAGACCGGCGGCGGGGATTTTGATCTCGAAAGGCTGTATATGAAGATTGAAGGGCAGGCGGCTGAACATGGACGGGATTAAAGCAGTCTGCGCCCAGCAGTGGCGGCTGACCCTCAGGGATAGCGGTACCTTGGCCTTTTATGCCTGCGGCGCCCTCCTTATCGGCGGGCTGCTGCCCCTGTGGCAGGCGGCCGGCCCCTTTGTGCTGAACGCCATGGTGCTGTACCCGCTTTTTCTCCTAAAGCAGTGGGCGTCCGAGACTTTTGCGGCTGAGAAGGAAACGCGGACGCTTGAGAGCCTCCTGGCCACCAGTGTGCGTAAAAAACAGTTGATTTTGGGAAAGGGCGCGTTCTGCCTCGAGGCCTCGGGGGGCTGCTTCTGCCTGAGCCTGATGCCGCTGCTCATTTTAAAGGCAGCAGCCGGTGTTTTACCCGATGTCACTGGCCTGATGCTGCTCGCTGTGACCGGGTTTTTTATCCTGGGCGCGTTGTGCCTTACCCTGACCGGGTTGTACACATCGGCGGTATCCGCCGATGTTCAGGAGGCCGGAGGCCGGGGGCTGTGCTTCTTGATCCCTGTTGGCTTTTACCTGATCGTGCTGCTCACGCTGGTTTCTCAGGAGCAGACCGAGGCGGCCCTGCTGCTGGGCGGGGTCTTTCTGCTGATGGCGGCCCTGCTGAGCAGCTGGGCGCTGCGGCGGCTGTGCAGATTGGAGCGGGCAGGTTTTCTATCAGCCACGGCGTGGAGAGCAATGGCAGGATATACGCGTCAGCGGGATACCCGTATACAGAGCCTGGTGGTGCTGAGCCATGAGTGGCGGTATTTCAGGGCGCTGGGACGTTTTAAGTTCAGCCTGCTGATTTTTACACTGGCCCCGGCTGTTTTTATGGTCCTCTGGCATTACTTTTTTGGCGCGGGGAGTGTCTACGCGGCTCTGGCGGTTTTGAGCCTTGGGACAGCCCGGATCACGGTAAACCTGACGGCCTATACCATTGGCGGCGAGCGGGCCTATAAGACCTTTGAGTCTCTGCTGTCCACACCAGTCACCACCGGCGCGCTGTTTCTGGGAAAGGGACTGCTGGCTCTTTTGTTCGCGTTTGCCATCAGCGTATTGGCGTCACTGCTGATGCTGCTGGTGTCGGCCATGACCCGCGGACTGGCCGGATTAATGCTGTTTTCGCCGGATCAGTGGCTGCTGTTGGCCGCTGGACTGCTGTTCAGCCTTTTGATGGCCTATGTTACCGGGCTGTTCAGTATGATGATGAAAAAGCCGCGTCAGGGCCTGTATGTGTCGGCTGTTTTCAGCTTTTTGGCCGTTGTTCCGGCTTTGTTGGCCGGAACGCTGACGGGAAGTCCAGTGCTCTGGGCGGCCGGCAGCTTGTTTTTTCTGATGGCGGCAGATCTGCTGCTGGCTGGGTTTATCCACAGACGGATCAGCCGGGATCGGCTCATGGGACGGATTTAAAAAGAGGTGGGGCGCAAAATGCGCCTCACCTCTTTTGGGGTAACAGCTGAAATTTTATACATATTTATGCATTAAAAGCGTTTCGGCTTTAGCTGCGGTGTCAGGAGCTTTATATTAAGCTCCTGACAAAATCCAAAGCCCTTTTAATATCGGCGTCATTTGGATGCTTTTTGGCAATGCCGCCTATTTTTCCAAAGGGTCCGAAAGTGTCGTAGCCTCTGCACTGGAAGGAACCGGCCACCGCCACGTTTTTTTCCTTCAGCAGCGCCCTTGCGCCTTTGGTATAATCCCGGTAGGGAACGCCGCAGGTCGCCATTAAAAACACGCTTTGATTTTCACCGAATGTGGTTTCTGTTATACATTTTTCAATGTTTTTATGCAGGTTGTTATAAAACACACCCGATGCGAAGCCGATCAGCTCATAGTCTGATAAATCAAGGCGCCCCGGCTTGGCCACATCAAACAGGTCAACGTCCAGGCCATGTTTGATGCCCTCAACGACTTTTTTGGTATTTCCGTGATGGATGGACACATAACAAATCGCGATTTTCATTTTAGCTATCCCCTGATTTTGATCCTTCTTATCCATCTCCTTGCCGATGTTCTGCATTGAAGTCAGTTCAGTCATAAAATCACAGCTCCTTTGCTTTTAGGGATAAACCCGTACATAATTATCCGGAAGGGCGTCGAAGAACATGACGCCGAGACAGTCAATGCCGATGTGAACGGTCAGCGCGCTGCCGGCACCGGCTTCGGGCGTCAGAAAATTCTTAGTTCCAAACTCCTTGGTCATGTATTTTTTGACCTTTTCCTGGAGCTCGGGTGCGGTACTGTTGATCATGCCCACGATCTGGTCCTTATCGGCCATGCGCTCATCAATGGAGGCCATCATTTTCTTCAAAGCCTTTTTCTGGCCGCGGACCTTGTCAAAGGCCAGAATCTGTCCGTCCTTAAAGTAAAGGATCGGAACGATTTTGAGCATCTCACCGATAAGGGCCACGTTTTTGCTGATACGGCCGCCCTGGGCCAGCCAGCGGATATCGCCCACCATAAAGAAGATCTGGATGTGCTCGGCCAGAAAGCGCATGCTCTCCACGATTTCTTCGTGGGGCTTGTGCAGCTTGTCGAGCTTGAGTCCCTGGTGCAGGATCATCATCATGCCGGTGGTGGCGCATTTTGAGTCCACAATACTGATTTTGCGTCCCGGATATTTTTCCAGCAGCTCGGAGGCGATGAGACAGGCGGTCTGGTAGGTGCCGGAGAGTCCGGAGGACAGAGCCAGATAGATGACGTCGTCGCCGTTTTTTAAGTGCTTTTCAAAGGTTTCCTGGTAGGCGAGGGCCTGGACCTGTGAGGTCTTCGGAAAGCTTGATGGATTGTTTTTAACAAAATTGATGACCATTTCCGGGGTAATGTCAATACCGTCGTAATAGGTTTTATCATCAAGGGTGACCGGAATCGGAAGGGATTCAAATTCATAACGGCGCAGGATTTCTTCGCTGATGTCGCACATTGAATCCACAATAAACTTATTTCCCATGGTACCCCTCCTTTTTCAAATTTCTTCTCCCATTTTAACATGGCCGCCTGTGTTTGACAATTAAGGGATTTCAGGCTTAAAGGCATCTTAAATAAAAGGTTTTGTTGCGGTGGCGGATTTATAATGGTAAAATGAACCGATGAGAAATTGTAATTTACAGAGGAGTCAACAACGTGGAATATTTAATTGATAAACTGGCGCAGGAATTCAATATCCGGCCAAAGCAGGTAGAGGATACCGTCGAGCTCATCGACGCGGGCAACACCATCCCTTTTATTGCCCGTTACCGCAAGGAGGTCACCGGCAACCTGAGCGATGTTTTGCTGCGTGATCTGGACGCCCGCCTGACCTACCTCCGGAAGCTGCAGAAGCGCAAGGAAGAAATCGCGGGCAGCATTGAGGAACAGGGCAAGCTGACGCCCGAGCTCAAGGCCGCCATCGACAAGGCCGCGACCCTTCAGGAGGCAGAGGACCTGTACCTGCCCTACAAGCAGAAAAAGAAAACCCGCGCCTCAGTGGCAAAGGAAAGGGGACTGGAGCCCCTGGCCACTAAAATCTATTTGCAGCTGGACACTGAGACGGCTCTGGCCGAGGACGCCAAAAACTACATTGATCCGGAAAAAGGTGTGGAAACCGCTGAAGCCGCCCTGCAGGGAGCCATGGACATCATCGCCGAGACCATTTCGGACAATGCGGATTACCGTAAGAGAATCCGCCGTCTGGTGACGGAAAAGGGCGCCGTCAAGTCCACAGTCACCAAGGCCTTTGCCGAGGAAAAGACAGAATTTGAAAATTATTACGACTACAGCGAGCCGGTTAAGAAGATTGCCAATCACCGGGTACTGGCCCTTAACCGCGGCGAAAAGCGCAAGGTGCTGGCAGTGAAGATCGTGGATCCGGCAGAGGAAATCCTGGCTTATCTGAAGAAATCCATCCTGAGGGATAAGGCCAGCAGCTATCTGGTGAGCGCTGTCGAGGACAGCTACAAGCGCCTGATTTTTCCGTCCATCGAGCGTGAAATCCGCACCGAGCTTAAGGAAAAGGCAGAGGAATCCGCCATTAAGATGTTTGCCCTCAACCTGAAAAAGCTTTTATTACAGCCGCCCTTTAAGGATAAAACCACTATGGGCTTTGACCCAGCCTTTCGAACCGGGTGTAAAATCGCGGTGCTGGACCCTATGGGCAAGCTTCTGGACACAGCGACAGTTTACCCGACGGAACCGAAAAACGAGGTGGCAAAATCGGAAAAGATTTTGCTGGGTATGATCGAAAAGTACAAGGTGGACATCATCTCCATCGGCAACGGCACCGCCTCGCGGGAATCCGAGCAATTTGTGGCTGAGATGCTGAAAAAAACCGACCGCCCGGTGCAGTACATTGTGGTCAACGAGGCGGGCGCTTCGGTTTACTCGGCCTCTGAGCTGGGCGCTGAGGAGTACCCGGACATCAACGTTTCCCTGAGAGGGGCCATCTCCATTGCGGGCCGCCTGCAGGATCCGCTGTCGGATCTGGTGAAAATTGACCCCAAACACATCGGGGTGGGCCAGTATCAGCACGACGTTAACCAGAAAGAACTGGAAAAGGTTCTGGACGATACCGTGGAGGACGCGGTCAACAACGTAGGTGTCAACATTAACCGGGCGTCGGTCTCCCTTTTAAAGCACGTGGCAGGCGTCAACAAAACCATTGCCAAAAACATTATCGACTACCGTGAGGAAAACGGCAAGTTCTTAAACCGCAAGGCGATCAAAAAGGTCAAGGGACTGGGCGCAAAAGCCTTTGAACAGTGTGCGGGCTTCCTGCGCATCGATGATGGGGATAATATTCTGGACAATACCGGCGTCCATCCCGAATCCTACAAGGCGGTCCAGAATCTGCTGAAAAGCATGGGTCTGACCACCGCAGACCTGGAGGCCGACAAGCTGGGCGACACGGTCACCCGGCTTAACGCCTTGGACGTAAAGGCCACTGCGGCCATGCTGGAAATCGGAGAGCCGACCCTGCGGGATATTATCAAGGAGCTGAAAAAGCCTGGACGTGACCCCCGTGATTCCGCACCCAAGCCGCACCTTAAATCCGACGTTCTGAGCATTGAGGACTTAAAGCCAGACATGGAACTGGTGGGCACAGTGCGCAACGTCATCGACTTCGGAGCTTTTGTGGACATTGGCGTGCACCAGGATGGCCTGGTACACATTTCACAGATCAGCGACCGCTATATCTCCCATCCCACCGATGTCCTATCTGTGGGCGATGTGGTCACCGTCAAGGTGCTGTCTGTGGATGTGGAGCGCAAGCGCATCGGCCTGTCCATGCTCATTTAACAAAGCCTTAAGAAAGCCTGCCGCATTCACCCGGATGCGGAACATTATACTGAATGAACAATTAAACACTGGGCGCCCCTGCCGTCGGACAGGGGCGCTGCTGTTTTTTGAGCCAGAACACAAATCCAGGTGACCGCAGAGAGTCGCCCGAAAATCTTTGTGCACTATGCCCCCCGGAAGGCCGCTGACATGGCAGAACGCCAATGGAGTGTCCTGCCCGCCTTTTATAAAGCGCAAAAGGCTCGGAAAATGAAAAAATTCATTGACAAAGCATTATATTTCTTATAAAATATTACATTTGTGTTTTTTTTATGGTATAATGAAATCAGCAATTATGATTGAGGTGTATATAATGTACGAAATCGGCGATAAAATTGTATATCCAATGCATGGTGCAGGTGTGGTCAAGGATATCGAGGAAAAGGAAATTTTTGACACCACTCAAATGTATTATTTGATGGAAATTGTATCTGAGGGAATGGAGATTCTGATTCCTGTGGACAAAGCGGACGAGGTTGGTGTACGTGATATAGTAACAGCCGATGTCATTGAGAAAATGCTCGACAGCCTTGAGGGGCCGAGCGACCAGATGAACGGCAACTGGAGCAAGCGGTATCAGGATAATATGGATATCCTGAAAAGCGGCGATATTTTTGACGTTGCCAAGGTGGTTAAGAACCTGACGCTGCTGGATCGGAAAAAGGGTCTTTCTACCGGAGAAAAAAAGATGCTGACCTCTGCCAGAAACTTTCTCATCAGTGAGATGGTGCTGGTGCAGGGACGGAGCAAAGAGGAATCGCTTCAGGTTATAGAAGAAAAAATTTAGCGCGTTTTGGACGCGTAAGGCGATGATTAAAAAAGAGTTGTCATTTGTGACAGCTCTTTCTTTGTATGATGCTTTTGCTTTAACAGATTTTTAAGGCTAAGCGTGCTATAATGAAACTACTATGGACTGAAAGGAGGTGAGAAATGAAATGCTGCAAAAAATTTTAAGAGTATGTTTTTCGATTTTAGGGGTATTGCTGGGCAGTGCCCTGGCGCAGATGGTAATCGTCAATGAGTGGCTTCAGGCGACCCTGCGGGTTCAATTTACGCCGGAAATCGAGCTGGGAACTTATATTGTTATTATGGTTTTGTGTGGACTTATCTTTTTTATTTTCTTTCCCCTGATACTCAAAGGAATCAAAAATCTTACCAAGATGGTGGAAGCCAGCATGGAGGATGTCCGCCTCGTCGACATTGCCCTGGGCGTCGGCGGCCTGGTGATCGGTCTGATCATCGCGATGCTTATCAGCTTCGCCTTTTATCAGATCCCGTTTCCGTGGGTCAGCAGTCTTTTGACCGCGGTGATTTATATTGTGCTGGGTTACCTGGGCTTTACGCTGCCAGTTAAGAAACGAGACGACATTGTAGCCGCCATTCAGGCGGGTAAAAAGGAACGCGACGGAACGACTTCCAGCCGGAAGATCTCAAAGAAAAAGAACAATGCTGCGGCCAAGGTGCTGGATACCAGCGTGGTGATTGATGGGCGGATCTACGATATCTGCAAGGTCGGGTTCATGGAAGGCCCGTTGATCGTCCCAGTCTTTGTTCTCAACGAGCTTCAGCTCATTGCGGATTCCTCGGACGACCTTAAGCGCAACCGCGGCCGCCGCGGTCTGGACATCATCAATAAAATGCAGAATGATCTGGACGTCCCGGTACAGATCTCCGAGGAGGACTATGACGACATCCAGGAGGTTGACGCCAAACTGGTGCGGATGGCCAAGGAGACCAAGTGCAAGATTTTAACTAACGACTATAATCTGAACAAGGTTGCTACCGTACAGGGCGCCGAGGTTTTAAACATCAACGAGCTGGCCAACGCCGTGAAGCCTGTGGTGCTGCCCGGTGAGGAGATGAAGGTGCTTCTGGTAAAGGCCGGCAAGGAATCCGGCCAGGCTGTTGCCTATTTGGACGACGGCACCATGATCGTCGTGGAAAACGGCAAAAAGTATATTGGCGATAATATTACTGTTATTGTTACCAGTATCCTGCAGACAGCCGCAGGGCGGATGATCTTTGCAAAGCCGAAAAAGTGAGAAGCGGTTCAGCGCGCCCGTGGATACCGGTATGCCGGTGTTCGCGGGTTTTGTCTGTATCCCTGACAGTTGACAGACAGGGTTATAAAGATTACAATTATTTTTTTAAGAAGCGTGAAAGGAGATGAAACATGCAGATACCAGAGGCCTTTAAAGAAAAAATGCGGCGCCTGCTGAGCAACGAGGACTACGAAAAGCTCATGGCCTCCTATGACGGGGTGGTGAACAAGGGCATTCGGACCAATACCCTGAAGTGCACATCGGAGGAGATGGGGCAGAAAACGCCCTTTGAGCTCACGCCTGTGGACTGGTGCCCGACCGGATACTACATTGACAGCAATGTGAGGCCTGGTAAAAATCCGGCTTATTACGCGGGACTGTACTACGTGCAGGAGCCTACAGCCATGACCTCGGCGGAGGCCCTCTCGCCCGAGCCGGGAGACTGGGTGCTGGACCTCTGCGCTGCACCGGGTGGAAAATCGACCCAGCTGGCCTGTAAGCTCAAGGGTGAGGGACTGCTGGTTGCCAACGAGCTGGTGAACAACCGGGCCGAGATCCTGGCTAGCAACGTGGAGCGCATGGGCGTGCCCAACGCGCTGCTGTTCAACGAGTTTCCGGAACGATTGGCAGCCCGGTTTTATGAGCGCTTTGACAAAATTCTGGTAGACGCCCCCTGCTCGGGCGAGGGCATGTTTAGAAAGGACAACGGCGCGGCGGAGGAGTGGAACCCGGAACGGGTGGCACACTGTGCAAAACGCCAGATGAAGATTCTGGAGAGCGTAGATAAAATGCTGAAGCCCGGCGGCGTCATGGTCTACTCGACCTGTACCTTTTCGCCGGAGGAAAACGAACAAGTGATTGAGGATTTCCTGGGAAATAACCGCTATGAGCTGATGGACATGAACCTTAAAGGGCTTAACGATCGGGGTCGGCCTGAGTGGTCGGAGCAGGGGACGCCGGCCCTCGCCAAAACCCTCCATGTTATGCCTTTCCACGTCCGGGGTGAGGGACATTTTATCGCAAAGCTGCGCAAGACAGCGGCCTGCCCGCCGGAGGATGAGCCCCTGAAGCTTAAGGGAAAATCCCGTTTAAAGCCCGCAGGACGCAGGGATCTGGATGATTACGAGGCCTTTGTGGCACAGTACATGAACCGGGCCTTTGACAACCTGCACCTTCAGGGCGATCAGGTTTACAGCCTGCCCGAAGGCATTACCGTCCGGGACATCGAGGGCCTGAAGGTACTGCGCCCGGGGATTCATCTGGGCACGCTCAAGAAGAACCGTTTTGAACCTTCGCACACCCTGGCCATGACGCTGGCGCCTGAGGACTTTAAAAACGTCTATACCGTAAAGGATGATGAAGAGGCCTATACCTACCTGAAGGGCGAACCCATCACCGGGGCAGATCTCAAAGGCTGGGTGCTGGTGTGCTGGAACAGATGGCCCCTGGGCTTTGGAAAAGCCAGCCAGGGCATGATTAAAAACCACTTTCCCAAAGGGCTGCGGATTCGGAAGAAATAAAAAAGAGGTAAGGTCTGAAACGGACCCTGCCTCTTTTTCGTTATTATCAGGCTTCTTTCGCGGCGTTGATCCTTCTCACGGCCAGTACAAACAGGACAAAGCCGATGACAAACAGGAGGGAAATGGAGATGATGCCATAGCGGGAATGCCCTGTGAGCTGGGTGACAACGCTGACGAGCAGGGTGCCGGTAAAGGCCGCCCCTTTGCCAAAGATGTCGTAAAAGCCAAAGTACTCGGCGGATTTTTCCTTGGGGATGATCTTGGCAAAATATGACCGTGACAGGGCCTGGATGCCGCCCTGGAAGATGGCAACGCAGACGGCCAGGAACCAGAATTCCCACGCCTGATCCAGCTGGATAGCAAACAGAGCGATAAAGAAATAGCCGATGATACCTGTGTAAATGAGCTTTTCAGTCTTTACCCTTTTGGACAGCCAGCCAAACAGGAGAGCGAAGGGGAAGGCCACAATCTGGGTGAGCAGCAGAGCCATCAACAGGTCGTTGTCACCCACGCCCACGTCCTTGCCATAGGAGGTCGCCATCTCGATGATGGTGTAGACGCCGTCGATATAGAAGAAAAAGGCCACCAGGAAAAGAACGATATTTTTATCCTGACGGATGTTTTTGATGGTGTGACCGAGGCGAACAAAGCCTTCCTTTACCGGATTGGACACATGCCCCACAGAAAATTTCTGATGGTAGCCCCGGAGCAGAGGTACGCTCATGAGCACCCACCACACCGCGGTGATGACAAAGGAGATGGAGGTTGCAAGCTGAGTGCTGATGCCAATGCTTCCGGCAAAAAGTACCAGGAGCATACAGGCCGCAAAGGGTATGCAGCTGCCAATGTAGCCAAAGGCGTAGCCCACGCTGGAGACCTCGTCCATACGCTCGTCGGTGGTCACGTCGGTGAGCATAGAGTCACAGAAGATAAGGCTGCCGTTATAGCCGATTTTGGCGACTACAAACATGACAAGAAAAAGCAGCCAGCCCATGGGAATCCCCAGGGCCACACAGCCTACGGCCCCCACGCCCAGCGACAGCAGAAACAAACGCTTCCGGTAGCCGCTGGTGTCCCCGATGGTTCCGAGAATGGGGCCCAGGATGGCCACGATCAGGGTGGAGATAGAGGTGGCGTACCCAAAGTAGGCGGTGGAATCAGCCATGGACACCCCGGCAGAGGAGGCGATATTTTTAAAATAAATCGGAATGATGGTTGAAACCAGCATGATAAAGGCTGAATTCCCCACGTCGTACAGAATCCAGGACTTTTCGATTTTAGATAATTTCATAAGAATCCCCTTTTTTTGTTCTTGGTTTTATTATAAAGAATAATACGGAAAAAAGCTATCTTTTTAAGTTAAAAGTATGTTAGAGGAAAAAAGAAAAAATTTTTATTGACTATATTAGAAAAATATAATATAATAATATTATAAAATTAGAATAAACGAATAAAGGGAGTCGGTCAATGGATATAAAAAGGCAGCAGGAAAACGAGCAGGCCGCCGGGATTTTAAAGGCGCTGGCCCACCCGGTGCGGCTGTGTATGGTAAGGGGGCTCATCGAAAGGGGACGAAACAACGTCTCTTATATGGAGTCCTGTCTGGAGGTGTCCCAGTCGGGGATTTCCCAGCATTTATCCAAGCTCAAGGCAGCTGGAATTGTGCGGGGAACCCGGGAGGGCAATGAAGTTTACTATGAGCTCTGTAATGAACAGGTTAAAGAAATTGTAGAAGTTCTATTCAAGGAGGAACAACAATGAAAAAAATTCTGATTGTCGGTGGTGTAGCCGGCGGCGCAACCGCTGCGGCACGTTTGAGACGTTTGAGCGAAGAGGACGAAATCATCCTCTTTGAGCGCGATGAGTATATTTCCTTTGCCAACTGCGGACTGCCCTACTATATCGGCGATGTGATCAAGGACCGCAGCAAGCTGCTGGTACAGACCGTGGCCGGAATGTCCAAGCGTTTTAACCTGGATATCCGCAATTTCAACGAGGTGACAGCCGTGGACCGTGAAAACGGCCGTGTCACGGTAAAGAATACCAAAACCGGCGAGACCTATACCGAGACCTTTGACCACCTGATTCTGTCACCGGGCGCGAAGCCCATTGCTCCGCCGATTCCGGGTCTGGCCGGGTCGGACAGCATTTTCACCCTGCGCAACGTGGCGGATACCGACAGGATCAAGGCTGAGGTGACAGACCGCAGCCCTAAACGTGCTGTGGTAGTCGGCGGCGGCTTTATCGGCATTGAAATGGTGGAAAACCTGAGGGATCTGGGCATTAATGTGACCCTGGTCGAAAAGCTGAACCAGGTGCTCAAGCCCTTGGATTTTGAGATGGCGCAGATCATCCATCAGGAACTGAACGCCCACGGTGTCAATGTGATTCTGGGCGACGGTGTTGATCATTTCGAGGACGCAGGCAAAAAGGTGGTCTTGGAAAGCGGTATGGCGCTTGACGCAGACATGGTTATCCTGGCCATCGGCGTCGCTCCGGAAAACAAGCTGGCTAAGGATGCGGGCTTAAAGCTGGGGCCAAGGGGCCACATAGTCACAACGGAAAGCTATGAGGTAATAGACGGCGAAAACGGCGAGGCAGTCAAGAACATTTACGCCATCGGGGACGCCATTGAGGTCCGTGATTTTGTGGATGGCTCCCAGACGGCTGTGCCTCTTGCGTGGCCAGCTAACCGCCAGGGCCGCACCGTGGCGGACCATATCAATGGCATTCCCTTTAAAAACCACGGTATCCAGGGAACCTCTGTGGCCAAGGTTTTTAACAAGGTATTTGCCACCACGGGCAACAACGTGGGCCAGCTGAAGGCCAAGGGTCTGCCTTTCCAGCAGATACACGCTCACCGCGGCAACCATGCGGGCTACTATCCGGAGTCCAGCAATATTGCCTTAAAGCTGATCTATGATCCCAAGACCTTAAAGCTTCTGGGTGCTCAGGCGGTAGGCCAGGACGGCACCGAAAAGCGGATTGACGTCATTGCCTCTGTCATGAAGATGGGCGGCACCATCTATGATTTACAGGATATGGAGCTGTCCTACGCGCCGCCATTTTCCGCGGCGAAGGACCCGGTCAACATCTTAGGCTACATTGCCCAGAACATTGACGAAGGCGTTTATAAAACCGTGGAATGGGACGAAATTGACGATATTATCGCAAAGGGCGGCTATCTGTTGGATGTCCGCACGCCGGTGGAATTTGGCGCGGGCCATGTGGAAGGCTCCCACAATCTGGAGCTGGATACCCTGCGCGACCATATCGGTGAGATCCCGGTGGGCAAGGACGAGCCTTTGTATATCACCTGTCAGGTAGGGTTGAGGGGCTATCTGGCCATCCGTATTCTGGAAGACCATGGATTCACCAACCTTTACAACCTGGCCGGCGGCTACAATACCTATAAAACCAGCCATTACAAGCTGGCAGAACCGAGCTTTGACGTGGAAGGCGGTACGCCGGGGGAGCCTGAAGCCCCCAAGGGGGCAAAGACAGATGTAAGCCCTGTTAAAACAGTGGATGTGACCGGCCTCCAGTGCCCGGGCCCGCTGATGGCGACCTATAAGGCGGTGAGCGAGGTGGCGGACGGCGAGCTGGTACAGACCATTGCCACCGACTTCGGCTTTGTGCAGGATGTGGAGTGCTGGTGTAAAACCAACGGACACACTCTTATCTCGCAGGAGACCAGGGGGAACAAGTACATTGCCACCATCCGAAAGGGTAGCGGCAGCTCTAAATGCAGCCTGGCGGCTGCGGTGCCGGCTTCCCAGAAAAACGCGACCATGGTGGTGTTTGACGGTGAGCTGGACAAGGCCATTGCGGCCATGATCATTGCTCAGGGCGCGGCGGCTCAGGGCAAGGACGTCACCCTGTTCTTTACTTTCTGGGGCCTGAATGTGCTGCGCAGGCCAAAGGCGAAGCGGGTGAAAAAGAATTTTGTTGAAAGGATGTTTGGTATCATGATGCCAAAAGGCGCCAGAAGCCTGCCACTGTCCAAAATGAACATGCTTGGCATGGGGCCTGCCATGATCAAGAGCATTATGAAAAAGAAAAACGTGGATGACATTGAGACCATGATCCACAAGGCTCAGGAGGCCGGTGTGCGCTTTATTGCCTGCACCATGAGCATGGAACTGATGGGCATTAAAAAGGAAGAGCTGATTGACGGCATCGAGTACGCCGGTGTCGGCACCTATATCGCCAGCAACGAAAATGTCGGAACCACCCTGTTTATTTAACGAAAAACGTGAAAAAGCCGCTGCCTTTATTGGCAGTGGCTTTTTCACGTTAAGGGAGCGGTGTGTACGCAGGTCGTATTTTCTCTGGCAAAAGGCTTCCTTTCTCGGGCTTATTGGCTGTGTGTTTATTCTTCTTCCTCAAAGCCTTCTAACGTATCGTCATAGGGTTCGGGCGCTGAGGCTGGAGCGTCTGCTTGGGTGGGGCGGGGTTCAGGATTCCCGGACAGGTTCGGGAATGACGCGGGTTCGGCGGGGCCGGGAAGAATCTCGACGCGGTTGGGGCGTTTGGTAAACAGCTCTTTCAGGAACCCGGGGTCCAGCAGGATGGCGATGCCGGCAAAGATGGCGGCATAAATGAGATACTGGACGGCGTTGGTCATGTAGTAGTTAAAGATATTATAGGCGTTTCCTCTGGGCAGCAGCTGTCCGGTGGACAGCAGAGTGAGGATGTACTGATGGGTGTGGACGAGGGAAACGAGGGTGTAAATGACCAGGAGCAGGGACAGGATATAAAATGCCAGAGCGGTGGCCGAGGGTTTGGTTTTAAAGCGCATGTTGAACCTCCTTTGGGATGTTTGGGCGGCGTTTCAGGGTGACCGCGGTTTTATTTTTAATTTTAAAGACGATATCGGCTTCTTTTGCCACGGCGTTGGAATGGGTGACGATGATCACGCATTTGCCGGATTCGTGGGCGCTGCGTTTCAGGATGGCGGTAATATCCCGGGCGGTTTCACGGTCCAGGTTGCCGGTGGGCTCATCGGCCAGGATAATGGGGGCCGGGGAGGCCAGCGCCCTGGCGATGGCGACACGCTGCTGCTGGCCACCGGAGAGCTTGAGAACATTACGCTTGACCTCCTCATCGGTAAGTCCCAGGCTTGTGAGTAACCCGGCGGGGCTGCCTTTGGCGGAGAGCCGGACATTTTCGGCGGCGTTCATGTAGTCGATAAGGTTGTAGTTTTGAAAGATCAGGGAAATGTTCCGCTTCCGGTGCTTTTCGAGTCCGAATTTTTCCACGGGTTTTCCGTTAAAAAGGATACGGCCCTCTGTCGGGGAATCCAGGCCGCCTGCCAGAGACAGAAGCGTGGTTTTCCCGGAGCCGGAGGGCCCCAGGATCGCGTACATTTTTCCGGTCTCCATGGCGAGGCTGACGTCTGCCAGAACAGGGTCCTGGCGGTTATAGGCGTAGGTAATGTGCTGCATTTCTAATATTTTCATCATAACTCCTTTCGGTTAACTCATTTTCGAGAGAATTTCCTTTGGCTTCAGCCGCAGGATGGAGATGGAGGCAAAGCCGACGGACAGGACCACAATGGCCGCACCCGCCGCGTAGACCTGAAGCAGCAGCGGGGCGTTGAGGGATACGTCAATCTTGTCGATGGGCGGCGCGTCCGGGGTGGACAGATCGCTGGGGGTCGCTGCGCTGATAAGGGTGGAGTCTGAGCTGCCCGCGGCCTGTGTGCCGGCGGCAGACTCCCGGGCGATGAGGTAATCGGCGGTGGCCTGTGACAGCACCGGCCCCACGGCGGTGGCCAGCATGAAGGCGATGACCGTCAGGCTCAGGGCCTCGGCCACATACTGCCCGATGATATTTACTTTGCTTTTGCCCAGGGACAGGAGAATGCCGGATTCGTGGGTCCGTGTCCGGGTCCAGAGGGTCAGGATCAGAGAAAGGATCACCAGGCTGACGGCGGCGACAATGATCAGGACCAGGGTGACCAATTTGCTGATGTTTTCCAAAGAGCCGGCCATTTTCTGGTACAAGGCGTCGTCGGCTGAGAGCATGAGGTTGTCGTCTTCCAGATTTGGCAGGTCGGTCCGGGCCTTTTCGATGAGGCTTCCGATATTTTTAGGGTCGGCGGCGTAGAAATCCGCCTTGGTGTAGACCGGCGTTTTGCCGGCGGCCAGCCCGATGCCGGCGGCCAGGCGGGCGCTGCCGAAGAAGGTGTTTTCCTGAAGGGACATGGACAGCGGAAGCATTTCCTTCGCAGAAGCCTTGGCCTCGGTGTAAAGGCCGACGATCTCCGCCTCAAAGGTTTGATCTGGGTCGAGGCCGGAATCCTTGCGCAGGACAGCGTCGACGGATTTCAACCGGATTTTGTCCCCGACCTTCAGGTTGTTTTTCTGGGCTAAAGCCTGGTGCAGGATCACGGCGTTTTCATCCTGACGGCTGACGTGACGGCCCTCCGTCAGCTTCAGGACACCGGTGCTAAAGGATGGGTTCTTTTCGCTACTGGTATCGCCCTGAAAGGTGAGCATGTTGTTAAAGGTCTCGTTCATTGAGCGTGTGTCGACAGGGTTGCCGTTCTCGTCTGTGACTGTGTCGCTGGTGTTGGGGGCTGCCGCTTCCTTTTCGGGCTTGAGGTTTTCAAAGCCGTCGGGCAGGACGTAGCGGTTGGCGGTGAGATTATAGTCCCTGACGCCGTCGTTGGCGGCGATTTTTTCAGCGGCCTCCTCGGTGACAAGGTCGCCTTCAAAGGACGCGCTGCGGCTGCTTTCCTCAACGGATGCGTTGCGGTTGTTTTCCTCAATGAGCTTTTCGATGTCCGCCTCCAGGGTAAACTTGCCGCCTAACCTTTCGCGGGCCGCGTCCTCGGCCTGGAAGGCGGCGCTGCGGACTGCGAAGCCGGCCAGCACAAGGTTGGCCATAATAAACAGAATAAGCAGGAGCAGGATGCTTCTGCCCCGTTTACGTGTGATAAATAAAAAAGCACGTTTAAACAGGTTCATGGGGTTCCTCCTCTTTTCTTGATTGCTTTCAGTATAGCAGCCCATTGTGTGGCGAAAATAGAAGTTTTGTGGTGTTTGTGTGAAGCGGCAAAAAATAAAAAAGCCCCGGCGGGCGGCCGGGGGAGCATTATGGAAAATGGATGGTAAACCGCATGCCCTCGGGGTTTTTCATGGGCTCAAAGGTGTAGGGCAGGCCGCAGCCGGACAGGATACGGTCGGTGAGGTACAGGCCCAGGCCGTTGCCGCCGTTGTCGTGGCTGTGTGAAAACTCGGGACGGTAAAAGGCCTCCTTGAGATGGGGCAGGTGCTCTCTGCTAACGGGCGGGCATTCGTTCTCGATCACCAGGCTTCGTCTTTCAAAACGGAGACGGGCATTTTGGCCGGCAGGGGTATAACGGACAGCGTTGGACAGCACGTTGGACAGGGCCTTTTCGAGAAGGGGCGCGGGCACCCGGGCGGTAAAGCTGCCGGTTGTGTCAAGGGTGAGGCGCACGCCGCTGGCCCGGGCGATGAGCTGGTAGGGTGCTGCCACACGGTCGACCAGGGCGGCAAGATCGGTCTCTGCCGGCGTTTGGTTTTCCACCAACAAATCAAGGCGGGTAGCGTCTAGGATCTCACGGATGAGCACGGACAGCTCGTCGATCTGCTCCCGGCAGACCTGGAGGTAGGTATCCCGGTCCCGGTAACGGCCCACGCCGCAGATCATCCCCTCCAGCATGCCGCTCACAGCGGTGACCGGTGTCTTGAGCTCATGGGAGGCGGTCCGCATAAAATCGACCTTGGACTGTTCCGCGGCGCTGACCTTGGCGATTTCGTTTTCCAGCTCATGGATGCTGCTGAGCAGAGAGGCGTAGAGGCTGTTGAGATTTTGGGACAAAGCGCCAATTTCGTCGCCGGAGGTGACTGCGCAGCGGGCGTCCGGGTCCAGGGTCTGCATACGGGCAGTCACCGCTGAGATCTCCTTGATGGGGCGGGTGAGGGCCCGAGAGTAGAACAGGGCAAAGACCGCAGCGATGGCCAGACAGATGAGCAGCGCCACGGGCAGGAGCATGAGGATAATGCTTGAGGCCTCGCCGACCGGCTGCAGGGTGGCGGTGATGCTGAGCTGGTAGAGGCTGCCGTCGGCGGCCTGGATGTCCCGCTGGGTGGAAATACCCTCAGAGACCAGAGCGCCGTCCTGCAGCATGGGCACAAGGACACTCAGGTCGGGGATGATCAGGGCGTCGGCGGCCGGGGAGACCGCGTACTGCCCTGTGCTGCCCTGGGTATCGGCTTCGACCCCCGGTGCGCTCTGGGATACGGTATCCTCATCGGTGAGGGTGGAGTAAGTGATGCCGTTGGAGTAGACTACGCCGTTGCCGGCCAGGGTGACAGTGGCGTTGTTTTTGCTGATAAAATCGCTGATCAGGGCGTTATAATTGTCTGGGGAGGCCTTTTCCAGTGCTGTTGCCAGGGCGTCGGTGGCGCGGTGCAGGTTTTGCTCCTTGACCCGGGTGTAGACCCCGGGCAGCAGAAAATACAGCAGGGCGTAGGCCACCAGGGTGATGACAAGCATCAGGCTCAGGGTGAAGAGAAAAGTCTTGGGGAACAGCTTGAGCTTTTTCATTCGGGTGCCTCAAATTTATAGCCCAGTCCGCGGACTGTGACAATGCAGTCGATGCCCAGCTTTTTGCGGATATTTTTAATGTGGGTGTCGATCTTCCGGTCGGAGGAAATATAATCGATGCCCCAGACGCCGTCCAGAATCTGCTCACGGGACAGGGCGCGGCCCCGGTGGTCGATTAGAAACTTCAGCAGCTCCAACTCCTTGATGGACAAGTCGATGGGACCGTCGGCGTTACGGGCGCTGTAGCCCTCAAAATCGAGGGTGACGCTGCCGAGAGTCATCGTGTCTGCGGCCGCGCCGGCGCGGCGCAGCAGCGCTTTTACACGCTTTACCAACAGGATGGGGGAAAAGGGCTTGGTCATGTAGTCATCGGCCAGGCGGTCAAAGCTCATGACCTGGGTGTGTTCATCATCGACGGCGGTGAGCATGAGCACAGGGACGTCGCTGGTCCGGCGGATGGTTTTGAGCAGGGTGAGGCCGTCCATTCCCGGCAGCATGATGTCCAGCAGCACCAGGTCAAAGGCCTGGGACTCAAAGGCCGCCAGGGCCTTTTGGCCGTCGAAGGCTGCCCGGATCTGGTAGCCCGCGTCCTCCAGGAAATCAGTGATCACCTCGCTGGTGTTTTTATCGTCTTCTACAACAAGTATTTTAGGCATAAGGGACTCCATTTGAAATTTGATGCTTTATTATAACACAGAAAAATTAAAGACAAAATAAAAACACCTGCGGCTTACGAGAGAAGTGAAGGTGTTTTTATTCACGATAAAAGAAGAAAATGTTTTGCGGCCAAACGACGAGCCAGCCGCGCTGTCTAGAAGGTTCACATGCTGAAAAGAGGAAAGGAGTTCCTGTAAAGGGCATGTGACAGCGGATGGTGGTCGATCACGATCCGTCTGTAAGACCATTATAGCACAAAATAAAATAAATGTCTATATAAAAATAAACTATTATTATCATAAAAACGGATTGTTTAGAAAAATATATTAAAAAGCCCGGCGTTTTATGTGTGCGCCGGGCTTTTTTTAAACCGTGATCTCGATGGAAACCGGGCAGTGGTCGGAACCAGTGACCTCGGTGTGGATGGCGGCGTTTTTAACCATGCCGATGGCATTCTCCGAGACAAAGAAGTAGTCGATACGCCATCCGGCGTTGTTAGCCCGGGCATTAAAACGATAGGACCACCAGGAGTACTCGACCGTGTCCGGGTGCAGGTGGCGGTAGGTGTCGACATAGCCATTTTCAAAGAAATGATCCAGCCATGCGCGCTCCATGGGCAGGAAGCCTGAGCGTTTGGCGTTGGATTTGGGGTTCTTTAAGTCCATCTCGGTGTGGGCTGTGTTGACGTCACCGCAGATAATGACCTTTTTGCCCTGAGCCACCAGCGCGTTGACATCCTTCAGGAAACAGTCGTAAAAGTCCATTTTGAACTGAAGGCGCTCGTCATCTTTCTGGCCGTTGGGGAAGTAAATATTAAACAGAGTAAACGCCGGGTATTCCATGATGATGGTGCGGCCCTCATGATTGAAGCGGTCATCGGACAAACCGGTGGTGATGCTGAGAGGCTCCTCTTTATAATAAACGGCGGTGCCACTGTAGCCCTTGCGCTCAGCACTGTGGAAAAAGGTGCGGTATCCGGGGATGCCCTTAATGTCTTCGCCGATCTGGTCCTCGGTGGCTTTGACCTCCTGAAGGCACAGGATATCGGGCTGGGCGGTTTCGACCCATTCGCTAAAGCCCTTTTGTGCCACCGCGCGGATGCCGTTGACGTTCCAGGAATATAATTTCATCTCAATGCTCCTTTGTCGATTTTTTATGTTTTTTTTGGTATAATGTAATTTATTATAACATAGAATGGCGAGCAGCGAGCCAGGAAATGTACGGGAGAGAAAAAAATGAACTATATCATCGGGATTGACGGCGGCACGACCAAAATAAAGGCGGTTCTTTTCGACACCACAGGCCACGAGATCGAGACCGTGGCGGCCCCCAGCGATCTTTTAGAGGACGGCGTGAGAAAGGAGCTGGACATGGCCTTTTTCTGGGAAAAGACAGCAGCCTGCGTGCGCCTGCTGATGGAGAAGGGGCCCGCGGAACCAGGGGACATCCTGGCTATCGGGGTGACCGGGCAGGGCGAAGGCCTGTGGGCCCTGGATAAAAACAATCGGCCAGTGGGCAACGCGATCCTGTGGAACGACGGGCGCGCCCACGAGGAGGATTGGGCTGTCAATGAGAAAACACCGGGTATCGGCAAGCTGGTGCACCGGAATCTGGGGACGCCGGTAGGGGCCGGGAGCGCGCTCCTGCTGCTGAAATGGGTCAAGGCCAACCAGCCGGACCGCTACCAGCGCATACAAACGGTGTTCTTTGCAAAGGATTGGCTGCGGTACTGTATGACGGATCGTATCGCCACAGACCGGACCGACGGCGGCGCCGCCTATTTGAGGCTGATCGACGGCGCACCTGCCAAGCAGGCGCTGACCGTGCTTAGTCTGCCGGAGGTGGAAAACGGGATCCCGGAGATTTTACCGTCGGACTTAGTTGCCGGGGCGCTGGCACCTGCGGCCGCGGAAAAAATGGGCCTGCAGCCAGGGATTCCGGTGGCTACCGGCGTGATGGACGTGGTGGCCTCAGCGGTGGGTACCGGCGCGGTGGGCAGCGGAGACGCCGCGGTGGTTCTGGGCACCACCTGCGCTGTGGAACGGGTGCTGCGGCTCCGCGACTGCGATGTGACCCGTTGCCGCAGACATTACCTGCACCACGTGCGTCAAGATCTGGCCATTGACCTGTCCTCCACCATCAACGGCATGGAAAACGTGGAGTGGATGATGCGTGAGATCGCCAGGAGCGCCAATTACCGAGTGGTTGAGGGTCTGATTGAGGATACCCGGCCCGGCAGCGGCGGGGTGGTTTACCATCCCTACCTGTCCGCTGCCGGAGAGCGGGCGCCGTTTCAGCACCGGGACGCCAGCGCCAGCTTTTTTGGAGTGAACGCCCGAACCACCAAGGGCGACCTCATGCGCGCGGTGTATGAGGGCCTGGCCTTTTCGGTCCGGGACTGCCTGGAGGGCGGCGATTACAGGGGCCGCCTGCTGCTGTCCGGCGGCGGCGCGGCAAGCGCAACCCTGTCTCAGATGATCGCCGACGTGACCGGTCAGTCTGTGGTAGTGACCAAGGGCTCAGAATTCGGCGCTCTGGGGGCCGCCATGACCGCAGGCACCGCCATCGGCCTCTTTGAAAATGTGGAGGACGCCGCGGCCAGATGCTGTCGGCTTAAAAAGATCTATAAGCCCCGAAAAAATGAGATGTATGAAAAGTGCTATACCTTCTACCGTGAGCTCAGGACAGCTTTTGGACCACTGTGGGAACGGCGGGCAGAAATTTTTGGGCGGTAGGGTCGAATAAAATAAAGAATCGTGATTTTTATGAATAAAAAAGTCTGATGTGCGTTTTTGTGCATTGGGCTTTTTATTTTGCACCTTTTAGGATTTAAAAGATAAAATTAGAACTATTATCTTAAAAAAACAATGAGAAAATGTAATATTACTTGACAAATGTAATAAAACGGTGTAAATTATAGTCGTGAAATACATTTGTAAAATAAAAATACAAATGTAACGCAATTGAAAAATAGGTGGACATATGTAATAATGAAAAAAATATGGACACTTATTTGGAGGTTGCCATGGAAGATAAAAATCTGTATATCAAGATCGCGCACTGGTACTACACCCTGGGCATGACGCAGGATGAGATTGCGAAACGGCTCTCTTTCACAAGACAGCGTGTGAACCGGATCATCAGCTCCCTGAGGGATATGGGCATTGTCACCATAAAGGTCAATGGTTACGCTCAGGGAAATGTGGCGTATGAAGGGGCGATCGAGGAGCATTTTGGTTTAAAAAGAGTAATCATTGCGGAATCGTATGATGGTGAGAGCAACTACCTGCCGTCGCTTGCCAACACGGCCTCCCAGTATCTGGAGGATTACCTCCAGCCAGGTATGATTATTGGGGTATCCTGGGGGGAAACGCTGGCGGCGACCATCTCAAATCTTTCCTTTAAGCGGAGGAGCGAGTGCACGGTGGTGCAGATGGTCGGGGCTCAGAACATTGACATGGATATGTTAAAGTCGGATGAAATCGCCCGGTCGCTGGCGGATAAGCTGGATAGCGTGTGTTACATACTCTACGCGCCTGTTATTGTGGACCATGCGGAGACCAAGAAAATGCTGATGGAGGAGCGGACCATTCAAAAGTCCTATGAGCTCATGCGGCGCTGTGATGTGGCGCTCTTTGGGATTGGGCAGGTGAGCCGTGAATCCACCATGTGCAAGCGTGGTCTGCTGAAAGTTGAGGATATCGACCGCCTGAGGCAGGACGGCTTTATTGGGGATGTGTGTGTGAACCCGGTAACTCTTAAAGGCTGCTGGCAGGATTGTTTTATTCGTGACCGCGTTATCAGTGCGAATATGGACATTCTGAAAAATATTCCGAATGTGGTGGCCATCGCCGGAGGAGAGGATAAGACGGAAGCTATTATCGGCTGTCTGGCCTCCGGGGTCATCGACACGCTCATCATCGACGATATGACAGCAGAACGCATTGTGAAAACTCTTGGTTTATAGGACTGGTTTGAACCACCTGGTGGTTTAAATAGATAAGGGCAGCGGCTGTATTGTGACAGCAAGGGGGATGCCGCTGTCTGAAAAAACTATGATTCTCGGAGGGAAAACATGAAGTATATTATCGGCATTGATGCGGGGACATCCAATGTAAAGGCAGTTTTGTTTGATGTGGATGGCAATGAAATTTTAGTCGAAGCTTTGGAAAATGAGCCCATTTATATCGGCGATACGGACGTGGAGCAGAACATGAACATTTTGTGGGAAAAGGTTGCCCTTTGCATCAAAATGCTCATGGAAAACGGACCGGCAAAGGCGGACGATATTCTGGGCATCGGCGTTACCGGTCAGGGCGAGGGTATCTGGCTCATGGACGAAAACGGCGAGCCTGTACAGGATGCAATCCTGTGGTGTGACGGCCGCGCTGCCGATGAAGTCGCTAAGGTGACGGAGGATGATCCAAAGGTCGGCGAAATGATTTTCAAAACAACAGGGACACCGCCGTTGACAGGAACACAGCTGATGCTGCTGAAATGGATGAAAAATAACCGCAAGGACGTACTGGACAGGGCAAAAACCATGTTCTTCTGCAAGGACTGGGTGCGCTATAAGCTGACCGGCGCTATCAATGGCGATATGAGCGACACGGGAACCTCCTTAATGGACGCGGAAAAAGGCGAGGTGGCAGTGGAGATGTTAAAGGCACTGGATCTGGGCGAATACGTGGATCTGATTGCCCCGGTGGTCATCTCCAATAAAATTGTCGGAAATGTACTTGACGGCACAGCAAAGGATCTTGGCCTTAACCCGGGGACACCGGTGGTAGCGGGTGCTATTGACGTTGTGGCTGCCGCAGTGGGCATAGGGGCTGTGGAGGACAAAGATATCTGCGTTATTCTGGGCACCACCTGCGCTAATGAAATCTTCATGAAAAAGGATGATTGCGAATTTGGCAGGGAAGGAACCCGTCTCGAAAAACATGCGGTGGGCGATTTGTTTGTCAACCTGATGCCAACCATGAATGGAACGCCGAACATCGACTGGGTACTTAACGAAATTGCCCTGACCAAGGATTTTTCCAAGGTTGATATTATGATTAAGGACGTTCCGGCTGGCAGCGGCGGCGTGATCTATCACCCCTACATCAGTGCAGCGGGTGAACGTGCGCCATTTTATCATCCGCATGCCAAGGCCAACTTCTTCGGTATCAGCGCGAATACCAAGCGCGCAGACCTGGTGCACGCGGTTTACGAAGGGATCACCCTTTCCATTAAAGACTGCCTGCAGGGAGCGGACAGAAACAGTAAAATCTTCATTGCCGGCGGCGGCGCCAAGAGCTCCATCTGGGCGCAGATGATTTCAGATGTCACCGGTATGGAGGTAGTAGTTTCAGCCGGAAATGAGTTCGGCGCTAAGGGAGTCGCCATGATGGCAGGCCTCGCGGTGGGCGAATATGAAAGCTATACCGACGCAGCCCGCAGAACCTGTAAATCTGAACGCGTTTACCGTCCGAGGCCAGACCAGAACGCAATTTACGAAGACATCTACACACTGTACAAAGGCATCCGTATTGCCTGCGAGAGCCTGTGGACAGCCCGTGCCGATGTGATGAAAACCATCAATAAACGTACCCGCGAAAACTAGAGACAGAAAGAAGGATAACACAATGAAAATTTTTTTTACTGCAGAATACGATGAAGAACAGTTAAAGCCATTATACGAAATGGGTGAAGTGGTAAAGGACGGCTGGGCCATTGGGCTGCCAAAAATGCAGGAGGAGGAGCTGATGGAAAAGTCTGCCGACGCGGATATCATTATCACAAGCTACGACGACATTACACGGCCTGTCATTGAAAACGCCCCGAACCTCAAGCTTATCGCCTGTACCCGCGCCACCCCGGTCAACGTTGATATGGATGCAGCAAAAGAACATGGTATCCCCGTTATCTATACACCGGGACGTAATTCCGACACCACCGCAGAGATGACCATAGGCCTCATGCTTGCCGTTGCCAGAAAAATTCCGATGGCCTACAAAGCCTTAAAGGAAGGCAGATTTACCGCGGACCCCAATACCCAGAAGGTGACCAAAGAAGGCCTGAAGGTCGATATGGTCTGGGATATGGAACCCGGTTCACCTTATATGGTCTTTAAGGGGACCCAACTTCACGGCAAGACCCTGGGGATCGTTGGTTATGGCAGTATTGGCCGCCGTGTGGGCAAAATCGCCCGGGCCTTTGGCATGGAGCTGCTGATTTATGACCCGTTTCTCTGTCCTATCGATCTGGAGGAGGTCGGCGTTAAAAAAGCAGAAAAACTGGAAGACTTGATGAAAAACGCGGACTTTATCACCTGCCACATGAAGATCACTCCGGAGACCACAGGCATTATCAGCCGTGAAATGATTGCCCTGATGAAACCAACTGCTTACTTTATCAACAGCTCCAGAGGTGCGATCCTTGATGAGGAAGCCCTGATCGACGCACTCCGCGAAAAACGGATTGCCGGAGCGGCCTTCGACGTTTACGAAAAGGAGCCCATTGCCAGCAACCATCCATATATCACCGAGCTCGACAATGTGGTTATCACACCGCATATTGCCGGCGCCACCGGCGACGTTCTCGTGAACCATACCAAACAGATCGTCGCCGATGTACAGCGCTTTTCAGAAGGCCGCCGAATGCTGTACGAATACCGTTAAAGCCAGACAGACATACATAAAAAATTTAATAAATTAAAGAGGAGAGTAAACATGTTACTGCAAAAAGAAAGAGAAGACGTTGTTAAATACTGCCAGATGCTGATCACCCACGGATTAACCAAGGGAACGGGTGGAAACATCAGTATTTTAAACCGGGAAGAAGGCCTGTTCGCCATCAGCCCAAGCGGTATCGACTATTTTGAAACTGAGCCTGAGGACATTGTTGTCATGAACCTGAAGGGAGAAATCGTGGACGGTGTGCGTAAGCCCTCCAGCGAGCATGAGCTGCACCGCATTTTCTATACCGACCGTGACGACATCGCCTCAGTGGTTCACACCCACTCAGTTTATAGCACCGTACTGGCAACCATCCGTGAGGGTTTGCCGGCATCCAGCTACCTGGTGGCCTTCTCAGGCTACGATGTCCGATGCGCCGAGTACGCCTCCTACGGAAGCGTTGAGCTGGCGAAAAACACCTTTGAAGCCATGAAAGACCGAAACGCTGCCTTCATGGCTAACCATGGACTTATTGCCGGGGGCAGCGATATCCTCAATGCTTTTAACATTGTGGAACAGATCGAACAATGCGCAGAAGTTTACGTTAAGGCCAGAGCTATCGGCACACCCGTGCTTTTGGATCAAGACGAGATGACACGCATGATCGACAGCTTCAATAACTCCTACGGCCAGCGTAAAGCCAAAAAAGACCTGTAGGGCGTGAGTCTGTTTTCTTAAATGAATAAACCCCATTAAAATACACCTGAAGCTTAAACCCTTAAAAGTTTAGTTGATAAATTCTCTTTAAAAGAGTATAATAGCTTTTAAACAAACCTTACCCGAAGACCGGAAACCCGTCTTCGGGTTTTCCTGAATCTGGAATGAAAAGGTTATCTTACTTTAAATGTGTGAAAGGAGAATGTTATGGAATACGCAAAGGAAAGACAGGATATCGTGGACGCCTGCCGGTGGCTGGAGGCCAACGAGATGGTCATTGGTACCTGGGGCAATGTCAGTATGCGCCTGGATGCGGGAAAACTGCTGGTGACCCCGAGCCGGGTATCCTTCACGGATATTTATCCTGAGGACCTGGTGGTCGTAAACGGTGATGGCTGTAAGGTGGAGGGCGTATGGTACCCAAGCTCTGAGGTACATATTCACCGTCTTATCTACGCCAAACGTGGGGATGTCAACGCCATTATCCAGTGTTATCCCACCTATGCTTCGGCTATGTGCGCCTCCCAACAGGGGATTCCTCCGATTTTTGAGGAGATGAGCCAGCTCATCGGCGGCGGTATTCCGGTAACGCCTGAATACATTAATGCCGGACAGCACCGGAGGCTGGCAGAGGCTGTCATCGAAACCATTGGTCAGAAAAACGCCATCCTGATCCGTAACCACGCGCCCATGTGCTTTGGCCGCGACATGACCGAGGCACTCACCTGCTGTAAGGTCACCGAGAAGGCGGCCAAATCCTACCTGGCCCTGAAGGGCGGCGTGGACGTGGCCGTGATTCCCGACGAAATGGTCGAAGCCGAACGTGAGCGTTACCTGAACAAATACGGGCACGAGGGCTGTGAGGAGTGATTTTAGAAAGCCTTTCGGGGCTTTTTTTTGTTTGCAGACACAAAAAAGTATAAAATAATTCGCTGTCATTCAATTATAAGAATACCTGTTGGGTATAAAAAGTAAAAGCATTAAAGTAATAAGAAGGGAAAAAACAATGAAAAAAATAGTGAGTGTAGTCCTATCACTGATGATGATTCTACAATTTTCATTGCCGCAGGCGGCATTTGCCCAGGAAAATGACAGCGCACAGAAAGAGGCATCAGGTCTGGTCGCTGCTGGCAAGGTAGAGGAGGAAGCCCCTGAGGCAGAGCAGCCTGAACAGGCAGCAGATACCGAGGCGCAGCCCGGGAAGAACGCAGAGTCCACCGCCATACTGCTTGAAGCGGCAGAAAAGGCACCGGCTCCAGCAGAGACGGAAAGCCAGCCTAAAACGGGCGGACGGGATATCAAAGAAATTTTTCAGGCGCTGGGTTACAGTGAGGCGGACAGCACCATCCTGACAGGAATGACTGTGGCTTATTATGACGAGGATGGAAAACAGGTGGCAGAGCCTACCATTGACGATACCGTACGATTCGATATTACCTTTGCCCTGCCAGAGGATGTCCGTGCTCAGATGCAGGCCGGTGATTATTATCAGTTTGAGCTGCCGGACAATATCAAAATTGCCAATAATGTCAGCATTCCGCTTATCGACGAGACGGGAAACCAGTACGCCACCGCATTAGTAGGTAAGGACGGTACGGTCACCATCACCTTTACTGACGAAGTGACGAAAAACAGCGACATCAGCGGAAACCTCAATTTTTCAGGCGGATTTGATAAGGAAAACATGACAGGTCCTGGCAATACGATCATCAAGATCCCAAATGAGGAAAAGCTGCCGCCCACAGAGGTGGTGGTTAAGCCAGGTGCCGGGAGCGCCATTGAAAAAAATGGCTATTTTGATCGAAATATGAACCCCGAAAAGGTTATCTGGAAGGTAGACATCAATAAAAGCATGGATACGGTGGAGGGTGCGGTCGTCACCGATACCCTGCCGGACGGACTTTTACTGGAAAGTGTGGCAGTTTATCAGGTTGATGTTGACTTTGACGGTAATGTCATCGAGGGCAGCCAGACTCCTGTGGATCCATCTGAATATACCGTTGGGAGTGACGGCACCGTCACATTTAAAAGCACTATTCAGTCTGCCTGCCGTATTGAGTATGAAACCCGTATTGACCCCGAAAAGAAGCCTGCGGACGGTGGTACGCTCACCTTTAAGAATGAGGCGGCCCTGAGCGGAGACAACATTTCGGATATTACGACAAGCGCCACTGTGGATGCCGAATATGGTAAGATTCTTGAAAAAAGCCGGGAGAACTACGATTCTCAGACACAGACCTTCAGCTGGGAGATCAAGTACAATTACAGCGAGGGAAAAATTCCGCAGAATCAAGCTGTAGTGACCGACAAAATCGGCAGCGGCATGGAATATGTAGACGGCAGTCTGGTGCTCCGGTCGGTCAGCTTTGGTGCTGACGGCAGCGTCCAGATAGACCGGACGTTGGAGGAGGGGAAAGATTACCAGCTCATAGAAACAGCGGACGGCTTTAAGGTCCAATTTCTAAGCGATGTGGATTATGCGGTTCAGATGACCTATCAGACCAAGGTCTCCGGCATACTGGACGAAAATCAGAAATATAAAAATGAAGTTGAAATTGGCACTGGGCAGACGGACAGCGCAAGTGGCAGCGCCAAACAACAGGGCGTCATCAAAAAATTTGTCTCTGCCGACCAGGAAAACAGAAAGATTAACTGGTCCATCGATGTCAATAAAAACAACTACACCATGCAGGACTGGTCCCTCACTGACACTCTGAGTCCAGGTCTATTTCTGGATGAATCGTCGCTGGTGATTAAAAATAAGGCTGGAAAGACACTGGAGCGAGACAGGGATTATACCCTGCTCTATGACCAGACCGACAACCATTTTGACATCGTTCTGATTGGTGCCTATAATCCCACAAGTGACAGCTTTAAGATCACCTATACTACAGACTATGACACTGGTGTAACGGTATTTCCGGATGGCAATGTCTATTTTAAGAACGACGCTGTCTCGAACTGGACCGATACCCAGGGTGGAAAACACAGCAGTAAGGATGAGGCCGAATACCGGCCCAATGACTACGCAGCCTATAACGGCTTTAAAAATGGCAGCTACAATGCCGTCGATAAAACCATCACCTGGACCGTGGGGGTCAATTATAACAGTGTCCTGCTTGGGAAGCCGACCGCCATTGAAGACCCCATCACCGGCAATCAGGTATTTATTCCCGGGTCTGTCAAAATTTACCACTACACAGTAGACAGCAAGGGTGAGCCAGTAAAAGGGGATGAAATGACGCCTGATGAATATGATCAGTTTCGGGTTCAGGAGCCCAGCGCTGAGGAAAATATCCTGAAGATACTGTTTCCAGAAGGCGCTGAGGGCCGTTATCTTATTGAGTTCCAGACTACTTTAGACGGACAGGTTATACACGACAGTGATACCTATAAAAACACCGCAACCTTTACAAACGGACGCGATGTCCATCTGCTGGAGGGCGAGGTGTCCATCACCAACGGTGGTAAGCTGGCCGCTAAATCCGGCGTTCAGGACGATGATGGCTACGTTCAGTGGCAGGTCACTGTGAACCCCAGTCAGTCCGCGCTCAGCGATGTTCAGGTTATTGACCGCCCCTCAGGCAACCAGATCGTTGACCTTGATTCGCTGAAGGTATATGGCGCTCAGGTAGATGAAGCCGGAAATCTGACTCTGGACCAGAATACTGTGCTGGTTCAGGACACGGATTACACTGTGGCCTATGCTCCCAGCCCGGAAACCGGTGAACAGGAGCTCACAGTGAGCTTTTTGAAGGATATTGACCGCGCATACTTTGTCACCTACCGAACGAAGGTGCTGCTAGAGGAAGGCAGTGAGCAGAAGGTGCGCAATGAAGTTATCATAAAGGGCAATAATGAGGAAACCGTCGAGGGTGGCGACAACCAGGAGCTGGGCGTTATCGTCAATGATGGTGGTGGAACCGTTGTGGGCAAAAAAGGCAGTATTCTGCTGGAAAAGGACAGCACTACCACCCACAACCCGCTGGCCGGAGCCGTATTCCAGCTCTATGACAGCAACGGCGTACGGCTGGGCGCCCCTGTGACCACTGGGAGCGGCGGGCAGATCGCCTTTAACGACCTGGTCTACGGCAATTACATTTTAAAAGAGCTGAAGGCGCCGGATGGCTATAACCTGGATCCCGCACTGGAACAGGGAATTATGCTCACTGTCAATGCGGAGAGCAGCCAGAAGAACAAGATACAGCGTTTAGAGAACGATCCTGTCCAGGTCACCCTGGTCAAGGAGGACGAGAACGGCAATCACCTTGCAGGCGCGGTATTCAGCCTTGAAATGAAACAGGGCGAAAACTGGAAGCCCATTCGAGAAGAAACCGAGCTGAAAACCGGAGAAGACGGACGTCTGACCGTGGAAGCTCTGGATGAAGGCACCTACCGGTTTACAGAACTAACGGCCCCGGACGGCTATATTCTGAACACGCAGCCTGTGACCTTTACCCTGACCAAAAACGGGGATGGTGTGATACCAGCCCTGACCCTGAGTCCGGTACAGAATTATCAGGGCAGCCCTGAAATTATAAAGGCTGGCGCGGATGGCCGCCCACTCGCGGGCGCAGCCTTTAAACTGACAAAAGACAATGTAACCGTAATGGAGGGGGTGATCACCCAAAATGACGGAACGGCCAAGGTCAGCGGGCTGGCCCCCGGCGTCTACGAGCTGGTGGAAACCAAAGCCCCAGACGGCTATACGCTTGACAGCACTCCCGTCATTTTCGAGATTGAAGCGCGTGCGGCAGGACGGCCAGCGGCTGTACAGATACACATGGTCAACCAAGAGGAAAAACCACCGGAGGTTACTGTAACAACCCCGCCGGACCCGGATCCGGAATCCCAGAGCCCTGGGAAGACGCCTCGTGAGGCGGGTGCAAAAGCCCCGGAAACCGGCCTTCAGTTGAAAGACGGCATCGGTGCGTCCCTGTTGCTGCTGGCAGCCGCAGGCATTGTCCTCTGGGTGGTGACCAGACGGAAGGAAAAACGTTAATCGCGTATTCCCAAATCGAAACCCGTAAAGGTACAAAAATACAGAGGACTGCCGCAGTGATCTGAAATCACTGCCGGCAGTCCTTTTTTAGCATGCTATTTCGTTTTTTCCAACCGCTCGATGACTGTGCGGGCCGTATCGCCGAGCCATTTCTTTTCCAGGACCGCGTCAATGCGACCGTTGATGAGCTCGGGCAGGAATTCACGAACTTCTTCATCTGGCAAATCCCACCACTTTAAGGCCATGAGCTTCTCAATGGTGGCCTCGTCAAAGCGTTTGCGGATAGGGCGCGCCGGGTCGCCGGCCACCACGGTGTAGGGCGGGACGTCCTTTGTCACCACACTGCGCGTGCCGATGATGGCGCCGTCGCCAATGTGTACCCCAGGCATGATTACACTGTTGTATCCAATCCACACATCGTTGCCCACGATCGTCGGCCCCTTGAGGGTACAGACCTTGTCATCAGAAAAAAAGCTTTCATCTAACGCCCAGTGAGCATTTACAATGGGGAAGGGATAGTTGGCAAGAGAATCAAAGTTATGGTTGGCCAAAGGACAGATAAAAGTTGTGCCTGAAGCCAGGGAACAGTATTTTCCAATAATAATCTTATCCTGATGAAACTCTGGAAAGTGGTATAATACGTTGTTTTTCACAAAATCTCGCGGGTCATTCTTTTCGTCGTGATAATAGGTGTGTTCCCCCACCTGAATATCCGGATCATCAATGACATTTTTTAGATAAACCACCGTGGGATCACCGTCATTAAGATAAATTCGCTGAGCATTCTCCTTGCGCATTTTTCACACTCCTGTTCATGCAGAATATTTTACGTTTACATTATATCAAAAGCCAAGAGCTTTAGACAGTTCATCGCCAAATTTTGCGGACAGAGAACAAGAAATTACGGCTTGAAAACACGTGGATTTATTTTTACCGCGCCAATCCGGTGATAGAAAAGAAAAAGCAGAATGCTTTTAAGCTGTGGGAAATGCCTTTTTATTGGGTAAGTAATACATAAGTGTTTTGAATGGATTGCGGAAGTTTTTACGACTTACCCATTGTATCAATAGAGAAAGGAATCAGCATGAAAAAATTAACGGGCACTCTGACGGTCCTTATTATGGTCATATTATTCTCATTTTCACCCGTTTGGGCGGCTCAAGGGGGCGAGGGCAAGGCCGCACCGACACCCACCGCGGCTGAACAGGCCCAGGAACCAAAGGACAAGACGCCGGTAGAAGCCCAGGAGAGCGGTGAGGCCGCATCCGGCCCGGGAGACAGCAGCGCCATTGCCGCCGAAAAGGCAGCGGTACTGAAGTCGGGAAATTACTATACCTTTAAGCTGCCTGACAGCGTCATCATCACCGAGGAGCTGTCCCTGCCGCTGACCGAAAAGGACGGCCGGCTTTACGGAACCGCCTATGTGGGGACCGATGGGGTGGTCATCATCGCCCTGACAGAGGAAGCCGCCGAGGACGCGGTGGTGACTGACCGACTGGAGGCCGCCGGTGCAGAGCCGGCAGCCGTCCAGACCCTGGGCGATACCTCCGGCCCTCAGGGCAGTGTTGTTTTCAGAAAACAGGATGAAAATGGTAATGGCCTGGAGGGCGCGCGGTTCGAGCTTTTAAAAACCGATGACAACAACCGGACAGTGGCCGCGGTTACCTCCGGCGGGGACGGCAGTGTGCGCTGTGATGCTCTGTCGCCCGGGGCCTACCGGGTAGTCGAAACTCAGGCCCCGGCGGGTTACCTGCTCAATCGAGAGACCGTGGCGTTTACAGTGCCCGACTCGGCCCAGACTCAGGCGGTCGTGGTGGACGCAGGGGTGCACACCGGCTACCAGGGCCGTCTGATGATTCTGAAAATGGATGAGGAACGGGACCCGTTGGCTGGGGCTACCTTTAAGATTCTGGACGCCAACGGCTATACCCTGCAGAAGGATCTGGTCACCGGAGCGGACGGGCAGATCTGGGTCAGCAATCTGGCTCCCGGACGTTACCAGGTCATGGAGACTGAAGCGCCTGCGGGATACCATCTGGACGCCACCCCGGTGAGCTTTGAGGTGTCCGACGCCGCACAGGGCGAGCCCGCCGCCATGGAGGTCAAGGCCGTCAATGTCCGGCGTGCCTCCAAGCTTAAGTACTCAACGGGCGCCGCCTCGCCAAACGCCGATACAGGCGTGGACGGCATGGACTTTCTGGGGCTTGGGTTTGTCATGCTGGCAGCAGTCACGGCCGCAGGGGTGATGGCCTACCAGAAATCAAAACGAAAATAAAAACAGATCAAAACCCGCCGGCACGGTGTGTGCCGGCGGGTTTTTTGACTGTTGAATTCAGATTTTCTTCCTATTTATATTAAGGGATAAATTCAGATTCAGGAGTAAAGTCAGCTGCTGACAGCTTTTCCAGCATTCTTAATGCCTTCCAGGTATTCCTTCCGTTCCATTTTCTCGAGCAGGGTTTCCTCGGACTGGTCTTTTTCCTCACTCAGAGCCTGGAGGCGGGTGTAGTCTGTTGTAATGCCGGCCATCTCACGGTCGATTTCCTCCAGGCGGATTTCCAGGGCCTCCATCTCCGTGTCGATATGGTCATATTCCTGCTGCTCCCGATAGCTCAGGCGAATGGTTTTTGACCGGACCTTTTCGGTTTTCGCCTCACTGGGCTTGTTGCTGGCCGGTTCATTGTCCTTGCCGGCGTGCTTGGCCATGTAGTCGGTGAAATTACCGGTCTGCACCAGGATCTCGCCACCGCCGGTAAAGGAGAAGATGGTGTCGCACACCCGGTCCAGGAAGTAGCGGTCATGAGAAACAGTGAGCACGCTGCCCTGGAAATCGTCCAGGTAGTTTTCCAGGATTTTGAGGGTGTCGATGTCCAGGTCATTGGTGGGCTCGTCGAGCAGCAGTACATTGGGCGCGGACATAAGGATGCGGAGCAGGTACAGCCGCCGCCGTTCACCGCCGGAGAGCTCTGAGATACGAATCCACTGAGCAGTGCGGTCAAAAAGAAACAGCTCCATCATCTGGGCCGCGGTAATGACCTCGCCCCGGGCGTTCTCTACGGTTTCTGCACCCTCGCGGATGTACTCGATGGCCCGCAGGCTCAGGTCCATGTCCTCGGATTCCTGTGAGAAATAGCCGATTTTGACTGTGTCACCAATGACGATGCTGCCGCTGTCCGGCCGGATTTTCCCCGCAATCAGGTTGAGCAGGGTCGATTTTCCCCGGCCATTTTTTCCGATGATGCCGACGCGCTCGTCCGGGTCGAAGATGAAGCTGAAGTCCTTCACCACACACTGGCCCTTAAAGGCCTTGGATACGTGATCCATGTCCACCACCTGTTTACCCAGCCGTGTGAACCCCACGTTGATCTCAAGGAAGTCCTCGCCCAGGTCGGCGGCGCTGTTTTTAATGTCCTCAAAGCGCTGGATCCGGGCTTTCTGCTTGGTGGTTCTTGCCCGGGCGCCCCTGCGGATCCACGCCAGCTCGCGCCGGTACAGGTTCTGCCGCTTCTGCTCCATAACGCTCTCGAACTCCTTGCGGGCGGCCTTTTTTTCGACGAACTCGGAGTAATTGCCGGTATATTCGTACAGTTTTCCGCCGTCCAGTTCCATGGTCTTGTTGACCACCCGGTCCAGGAAGTAGCGGTCATGGGTGACCATCAGGAGCGCGCCCCTGCGGTTTTCCAGATATTTTTCGAGCCAGGTGATGGTTTCGTTGTCCAGGTGGTTCGTGGGCTCATCGAGGATCAGGAGGTCGCAGGGGGTCAGCAGCACAGAGGCCATGGCCACACGCTTACGCTGGCCGCCGGACAGGGCGCCGATGGTTTTGTCAAAATCCTTGATGCCCAGCTGTGTTAATATGGTTTCCACCTGGGATTTCAGGTTCCACAGGCCTGCGGCGTCGATGGTATCGGTCAGACCCAGCAGGTGCTTCTGGAGCTTTTCGTCCTCGGGATAGCGGGCCAGAAGGTCCAAGGTACTTTCGTAATCGCGCAGGGTGTTCATTTCCGGGGTGTCGGCCCGGAAGACCTGGGCCAGGACGGTGGCGCAGGGGTCAAGCTCGGGCGTCTGGGCCAGGTATTCGATACGTTTGGCGCCATAGACTCGGATTTCGCCGGCGTCGGGGCTGTCCTGTCCGGCCACAATCCGCAGCATGGACGTCTTGCCGGTACCATTAATACCAATGACACCGATTTTATCGCTGTCCTCGATGTTAAAGCTGATTTCTTCAAAAAGGGTCTTGACCCCGTAGGTTTTTTTAAGGTTGATGACGGATAATAGATTCATGATTTTCTTTTCTTTCTTTCAGCGGTTTTCTTAAGGGCTATTTTAACACAGATTGCGTCAAGAAAAAAGAAATCAAAAAATAAGGCTAATTTAAAGCTTTATTGAGTAGTATAAAGATACAATAAAACACCACTTATGGAGGATTTGTAGGATTATAGAGGGTCAATATACCTGTATATACATATTTCACAAAAAAAGACCGTTTAATAACAGAATTTTCCTGTAATCTATTGCAAATTGGCTGGATATGTGGTAGTATTGTTATATATTTAACAGATACTCCTTTTGTTCTATAAATGGACAGTTGGAGTATAAGATAAATTATCAAATATTCACATGGAAATGTGAGAATTAATGGAGGGAATTTTAAGTGGCAAAAGAAGTAGTATTAGCTGGTGCTGTCCGTACAGCAATTGGTAGTTTTGGTGGTTCCTTGGCAAACGTTCCAGTTGTAGACCTGGGAAGCATTGTTATCAAAGAAGCATTAAACCGCGCAGGCGTTAAACCTGAAGATGTTGATGAAGTATTAATGGGTTGTGTACTGCAGGCTGCCCAGGGACAGAGTGTTGCCCGTCAGTCCGCTGTAAACGCTGGTATTCCGGTTGAAGTACCTGCTTTAACACTGAATAACTTATGCGGCTCTGGTTTGAAATGTATCAATCTGGCAGCTGCTATGATTCAGGCTGGCGAAGCCGATATCATTGTTGCCGGCGGTATGGAAAGCATGTCCAGCGCTGCTTACGCGGTTCCAAAGGGACGCTATGGCTACAGAATGGGCGACGGCCAGTTCATCGATACCATGATCAAAGACGGTTTAACCGATGCGTTCAACCACTATCACATGGGGATTACCGCTGAAAACGTCGCAGAACAGTATGATGTAACCCGTGAAGACCAGGATGATTTCGCAGCCAAGAGCCAGCAGAAATGTGAAGCTGCTCAGGCAGCAGGCCGTTTCGACGACGAAATCGTACCGGTTCCGGTAAAAGTTAAAAAAGAAATGGTTGACTTTAAAGTTGACGAATTCCCAAGAAAAGGCGTTACCGCTGAAGGCATTGCTAAAATGCGTCCGGCTTTCAAAAAAGATGGTACCGTAACAGCTGCCAACGCTTCCGGTATCAATGATGGCGCTGCCGCTATCGTTGTAATGTCTGCTGAAAAAGCCAAAGAATTAGGCGTTAAGCCAATGGCTAAATTTGTTGTCGGCGCTTCCGCTGGCGTTGATCCTTCCATCATGGGCGTAGGACCAATTTTCTCCAGCCGCAAAGCGTTAGATAAAGCTGGTTTAACCATCGACGACATGGACCTGGTAGAAGCAAACGAAGCTTTCGCTGCTCAGTCCTGCGCAGTTGGAAAAACTTTAAACATTCCTGAAGATAAATTAAATGTCAACGGCGGCGCGATCGCCTTAGGTCATCCGGTAGGTGCTTCCGGTGCCCGCATCATGGTTACCTTACTGCACGAAATGCAGAAACGCGGCGCTAAAAAAGGTCTTGCGACCTTATGTGTCGGCGGCGGTATGGGTGTATCCACCATCGTTGAAATGGACTAATTTTGCGCAGATAAAGGACGAATTACTGCAGTGCTCCCCCTTTCCCACTTACGCCTAAATGGGCTGATTCGCGGGAAAGGGACTGAGCCTTGTATTTCGGCCTTTCTCTTAGTGAAAATAAAGGATTTTATCAATTAAGGAGAGAAGGTAATTACAATGGGTTTTGTTAAATATGAACCACAGGGTGCCGTTGCTGTCATCACCATCGACCGTGAAAAGGCTTTAAACGCTTTAAACAGCGAAGTCCTTGAAGATCTGGAAAAAGTGATCGACGGCGTTGACCTCGATACGATTCGCTGCCTGGTTATCACAGGCGCTGGTCAGAAATCTTTTGTTGCCGGTGCAGACATCGGTGAAATGAGCAGCCTGACTCAGGCTGAAGGCGAAGCCTTCGGTAAAAAAGGCAACGATATTTTCAGAAAGATCGAAACCTTACCGATCCCGGTGATCGCTGCGGTTAACGGTTTTGCCCTTGGCGGCGGCTGCGAACTGTCTATGTCCTGTGACATTCGTCTGGCTTCTGAAAACGCAACCTTTGGCCAGCCGGAAGTCGGCTTGGGCATCACCGCTGGTTTCGGCGGCACACAGCGTCTTGCACGCCTGATCCCGACCGGTAAAGCAAAGGAAATGCTGTACGCCTGCACCAACATCAAAGCGGCTGACGCTTTGAGCTGGGGACTGGTTAATGCTGTTTATCCGGCAGACGAACTGATGCCAGCAGCGCTGAAATTAGCAGGTAAAATTGCTAACAACGCTCCAATCGCTGTCCGCAACACCAAAAAAGCCATCAACGATGGCCTTGAAATGGGCATGGACGATGCGATTGCCTTTGAAGCAAAACAGTTTGGCGGATGCTTTGAATCAGCCGATCAAAAAGAAGGCATGGCGGCTTTCCTGGAAAAACGTAAACACGAACCTTTCCAGAATCGTTAAGCCTGTAATTTAATATGATTTTCAACTCAAGGGTATTTTTCTGTAAAAATACCCTTGAGTTTGGGCTTTTGGCCTGTATATACAAATTTGTATATACAAGAATATAAAAAAAGTTTTTAATTTATCTAGGAGGACTTAAAATGAAAGTTGGCGTTATTGGTGCCGGTACAATGGGATCTGGTATTGCTCAGGTTTTCGCTTCTACCGACGGTTATGAAGTGGTACTTTGTGATATCAAACAGGAATTTGCCGATGGTGGTAAAGCTAAAATCGAAAAAGCATTAGCAAAACAGGTTGCTAAGGGCCGTATCGATCAGGCTAAAATGGACGCAACCTTAGCAAAAATCACAACAGGCTTAAGAGAAGCCGTTGCGGATTGCGACCTGGTTGTTGAAGCTGTCTTAGAACAGATGGAAATGAAACATGAATTATTCCAGGCGTTACAGGAAATCTGTAAACCAGAATGTATTTTCGCTTCCAACACTTCTTCTTTATCTTTAACAGAAATGTCTCAGGGCGTTGACCGTCCGGTTATTGGCATGCACTTCTTTAACCCGGTTCCGGCTATGAAACTGGTTGAAGTCATTGCTGGCTACCACACTTCTCAGGAAACCGTTGATACCATTAAAAAGATTGCTACTGATATCGGTAAGACACCGGTACAGGTTAACGAAGCGGCTGGTTTCGTTGTAAACAGAATCTTAGTTCCAATGATCAACGAAGGCATCGAAGTTTATGCTGCAGGTACTGCTTCTGCTTCTGATATTGACACCGCGATGAAATTAGGCGCAAACCACCCAATGGGACCACTGGCATTAGGCGACTTAATCGGTCTGGACGTTGTTCTGGCCATCATGGAAGTATTACAGGCTGAAACTGGCTCTGACAAATACGCTCCGGCGCCGCTGCTTCGCAAAATGGTACGCGCAGGCGTTTTAGGTATGAAAACAGGAAAAGGATTCTTTGATTACACAAAATAAGCTTGTGTGACAAATATATTTAGGAGGAACAGTATGGACTTCAATCTGAGTAAGGAACATCAAATGTTGCGCACACTCTACAGAGAGTTTGCAGAAAATGAAGCAAAACCAATCGCCCAGGAAATTGACGAAGAAGAACGCTTCCCACAGGAAACCGTTGATAAAATGGTTAAAAACGGCTTTATGGGTATCCCGATTGCCAAAGAAGACGGCGGACAGGGCTGTGACACTTTAGCCTACATCCTGGCTGTTGAAGAATTATCCCGCGTTTGTGGTACCACAGGCGTTATCCTTTCAGCACACACCTCTTTAGGGATGGACCCTATCCGTAAATTCGGTACACCAGACCAGAAAGCCAAATATATTCCGCGTTTAGCAAGCGGTGAATTATTAGGCGCTTTCGGTTTAACTGAACCAGGTGCTGGTACCGATGCTTCCGGACAGCAGACAAAAGCTGTTTTAGAAGGCGACCACTATGTATTAAACGGTACAAAGATCTTTATCACCAACGGTGGTAAAGCCGATGTTTACATCATCTTCGCCATGACCGACAAGAGCAAAGGCACCAAGGGTATTTCTGCATTCATCGTAGAAAAAGACTATCCTGGCTTCTCAATCGGTACAAAAGAAAAGAAAATGGGTATCCGTGGTTCTTCCACAACCGAATTAATCTTTGAAGACTGCATCGTTCCAAAAGAAAATCTTCTTGGCAAAGAAGGTAAGGGCTTTGGCATCGCAATGCAGACACTGGACGGCGGCCGTATCGGGATCGCAGCTCAGGCTTTAGGTCTGGCACAGGGCGCTTTCGACGAAACCGTGGCCTATGTTAAAGAAAGAAAACAGTTTGGCCGCTCCATCGCCAAATTCCAGAATACACAGTTCAAATTAGCCGATATGTACGCGCGTATCGAAGCTGCCCGTAACCTGGTTTACAAAGCAGCCATCGCTAAAGATACCCAGAAAGTATTCTCTGTCGAAGCAGCAACCGCTAAGTTGTTCGCAGCTGAAACCGCTATGGCTGTTACCACAGAATGTGTACAGTTACTTGGTGGTTATGGTTACACCAGAGACTATCCAGTTGAACGTATGATGCGTGATGCTAAGATTACCGAAATTTATGAAGGAACAAGCGAGGTACAACGTATGGTTATATCTGGCAACGTTCTGAAATAGGAAGTTCAAAAGGAGGAAATTTAGGTGAATATTGTAGTTTGTGTAAAACAAGTTCCTGATACAAATGAAGTAAAACTTGATCCAGTAACAGGTACATTAATTAGAGATGGCGTTCCAAGTATTATGAACCCTGATGATAAAGCTGGTCTGGAAGCCGCATTAGAGCTGAAAGACGCTACCGGCGCGCACATTACCGTTGTTTCCATGGGACCACCACAGGCAGACGACGTTCTTCGTGAAGCGCTGGCTATGGGCGCAGATGAAGCGATTTTAGTAACCGACAGAGCTTTCGGCGGCGCCGATACCTGGGCAACTTCTACCACCATCGCTGCAGCTGTTAAAATGTTAGACTACGACCTGATCATTACCGGCCGTCAGGCAATCGACGGTGATACCGCTCAGGTTGGTCCTCAGATCGCTGAACATTTAAACATTCCAAATATCAGCTACGCTGAAGACATTAAAGTGGAAGGCGACTCTGTTATCGTAAAACGTCAGTATGAAGACAGATACCATACCATTAAAGTACAGATGCCTTGCTTAGTTACCGCTTTAGGCGAAATGAATACACCGCGTTATATGACTCCTGGTGGAATCTTTGACGCTTACAGATCAAATGAAGTAAAGGTCTGGACCCTGGAAAACATCGAAGTGGATACCACTAACATCGGTTTAAAGGGATCCCCGACACGCGTATTCAAATCCTTCCCGAAAGCTTTAAAAGCGGCCGGAACTGTTGTTCAATTAGATCCACAGGAATCTGCTGATTTCTTACTGGAAAAATTGAAAGAAAAATTCATTATTTAATGGAAAGTGGTGAACATAGATGAGTTTACAAGATTATAAAGGTGTTTTCGTCTTTGTACAGCAGGTAGATAACGTTATTACTCCTGTTTCTTTCGAACTGATTGGTAAAGGCAAAGAATTAGCCAATGATTTAGATACAGAAGTTACTGCTGTTGTTTTAGGTTCTAAAATTGACGCAATGGGCAAAGAATTAGCCCGTCATGGTGCAGACAAAGTCATCATGGTTGATGATCCTGCTTTAGAAGTATATACAACCGAACCGTATGTACATGCTTTTACAGAAGTTATTAATAAATATAAACCAGAAGTTGTTCTGTTTGGTGCAACCGCTATTGGCCGTGATATGGCGCCGCGTGTATCCGCACGTGTTCATACCGGTTTAACCGCTGACTGTACAAAACTGGAAATTAACCCAGAAGACAAGGGCTTAATGATGACCCGTCCGGCTTTCGGCGGCAACATCATGGCGACCATCCTGTGTCCGGAACACCGTCCGCAGATGTCTACCGTACGTCCTGGCGTTATGCAGAAGCTGCCAACCGACGACGCAGCTGAATGCGAAGTTATCAAAGAAGAAATTGCCGGCTTAAGCGATCACATGAACGTAGAAGTTATGGAAATTGTTAAAACCGTAGCCGAAAAAATGGATATCCAGGACGCTAAAATCCTTGTATCCGGCGGCCGTGGTATGGCATCTCCGGAAAACTTCAAACTGCTCGAAGACCTGGCAGACGCTTTAGGCGGAACCATCTCCTCCTCAAGAGCCTGTGTAGACGCTGGCTGGGTTGAAAAAGACCGTCAGGTTGGTCAGACCGGTAAAACCGTTCGTCCGAACCTGTACATTGCCTGCGGTATCTCCGGCGCAATCCAGCATTTAGCTGGTATGGAAGAATCCGATGTCATCATCGCCATCAACAAAGACGAAACCGCTCCGATCTTTAACGTAGCAGATTTCGGCGTTGTCGGTGATGTCTTCAAAATCTTACCACTGTTCACAGAAGCAGTTAAGAAAGAAATGGCAACCCGTTAATCGGCGTTTCGATAAAATTAAAAGTCCGAAGCTTACTTTAGCTTCGGACTTTTTCAGGTTATAAATCGAATGGCGGTGTCCGGAAAAAAGTGTTTTTTTGCGTTCCTTGTGCAACATTTTGTGAGCGGTTTACAAATGCCGCGTAAGGGTATAAAATGAAACCAGCAACTAAAAACCATTTACGATGGAGGATTCGATGTCAGGAAAAAATATTTTTATCGCAAAGAGCGCGGATGTACTGGGCAAGGTACGCATCGGCGATTATAGCAGCATCTGGTACCAGGCGGTACTGAGAGGGGATATGGACAGCATCACCATTGGTGAGCGCAGCAACGTGCAGGACGGCTCCGTGGTGCACGTGGCGCCGGGCGGCTACTGCGTTAAAATTGGCGACGGGGTCACCATCGGGCACAATTGTACGGTTCACGGCTGCACCATTGAAAACAACGTGCTGGTCGGTATGGGCTCCACCATCCTAAACGGCGCAGTCATCGGTGAAAATACCATCATCGGTGCAGGCTCCCTGGTCACCCAGAACAAGGTCATCTCGCCGAACTCGCTGGTGATGGGAAGTCCGGCCAAGGTCATCCGTCCGCTTACCGACGCCGAGATCGACAGCATCCGTGAAAACGCCAGGGAATATATGGAATGTATGCGCCTGGAACCTGGCAAAAGCTATTACGAAAACAGCGAAGGCATTATTGTCGTGCGCCAGATATAGGTGTCCGGCCGCTAAAAAAGCACCCGAGAGGTTTCGGGTGCTTTTTTTTACACAAATTTTACCGCTGTGCCATAGGCAATGACCTCTGCGGCCCCCTGCATAATGGCAGAGGAGGCGTAACGGATATTGACCACCGCGTCGGCGCCAAGGCCTTCGGCTTCCTGCACCATACGCTTGGTGGCCAGTGCCCGGGCGTCGTTCATCATTTCGTTATAAGCCTTGAGCTCGCCGCCCACAATGGTTTTAAACCCCTGGCTGATATCCCGTCCGATATTTTTGGACTGGATGGTTGAGCCCTTGACCAGGCCTAGCATTTCAAATTCTTTACCGCTGATGTAATCAGTATTGACTAAGATCATCTTCTTCTCCGCTCCTTATCTCATCGATTCTCTGGATCAAAACATGGAGGGAAACACCGGCCAGCGCCAGTGGCAGGATACTGCACAAAATCTTGACAATCAAAGGGACATCAATGATAAAGCAGACAATGATAAATCCCACAAAGTATAAGATCAGCAACAGCCCAATGACCAATGGGGCAATGATTTTCCTGACTTTCATAGACTGACCGCTCCCTTCCTAAGCTGCTTTCATTATATCGGATAACAGGGTCCAGAGCAAGGATTAATCATCATAATCCCCAAAAATGTTGCGGCTGCGTCGATTTCGCAGCTTAAAGAAGGCAAAGACACCGCCGCCGATCAGCACAATGACGATCGGAACTGCGATGAACAGTGGGTTAATGCCTTTATCCGTTGTTTTCAACATGACCACGTAATCGCCCGGTGCGCTGGCCGTAAAGGTAGCCACTTTGGTATCGTTGTGGTAGGTGGTGACAACCGGTTCAATACTGTCACCGGAGCTGTTGTACCGGGTAACGGTAAACTGGGCTTCGGACTGGAGCTTTGAGGCCTCATCGTCGGTCAGGGCCAGGTTCATTTCCAGCGGCTTCTCAAAGCTCGAGAGCGCGGACAGGGCCCCGGTGGCTTTCAGCGTCGAGGCTTCCAGCGTAAAGGGCGTGGTCACAGGCGTCAGCTTGGTTTCAGACAGCTTATAGCTGCTGCTTGAGAGCGTCGGGCCCTTTTTAAGCCCAAGGACCAGTTTATCGCCGTCGGCCAGCTTGTTCAGGTCATCGGTTTTTAAAAGAGAGGGGGAAACCGCAATGGAATCCTTGTTGATGGGAACATTTAAGGTGATTTTGGCTGTCTGCATATTTTTGAGGGCTGTTGCCGGGATCCGGAGCGTGACCGACGGATCGGTCAGCTTGGTGGTGTCAATGGCCTGGGCCTTGAGGACCAGCTTCGTGAGTGCCGACGCGCCAGACTGCTGTTTTTCGGTCAGCTTAGCCGTTCCGGCGGTAATGGCCGCGTTCAGGGCATCGTTGTTAAACTCTACCGTTACCGCGTTCTGATTAGTGGTGGCCGTGTAAGCGTTGGCCGGCAGGTTCACGTCAATGGTGGTTTCCTTGACGGTCAGCGTGACCGGGTAATCCCCCTCGACCTGCTGAACCTCCTGCACCTGCTCTTCCACCGTGGTATCGACGGTTGTGGATTCTGTGGGCACATAGTCGTCGCTGTCGTCGTAGGAAGGATTGTAAGACGGGGTGTAGTAATTGTCGTCATCGCTGTCGTAGTAGTCACCGCCGCCATCGTCGCCGTCGTTATTTTCATCTGAAGGAGGCGCGACAGGGGCTTCCGGTTCTGTTGGAGTCTCAGGCTGAGTGGGTGTTTCGGGCTCGGTGGGTGTCTCCGGTTCGGTGGGCGTCTCGGGTTCCGTAGGGGTTTCCGGCTCGGTGGGCGTTTCATTACCGCCGCTGCCGTCGTCCGGATCACGGGTGCTGGTCATAACAGAGACGGCGCCCGCCTTGTAAGCCGTTGCGCAGACCGTTGACACGGTAAAATTAAAAATCAGAGCAAATGACAAAAGTGCTGTGAATAGTTTTTTCATTGTTCTCTCCATTAAAGTTAATCATAAAAAAATCGAATTGTAATTTATATTATATCACAATTCGATTAAAAAGCGTAAATTCTTTTAAGTTTTGTGCTCAGGACTCGATGCGGAACGGAGTGAGCGGCCGGAACAGCAGCATGGAGATAACAATGCCCACAAGGGCCTGCAGAGCGTTGAAAGGAATGTTGACCAGCGGTGAGACAAAGCTGCCGTACAGCAGGATTTCCGACACATAGTAGATCAGGGTCATGATCACACCGGCCACGGCCATCACGCCGATTTCTTTTCTGCGGCCCGGGTTTCCCCGCAGAAAATAGCCCGTCAGGCAGGCCATCACGCCCTTGGCCAGCATGGTGGGAATGATATAGGCCCCGAAGCCCGCAAAGTAGTCGGCTGCGCCCGCGCCCAGAGCGGCCGCGATGGTGCCGTAAACCGGTCCCAGAATAAACCCGCACAGAAAGACCGCCGCGTCCCCCAGATGGATATAGCCGTTGGGGATGGGGATTTTAACCACTGAGATCATGATAAAGGTAACAGCCATGAGCAGGGCCGTATAGCATACTTTTTTGGTCGTGATATTCACTTTAAACCTCCGAAAATCAAATAGTGTTTCCATTATAGCACACCGGCAGAGAATGAAAAGGACCAAAAAGGACCAAAATCACGCGGATTCTGGTCCCTAAGGCTACGATGCTTACTGTACCTTTTCAATAAAGATGCTCACGCTGCTCGCATAGTCGAGACCGGTGCGCTGTGGGTTGTTGGGGCTGATGGTCACACTGATGTCGCAGCCATCCACGTTGCCGGTCACTGTGGTGGAGGCGTCGCTTTCGGCAGCGTTAAAGTTTTCGGCCGAGGCCATGAGCTCAGAGTAGAACTGAGCGAGCTCAGCCGTGTCGGCGGTGGAGCCGTAAACCGCTGTCCAGCCCGGGTTGCCGTTGTTGGTGGTGATGTCGTGGGAGTCGCCCACACCGCTCACCTTATAAAGGGGCAGCAGGTTGCTGGGGTAAGACTGAGCAAGCTGCCCGTCCTCGTTATTGTAGAGGTCGGCCTGGTTCGCGTCGATGACCTCCTGCATTTCCGGCGGCGTCTGTAAGCCATCAGAGCTTGCGCTGTTGTCGACAGTTGGCGCCGGCGTGGCGGTTGGTGTGTTGTCTGCGACCGACGGTGCGCTGGTCGGTGTCGTCTTAGCGCTGTCATTTGAGCCGCTTAACATCGGCACAAAAAACATGACGCCCACGATGATGACAATCACTGCTAAAACGCCGAGAAGTACCTTTTTTTTCGTGTTCATGTTGAGTCACCTTCATTCATCTTTCTAAAATACTATTAATGATTCCGTATAGTCCATTATAAACGATTTTCTTTAAAATATAAACCATTTTCTTCAGGTTTTGCTGAATTGCAAGTCAAAACGCGAAATAAATCACAATAACTTTAAATCCGAAAGGGCGTTCTTAAGACAATAGCTAGAGCTTTGAAATCCAAACATTTTCCGCGGGTAATTATTGATAAAATCGGTAATCTCTTTAATAGTAGCTTTGCTTATTTTTACAATGTTGGCTCCTTTGGGAATGAAACGCCGGATAAAGCGATTATAGTTTTCATTACTGCCACGCTCAAAAGCAGAGTAAGCATGGCAGTAATAAGCGACGGTGCGTTTAAAATCCTCATTAAATATGGAACCCTCGATCAAAGATTGATTGATAAATTCTGTGCCATTGTCCATGGTAATGGATTTAAAAACCAGTGGGAAAGCATGATGAAAGGTCTGCTCCAGATCATCGAGACAGGCCTTGACGCTTTCCTGTTTTTTATTAGGCATTTTATAGACATAGGAGTAACGGGTTAAGCGTTCCGTAATGACGAGTAAAGCCGCCGTTGAAGTGGTACACTGGCCGGATAAAATGCAATCCATTTCCCAGTGACCAAATTCATCACGGTTATTAATATGTTCGGGACGTTCTGTAATGGGACGGCGGTTAACGGCTACTTTCTTTGGCTGTCTTTGATAGACGGTTTTTTTGCGTTTATGATAGGGTAAATCCGACATTTTAAGGCCATCTAAGTCTTTATGCGTAACCGCGTTATAAATCGTTTTATAGCTGATCTGAACGTGATAATCACGCTTCAGGAGATAAGCCGCAGCTTCTGGTGAATAACCTTTTTTCAGTAAACGGATTAAGACGGTTTTCGTTTCAGAGGATTGTTCAAAGGTACGTCTGCGACCTTTAGCTTCACAGGCTTCAAGGTGCTTTAACTGCGCATAGTCGGCTTTATAAACAAAGATATCCCGATAATTTCCTTTAGCAATTTGTTTAAGCGTTCCCCGTTTAATCTCACGACAAATGGCCGAATAAGACTTACCCAGCTTACGGGCGATATCGGCTTTACTTACCTTTTCTTCCAACCAATTTTCAATTTTATACCGTTCACGCTCTGACAAATGCTTTCCCATGATCCTTACCCCCTGCAAAACAACAAGAAATATTTTACCATAAAACGACTTCTTACTAATATTTAGTATTTATATCTAGATCATAGCCAATTCACACGCAATACCGCAGTCTTGCATGATCTCTTTGCTTTTTCTGCCCCGATTTGGGTCTAATTCGTCTAAAAACGTCCCTTTTATACAGCTATGCCCGATTTCTCTTTCTAATTTTGCCATCCTCTCAAATACATCTGGAAAATCCTTTCTGATTTTATTCCAATACCACATACCTCCCTTCACGCAGCCGATACAATTATTGTTCGGATAACCGAGGTCGTACATTTTCGGACGTTTTATACCAAGTTTCGAGCAAATACCATGACAATCGCTCTTGCTTAACCCGTGCTCGATTAGCGGAAACTCGTGCTTAAATTCCGGCATAGATTCTACCAGCCTTTCCGCTCTGTATTTTTCTGAAATATCGTATCCCCACACATATGTTATCGGCTCATTCTGCTGCCTTTCCCAGTCTTTACGTACTCTTTTTTTAAGTACCTCTGTGCACTTTGCTCCATATGGGCCGTTCACATATCTAAACTGTTCAATCACATTTTGAACGTTTTTGTAACGACTTTGGAGAATCTCGATTTCTTTACCTAACACTTTCTCGCAATCTGTTAAAAAACGTAGACTATCCGGGTGTTGATTCTCAATATGGCAATACATAATCTTATCTAAATCTTTTGTGAGGTAGCAAGCAACAAAAGAGCTTACTCCCGTGCTAAACCAACTAACTTTCATAATAAAAACTCCTTAAAATTTAATTTTTTATCTATAACAAACTCAATTGGTCAAAGTAATCTTCTTTTTCGATTTTGTTCTTGTCTTTGTAATGCAATATTTTGTGTATCCGGCGCTTGAAGGCGTTGAAGGTCTCCGGGCTGACATGCTGGATGTTGTCGTACTGCTCCTCGAAAGGAATATTCGTGATGATATAGACCTTGGTATAGCAGGCGTATTTATTGGCGTAGCGGCAGGGCAGTTCAAGCGGGTAGCCGTCCAGATAGTTGAGCATGTCCTGTATCTTTAAACTGCTCCGAAACTCTTCAAAGATCACGACATCTTGGCTGTGGTAGTTGTCAAAGGGGTGCTGGTAATCGGTGATCCGGAAGACGTTCGGATAGCCGTATTTTTCCATGACGGAACGGGTTTTACCGGAGCCGGTCTTTCCGTAGATGTAGGTAACGTCCAGTTCCCGGAAGGTGTTTTTGTATTTTTCACTGGTGATGATCTGCCTTGCTTTTTCGATCTTGTCAATGTTCATAAGGAAAGCGGGGCTTTCTTCCATGATCTCAAAATCGCTGTAACCCTGTTTGATCATGTCATAGAGATCGGCCATATCGTTACGCTGGCCCTGTCTTTCCATGGGCATTTCACCCCACTCTTCGTGACTTTCCTTGATGTTGGTTTCTTCTTTTGAGGTATGGGCCCATTTGCCTTCCTTGTAAACATAATCCCGGTTTTGTTGGCTGGTGCCCTTAGCCATCTCAAAATGGGCTCCCTCAAAACGGTTCTTAACCGTGGAGAAGCGAACCGCGTTGGAACAGGCCATGTAAACATGGGTGTGAAAGGTTTCCTGTTCGCCGACTTCGTCACTCATGCACCAATAGACGCAGGACTTGAACTTTTCAAGCTGAGCCTTGATGAAATCATGGGTAAAACCCTTTTCCAGTGGGTTGTTGATGGTAATCTGCCATTTGCGTGTACGTGTATCTTTCATAATTTCCCCCTTTTGTCACATGCTTTTGGCACATGTCACACTTGTCACAAAGGTTGCGACTTTTTAAAAACGGCTAAAATTGGCCGTTTGATGGTTGTTTGTCACAGGTCACAGAAGTGTGCTAAGGGTAATACTAACCTTAGCACACCTCAATTTTTAAATATATTCAATGGCGCTGCGAAAATCCGGTAGCCAGATAAAAAGCAAAGCCAACAAAAATGCAAGACACATCATCAAAACAAAAGCAATTCTCATCACCTTTTCTGGGACAGAATTATTCTCACGGCCCAGGGCCAATGGGAACATAAACATAAAAGTCAAAAAGCCGGTCATGAAACAAGATACAAGCAACCGCATTAATAACACATAGTTCATTTTTAAATCTCGCTTTCTTTTGGTAATTAGGGCGCGCAGTCCGGTTCGGATTTTGGGCGCAAAAATAACAGCCCGCAGACATCAAAGGTTGCCCTTGTCCGGTTTTTCCGCGAACAGTGGTTACGCCTGGCGGCGTTTAGATTGGCAGGAATACCCCTGTTTTTAGATTGTATTAATGTTGCGTTTTTTGCGTTTTATTGATGCGTTCTGAAAGGTGTTGGGATAAGGCGAAGCGTAAAAACGCGGATACGGGGCATTTCGTGCATATTTTGACATATTGTACTTTTAATAAAACGAATAATTTTATTAATTATTGAATTTATATTTACTCAAAAATGAGTGTTTCTGCTGAATTTCGTCGTCTTCGTCCTCCTCAAAAAGTTCATGGACACGACTGGAAAAGTCGGGGTCTGCGGGCGGCTCAGCCGCGGCGGGTCCCCCTAAAGATTCCCCACCGCTAGCAGAACCCCCATCGCAGACCGCGACCATTTCCGTGTTGACTTGAACGGGCGGTAGAAGGTCTGAATCTATTGGACACAATGCGTCTGGTTCTTCCAGTCTAATTTCAGAAGCTAAAACGGCTTGTTTGACGGCTTCTTTTACCGTATCGTCTTCTCGATGGGTGAAGTCATAGAAAGTATCATAGAGCAGACCAATTTTGCGATTGTATAAGAACATCTCACTGCCGTTCTTCTGCTTGACGGTAATGTTCCGCTCAATGGCCACGAACAGCGGGAACGGCAGGAGCCGCCACAGGGAATAGTTATTCAATTTACGGTGAACGACTTCAATTTCACAGAGGTCTCTTATCTGCCGGTCGACTTGCTTGAGGGTCTGGGAAATGATCACGACCTCATAACCGTATTTGCGGTGCTGGGCGAAGAAGCCGCAGAACTCTAAACGGTCGGCCGCGTTAAAGGTGCGGGCGTTAAATTTCACAGAAGCTTCATCGACAATTAAAAGGGTCTGGTCTTCCATTTCTTCCTCATGAAACATGCGGGCAAAGGTGCGCAGATAGGCCACGGTCAAATCATCGTTCGGAATGTAGAAATACCGGCCTTTCATGTCGGGTACGTCTTTTACTTTTAACGGGAAGTTGGCAATCACGTTTTTTCCGGCCTGCAGATAGTGCACGATTAACTTGATGGAGTGCAGGGACTTTCCGGAACCGGGGGTACCGGTGTAGAATTTAATCATCGTCAAAACCTCGACTTTCTAGGAAGGAATGTTAAAACCAGAACCACCGTCAGCAGTATCAAACCACAGACTACAAAGTATGGGAAAATAGCAAACGCAGAATCAAAGGCCGATTCAAGTTGTGCAAGACGGGAAGCGGTGTCCGCGCTTACATTGGGATCCATTGGAACATAGTGAGCTTGGGGAATATGGAACATTTTTTCACCTCTCTAATCAACAATTTTAAAAACACGCAGGATAATGGACAACAGGAAGTAACCGATAATGGCGGCAATCCAGATATTAATGGTGGTCAGGATTAAACCAAAGGGAAAGATCCAGTTCATATATTCAATAAACTCTAGTGGCAGGGATAAGTCAATGGCTTCGGCGGCAATGGGGTCTTCGGGTAAAATGGCGATGATGCCGCCAAAAACGGAGCCGATCAGCCAGATTAGAAAGTTAATCACCATGATAAAAAGGTCTGCAATCAAGGGAACTCACCTACTTTACAAAAAGTTTTTTGGTCATCAGAATCAGGCCGAGCAGGAAAATAATATACAGAGACGTTTTGGCGATCTCGGCGCCAGTGTCCCACTCATGTAAGTCAATATGCCAGACAATGGGGGCTTCAAAGCCGAGCTTGGTCATGTCAAAGGTCATATCAAAGACCGGAGTTTTTCCCGGGGCGTTGACGGTCATTAAAAGGGTTTTAAAGGTATTCGGCAGGCTGAACGGGAACTTGTTGGCCATGTCAAAGTTGGCATCAGTCAGCGGGCTGGTATCAATGCTCATGGTGGGGATAAAAGCGGACTTTAAAAATTCCAAAAGGCCGGCAATAAACTCACCGATAGGATTGACCCAATGGGAGCCATCGTATTCGGGAGCCGTTGGCGTGGGGGTCGGTTCGGGTGTGGGCTCTGGGGTCGGTGTTGGTGTGGGTTCCTGATCGGGGGTGACGTCTTCGTAACCGGGGAGATCGGGCGGGTCATCGGTGACAGGGTTGTAGTTCTCCGGGAGGGTGGGGAGCTCATCGGCGGTGGGAGCGATGATTAAGTTCTCGGTCGAATTGTCGATGTAATTATTTATGTTGTTGATGACCGTTTGGGGCAGGCGGGTGGGAAGTTTTACTTTGTTGGCGGTTTTGGCGGTCATATTGGGAACTTTCATAGCACCTTTAGTCAAAGTAGAATCTTTAATAAAAAAGTTAATCGATGGCCCGATAAAAGAAAGCATTGCAGCATATTCAGACATGGAAGGTTGCCCGTAGTATATCCAGTTTTTACGATCTTCACCAACTTTAGTATAGTTATAAATAGGTACATCCGCCGAAGAACCTGCAGAGCCAACAGAAAGAATCATTCCACGACCACCATAAGAACGATCACAGGGTACAGCAGATATAGTAATGTTTTCATTTCCCGAATACTCACTTTTAATATAAACAGCATAGCTCGAATATGAGTAAGGATAAAAGTCGGAAGGTGTATTTTCTGATGTTGAAAAAACATCAAAGCCAAAAGCCGTACCAAGATAATATTGTCCGTCATATTCTGAACTTCCTTTATAAGGCCATACCACATCTTTCACCGCATTCAAAAACGAATACCACAGCTTACCGCTGTAATTGCCGGGGACAAAAATTTGACCGGAGGCAATGTCAAGGCCGAGCTGATCGACCTGGCGGAGGGCTTCGGCGTATTCCAGTTCAGTGCCAAAGTTTTCGTGTAGGTATTCGTCAGCTTTGTTGTAGATATTGGTTAGGTTTTCGGGGGTTAGGGTGGTGTCGGAGATGAAGCCGACCGCCTGAAGCCCCATCAATATTTCTACAGTAGCATAGGTAAAGGCTTTAACTTTATCAAAGGTGCTTGCTTTAACTGTTTTATATTGAAAGATAGGCATAATAGCAAGGTTAAGACATAAAAGAAAGACTAATGCTTTCAATATTATATTCTGATTAATTTTCATCATTGATTACCTCTCAAAAACGTGATAATATAAACAAAAAGGAGTTTATATTATGAATAATCTTACAAAATTTTGGATATGTATAATAATCATGGTTTTAGATGGTATCTTTTATTTTTATTCAAAACGAAAAGATAAACAAAACAAAAATAATAAATTGTCAAATATATGCTTTGCTTTAAATATTCTTCTCATTATTGGAATAATTATTTTATAATAAAAACCAATTGGCTAAATTAAACGGAAAGGGCCGGATTCGAACCGACAATCCCTGTATTCATTGTTGTTATACGCGCGTCAGACTTTACCACTTAAGCTACCTTTCCACGTGTAATAAGAAAGCCCGTCCACCAACCTAAACAGGAAGGCCGACAGGCTTAAATAAGGGGGAGCCTAACAGGGCAAAAGATGATCAGCAAAGATGATAAAGGCTATACCCTGTCGGGCTTGTGTCTAGTTGACAGAGGTGCTCAGTAAGCGCTTGCCCACGTTAAAGGCAAGAATCCCGATTGCAATTACAACACCAGCCGTCATGATGGGAATAAGCATATCCCCGATCTGTAGGGCCGCGTCTGTAAAGATTTTGATGATCGCAGTAGATGTCTCAGCAGCCATAATGCTCTCCTTTCTGTCCTTATTTTATTGAAGTCCGCAGCGCAACCCAGAGGGAACGCAAAGCGAAGCTTAATAACCATACACCAGTCCCAAAAGCGAGACCGATAAACATGCCTTGAATAAAGTAGATAAATAATTCGGGGTTCAATGTATCCGACTCCATTCGATCGCCACAATCATGGCGAGAATTCCACCAAAGATCAAACCAGCGATCACAAGTTCATACTGGATAATGATATCTCCGGTCATGATGGTTAGATGGCGGCGTTCTGGGACGCTTGAATTGAAACCAGATTGCCGCGTTCATCAAAGAATAACTGAACGGCTTTATCCACCAGATCGGTGATATTGAAGTCTAACTCATCAAGAAATTTCTGGGATAACCATTTATCAAGGGTCGCAAACCCGACCACATCTTTTTGTTTCTTCATAAAGTAGGCGTTCGCGCCTTTTACCGTCTTTCCGGTTTTCTTGCTTTCATATTCGACTTGTCGAATACCCACTAATACATAATCATTCATAATGTTTTCTCCTTTTTCGTTTTTTATTTATCTTTTGTATTATAATGATAGTGAATTTTCTGTCCGAGATAGACAGGCGGTTGACAGATAATGATACAATCTCCATCTGTACTGATATGAATCCAGGGAAGCATATCATTATATTCTTCCTGAAAGACCGCATCGTTATAGAGCTTTTTCAGTTCCTCGAGAGTTAAGGTCAAACAAGGCGGCGATTTTTCCTTTTTAAGTCGTCTCATGGGGGTCACCTTCATAAATCAAATTAACAAAGCTCAATAACTGGTCTAAATCATGTCGGTACAATTTATCATGATCAATTTGGGAAAATTTATCGGCACCACACTCAAAACCATAAAAGAAAGATGAAACGCTTAAAGAGCTGATATAATACAATAATTGGTCTTTTTGTTGTTCTGTCATTTTTTATTCTCCTCCTCAGCATCAAACGCATTATACAGAAAGTTAATAAAATCAAATTCCGGGTCAGACTGGCTGTAAAGAGATAGATCATTATCCAGAGCCGAAGCACGTCCCAGATCGTAGTTATAATGAAAAGCTTTTGTTGCAAGCTCCATCAGTTCGGAGCGTTGCGCATGTGTCATGCAAAAACCCCCTTAAAAAGTTCATTTGTTCTATGCGTTTTATTTTACAACTCAAGTTTTCTTCAGGTTTTAAAGAATTGACTTGATTTTCTTCAGAAAATTAGGTAAAATAGACTTCATGTATGAATATGAAAGGCAATGACGAGGACGCTGTGATCCCGTCGTTTTCCAGAGAGATAATCCGCGGGCTGAAAGATTATTAAAACAACGATCATGGAAATCACCTTTGAGCTGGGTTTCTGAGCCGTCGGGTTAGGAAACCACGGGAAACCGTTATCTTAAATAAAGTGGGCAGACCCCGCCAGAGGCGCAGTCTGTCAATTTGGGTGGTACCGCGGAGTTTTACAGCTTCGTCCCTGCGCGGCAGGGACGGGGCTTTTTTTAATGGGCCAGAGAGCGCGGCTGTTTCGGGCTTCAGGCTCCATTTATGCAATAAAGACAGACCTTTGAAATATAAATTCAGGAGGAGAAAATGGCAGTATTTAAAAACCTATCCAACACAAGTGTCAGTGAGACTGAAAATAAAATTGCCAGTCACTGGGAGGAGATGGACATCTTAGACAGAACCATCAAAAACCGTGACGACGCGGAAAACTTTGTATTCTATGAGGGGCCGCCGACCGCCAATGGTAAGCCCGGGATCCACCATGTGATCGCCCGTACCCTTAAAGACTCGGTCTGTAAGTACCAGACCATGAAGGGGTACCGCGTACTGCGTAAGGCCGGCTGGGATACCCACGGCCTACCGGTTGAGATCGAGGTTGAAAAACAGCTGGGCATCAGCAGCAAGCCGGAGATCGAAGCCTACGGCATCGCCGAGTTCAATAAAAAATGCAAGGATTCCGTTTTCAGCTATGAAAAGCAATGGCGTGAAATGAGCAAGCGCATGGGCTACTTCATCGACATGGAAAACCCCTACATCACGCTGGACAACAACTACATCGAATCCGTCTGGTGGATTTTAAATAAGTTCTTTAACGAGGGCTTTATTTACGAGGGACATAAAATTCTGCCCTACTGCCCGCGCTGCGGTACCGGCCTGGCGTCCCACGAGGTCGCCCAGGGCTACCAGGAAATCAAGACCAATACCGTTGTCGCGGCTTTCAAACGCGCCGACGCCGACGAGTACTTTCTGGTCTGGACCACCACCCCGTGGACTCTGGCCGCCAATGTGGCCCTGGCTGTCAATCCGGAGGCGGATTACATCCGGGCCAGGAGCAAGGGCGAGGTCTACATCTGCGCCAAGGTGCTGGCGCCCAAGCTGCTCGGCGATGACTATGAGGTCCTCGAGGAAATGAAGGGGAAAGCGCTGGAAAACATTCCCTACGAACGCCTTATGGACTTTGTGCCCGTGCCGCCGAATAAAAAGGCCTTTTTTGTTACCTGTGCCGACTATGTCACCACCGAGGACGGTACCGGCGTGGTTCATATCGCCCCGGCTTTTGGGGAGGATGATTATCAGGTTGGCCGCAAGTACAACCTGCCCGTGCTTCAGCCTGTGGGTGAGGACGGGAAATATACCGAAACCCCGTGGAAGGGCCGCTTTGTCATGGAAGAAGGCCTGGACATTGAGATCATCACCTGGCTCAAGGAAAACGGCAAGCTGTTTAAAAAGGAAAAGGTGCTTCACAACTATCCACACTGCTGGCGCTGTAAGACACCGCTTCTGTACTACGCAAAACCGAGCTGGTACATCGAGATGACCAAGATCAAGGACCGCCTCATCGAAAACAATAACGGGGTGGACTGGTATCCCGAATTTGTGGGCGAAAAACGTTTTGGCAACTGGCTCGAAAACCTCAATGACTGGGCCATCTCCAGAAGCCGCTACTGGGGGACACCGCTGCCCATCTGGCGCTGTGACGACGAAAACTGCGGCGAGCTGGCCTCTGTGGGCTCAAGGGTAGAGCTGGCGGAAAAAGCCATTGAGGACATCAGCGAGGACATTGAGCTTCACCGCCCCTATGTGGACGACGTTCACCTGCGCTGTCCAAAATGCGGCAAGCCCATGACCCGTGTCAAGGATGTGATCGACTGTTGGTTTGACTCTGGTTCCATGCCCTTTGCCCAGTATCACTACCCCTTTGAAAACAAGGAGCTGTGGGAAAGCCAGTTCCCGGCTGATTTCATCTGTGAGGGCATCGACCAGACCCGCGGCTGGTTCTACTCGCTGCTGGCCATTTCGTCCTTTGTCACCGGGAAATCCCCCTACAAAAAGGTGCTGGTCAACGACCTGATCCTCGACGCTGAGGGCCAGAAAATGTCCAAATCCAGAGGGAATACGGTCAACCCCTTTGAGTTGTTTGACCAGTACGGCGCCGACGCCCTGCGCTGGTACCTGCTCTACGTATCCCCGGCCTGGACGCCCACCCGTTTCGACGTCGAGGGCCTGAAGGAAGTACAGAGCAAATTCTTCAACACCCTGAAGAACACCTACAACTTTTTTACCCTGTATGCCAACACCGACGACGTGGACCCGAGAACCTTCTTTGTGGATTACGATAAGCGTCCGGAAATCGACCGCTGGATCCTGTCTAAATACAACCGCCTAGTGCAGGAGGTCCGCGGCGAGATGGAAATCTACGATCTCACCAAGGCGGTCCGCAAGATCCAGAACTTTGTCAATGAGGATTTATCCAACTGGTACATTCGCCGTAACCGCCGCCGTTTCTGGAGCAGTGAGCTGACCGAGGACAAGAAAGCCGTCTACAATACGACCTTCGAGGTACTGGAGGGACTGGCCCGCCTGGTGGCACCCTTCGCGCCCTACATCAGTGAGGAAATCTACACCAAGCTGACCGGTGCTGAATCCGTTCATCTGGCTGATTATCCGGCGGTCAACGAAGCCCTGATCGACGATGCCGTGGAAGAACCCATGGACCTGGTCCGCGACCTGGTAAGCCTGGGCCGCAGCGCCCGTGAGGAGGCGCAGATCAAGGTGCGCCAGCCGCTTTCCGAGATCATCATCGACGGCAAGTACAAAGATACTCTGGGTGACCTGACCAAGCTGATGGAGGAAGAACTGAACATCAAAAAGGTTGATTTTGAGGATAACCTGGGCGATTTCATGAACTATACCTTAAAGCCGAACTTTAAGGTGGCCGGCCCCATCCTGGGCAAAAATGTCAAGCTGCTGGGGAAAGCCCTGGCCGGCGTTAACCCGGCTGAGGTCGTCGCGAAGCTGGATGCCGGCGAGGTCTATCCGGTAGAAATTGAAGGCGAAACCATCGAGCTGACCAAGGATTTTGTGGATGTCCGCATCTCCGCCAAGGAAGGCTTTAACGTGCAGACCGCCAACAATAAGTTCATCATCCTGGATACCACGCTCAACGAGGACCTCATCAACGAGGGGTACGCCCGCGAATGTGTGTCCCGTATCCAGCAGCTGCGTAAAAACAGCGGCTTCGAGGTCAACGACCACATCGACATCACCTACCAGGCCGACGCAGAAGTCTGCGCCGCCATCGAGGCCTACGCGGATTTCATCAAAAAAGAAACCCTGGCCGAGTCCATCAAAAAGGGCGAGGGCAATCTGGAAGGCTGTACCCTCAACGGGCACGACGCCGCCTTTGGGGTTGAAAAAGTTCAATAAGCGTTTGGAGCCAGCGCGCCGTAGCACAACGGCACGCTGGCTTTTTATTTTGGCAAGAAAGCCTTTTCTTAAATGGACCGTGTTTTACATTTTTGATAAAAGCCATAAAAACCGGTGAATTGCCGAAAAGGAAAGCCGGAAAAGGGTGCTGTGTCGTTTAAAATTGAGCGCTGTCGAAAATGATAACCTTTACTTTTCGTAAACAGCATGCTATAATATTAAATTAGGATCAAACGGATGAGGAGGTGGAAATGTGTTGAATGATAAGAAAAAAGGGATCGAAAACTCCGGATGGAGCTGGTTTTTTAAAACCTCTGTGATCTGGATTCTGTCCATTCTGTTTTTTACCTTTCTGATTTACCGGTACGCCGGAGGGATGCTGCCGCCCGAGGGTCAGGCCGCCTTTAACGAAATCCTGCTTAAAATATCGGTGCTCACCATCATCATCGGCCTTTTTCTCAATTTCTTTATTCTGCAGAATTATTATATCGCCATCTCACGCATTGTGGGCATTCTGGATGAAAACACCAGCGCCCCCGTGGACGACTACTATGCAACCCAAAATCCCGCGGGCCATATTTTTCAGCTGTTTGACCAGTTTCATCAGGAATACGACACCTATAAGAGCATGGTCGAGCAGCAGCAGGACATTTTGTTTGAAAACTTCCTGGTCCGCCTGCTGAAGGGACACATTCAGAATGAAGCCGTCCACTACCAGCTGATGGAGGACTATGACTTTGATATCCGCAACAATGAGTTTGTTCTGGTGCTCTTTGATATCGTGACAGAAGATGACCAGATCGAGGACGATAAGCTGCGGTATATTTATGCCTTTATCAAGGAGAACTTCTCCTCCTACATGAAACGCATTTACCAGAGCTACGGCACCGAGGTGGACGGCCGGATAGCGTTCTTTATCCTGTCGGATGTGGCGTCGCTGGACACCACCGTGTCCGCTGTCGAGATTGAACGGATGGTCAAGCTCATGCGTGAAAACATCTGGAGCCGCTTCAGTTATGACCTGTGGGTCTGTGTGAGCAGTGTGAACCGCGGCATACCCGGCTGCAAGACCGCCTATTTCCAAACCGTTGAGACCTTGCAGAAGGCCCGCCTTACCGGCAGCGCGGATCATGTGCTTTTCTATTCGGACTATGCGACGGATAAGCCCTACAGGGGGAATGAGCAGCTGTGGTTTAAATACGAGCACCATTTTATCAATGCCATCAATGCCGGGGACTACGAGGAGGCCTCAAAGATTTTTAATAAGCTTCTGAAAAATGACTATATCACCAGCGCCTCGTCGCTGAACCTGGCCCGGTTTCGGCTGTTCGGCCTGCTGAATTCCATGATCAACGCCCTGGGAGAGGTTCGTCTCTCCATGAATGTTGAATTTTTTGACGAGCTGGACGCCCAGCGGCTCCTGCTGGAATGTAAATCCCTGCCTGAGCTGGAGGCTGTGTCCCAGAGCATTTTTGAAAAGATTAACCAGTATTCAGCCGTCGGCCAGGTGTCCGCATCAGACAGTAAAATGCAGCGGGTCAGCGAGTACCTGAAAGACCACTACAGCGACTGTAACCTCAACGCTGTGGCCGTGGCCGAAGAATTTAACATGAACCCCTCCTATTTCTCCAGAAGCTTTAAAAAGGCAGTGGGAACCGGGTTCAGCGATTACCTGTCGCGCCTCAGGATTCAGGAGGCCTGCCGGCTTTTAAAGGAAAGCGACAGGACCATTTCCGACATTGCCGAGGAGATCGGGTACAACAATGCCCTGACGCTGTCCCGCGCCTTTAAAAAGATTGAGGGCACCACCCCGGGCCAGTACCGGCAGAGCCGTCACAGGTAAGAAGGAGGACGATTATGAAAAAAGATCACCTCATTGGCTATAAACAGAATATTATAAGGTGCAATCTGGGTTTCCGGTACGCGCTCATTTGCGGCGTATGCTGGGGGATGGCCTATATCCTGATCACCTCGGTGATGAAAGCCCATCAGGGAGACAGCTATTCCATGACCATGCTGCCCGTGGTGCTGGCCACCTCCACCACCTTTATCGTGACCCTCATCAGCGGCGGCTGGCTGGTGCTGCGGCGAAAGTTCCGGGAATTTGTCCGGACGCTTCACGCGCCGGCGGTGGTGGGAAAGCTGGTTCTGGCCGCGGTTATGGGGGGCATCGCGGCTTTCTGCACCTATATCCTGGCGCTTTCCGACACGATCTTTTCCACCATCGCGGTTTTGTTTTATCCGGTGCTTACAGCCGTCATTGCCCGCAAATGGTATAAGGAGATCATCAGCTGGCAGTGTGCCCTGGGCATTGGCGTTATTCTGGTATGCTCGGGCCTGGTCTACCTGCCGAACCTTTTTGCCGAAAGCGGCGGCTCGCTGCTGCTGTCCCTGTTTGGTCTGGCGGCCGGCATCGGCTGGGGCGTGGAGGCCGCCATTGTGGGTAAGGTCTGTGAGACGGCGGACTCCGACGTCTGCCTGTGTATCCGCTTCTGTTTTGAGAGCCTGCTGTGGCTTTTGATCTGTCTGGCGCTGGTTTTTACGGGCAGCCCGCTCCTGTCCTCCTTTCAGCAGTATTTCCAGGGCCAGACCATGTGGATGATCCCCGCGATCGCTGTTTTTCTGGCGGTCAATTACAACAACTGGTACCGCAGCATTGTCTTTATTGGCGCGTGCAGGGGACCGGCGGTCAGCAACCTGTCCGGTTTTATCCTGTTGGTGCTCAGTATGGTTTTCTATCGGAACAATCCGGACTGGTTTACCATCCTGTCGGCCTCCGGGTCCCTGATCGGCGTTGTCATCATCTATATGGACTGCGCGAATTCGGACGGCCTGCCCCTGCTGCGGCAGAAAGGGGCCGTGAGCGTCAGATGGAAAAGAACCCGGCCCGGACGGCGCAGGCCGGTGGAGCCGCCCGCCAAGGCGGCGATCCTGGAGCGTTTGGAGGACACTCAGAAGCTCTGGGATTATGAGATTGCAGACTATATCGAGGCCTGTGAAAAGGACTATACCACCGAGTTCAGAGAGCTGGTGCGCGAATGGACGGTTGAGATGCGGGTTATGGGCCTGATCGAAATCGTTCAGGAGACCATTGACAGCGGCGAGCATTTTCAGCGGGGAAAACGCCTCTGCCAGTATCGGCTGGCGAAAACAGAAGGTTAAATAAAAAAAGGACGGCCACACCACGTGCGGCTATCCTTTTATTTTTTTGCTTTCAGCCGAGGGTCTTCCGGAAGGCGTCCTCGTTGTCCTCCAGCCATTTCAGGCAGGCGACAAAGTGCTGGGTGTAGAACAGGTACTCGTAGGGGTCCAGAGTGCTGTCGTAGACACAGGCGGAGCTGCACCAGCCTAGGTCGTAGAGCGCGCCCTGTACGGTCACCTCGTACAGATATTTCTTTTCGGTATCGGTCAGCGGCTCGATGCCGCCGGCTTTACGCAGCTCCTCATCGTAGGTTTTAACAAACAGGGCGGCGCGTTCCAGATTGATGATGCCGTTAGTGTCAGACAGCCAGGAGGAGAAGCAGTAGTGGATGGCCAGCCCCAGCTCAAACAAACGGGAGTCGATTTTGGCCATATCGTAGTCAAAGCTGCCGCAGACTTCACCGTTGTCCAGGTATTTAAAGTTGCCTGGGTGGAAGTCGCAGTGGCACACATTGGACACCATGGTCTGGTAGTCGGCGTCCGGGATCACGGAGCATTCGCACATTTTGGCAAAGTAGTCATAGTTGGCGTCGTAGTATTCTGTAAAGACATTTTCAAAGCCGGACTCCGCGTAGCTTTTGCGGTATTCCTTCAGGGTTTTCGGGAATTTGCGGATAATTTCGTTGACGGTGATGTCCTCATTGTCCATGATATTATCCCCGTGCCGCCCCTCAGGGTCGAAGCCGCGGGTCGAGTTGTGGAACTCGGCCAGGGATTTTGCCGCCGAGGTCACAGTAAGGTCGGCCACACCCGCGTTGGCCCAGTTGGGAATCCAGTCGTAATGGGCCTTACCGCCCACAAAGTTGAAAACGGCAAAATAGCTTTTGGTTTCGCCCTCGGTGGTGATTTCCGTGACCTCGTGATAGGTTTTTCCGTCCTTTGCCGGAATCGGAATCGCGCCGTAGGTAAAGCCGTTTTCCTTGGCGTGCTTTAGCATGCTGTGTTCAAAGAGCAGGGATTCCAGTTCCTTGCCGTTTTTGTACTTTCTGACAAACCAGGTCTGCTTCTCACCGTTCTTTTCGGTATAGATACCAAACGAGGTGTTGATGTATCCGCCGAAGATCTGATACACCTCCACCAGCTTTCCGATGTCATAGGCGTTTTCCACCAGGTCCCGCAGCTGTGTGTATAGATAGGACTCCCGCGTCTTTGCCAGGACGTCGTCCAGGTACGCCTGCATGCCGGAGGCCGCGTTAAAGATGTTTAACAGCGCCTGTGCGTTTGCCGGTGGATAATTCTTCATAATTTCGGTCTGCATTTCAATAAATTTTCCGTCTACCATTTTTGTATTCCCCTTTTTATTTATTGGGCCGCGCCATTTACCGGGCGGTCCTGATCTGTTTTCAGGATAGCACAGTTTTTTTGAAAACGAAATCAGCAGTTTTTGTGATGACAATCGCCCGGTGCAGAATGTCAAAATTTGATTGATCTGGAAATTTTTGAAGCTATTGGGAGGGTTTGCCCTCGTTTTTTGCCCCGGAACCATAAAAAATTGAAGGGTATATCAAAATTTGATTTTGACGGAAAGTGCATGCCAATGTCAGAACCTGCGCGTTGTCAGCAGAGAAAAAACAGGCTATGATAGAGCCATGAAAACGAACGGGCCGTTCAGAAAGCAAAAAATTCAGGAGGAGTAATAAACATGATGAATTCAAAAATTGAAGTGTTGAGTCCGGCAGCAATGGACCGCATACACGAAGCCAGTATGGAGATCCTGGCGAAAAAAGGGGTCATTTTTGAAAGTGAAAAGGCGCGCAGCCTGTTAAAAAAGGCCGGCTGCAAGGTAGAAGGCGAGATTGTGTTTTTCCCGAGAGCGCTGGTTGAGGCTTCTGTTAAACAATGCCCCTCAACCTTTAAGCTCCAGGCAATGGACGACGCCAAAAGCGTTAACTGCGGCGCGCAGCTGTCGGTTCATCCGGCAGGGGGCGAGGTTTTTGTTTCCGATTTAAAGCAGGGACGGCGCGCTCCTCTGTTAAAGGATTTTGCCAATATGCAGAAGGTATACCAGGCCTGTGAAAATATTCCCATTGCCGGTTATCAGCCCATGAGCCCCAGCGACGTCCCCCAGCGTTATAAAGGAATGTACATGACGTACGAATCCTTTAAACACAGCGACAAGCCGCTTCTGGCACCCATGGAGCTGGATTCCATCGCCGAAAAGGAAGAAAACCTGCGGCTGTACGAGGTGGCCTTTGGGAAAGAGGGCTACTGTCAGGACCACTATGTAACCTGGCATGCGGTCTGCCCGAACTCACCGCTGTACTATTCCGAGTTTGCCTGCGAGGGCATTGAGGTCTACGCGGCCTGGAACCAGCCGGTATCCATTGTGTCTGCGCCCATGTCTGGCATCACCTCGCCGGTATTTCTGTACTCGACCGTGGCGCTCCAGAACGCCGAGCAGATGGCCGGACTGGTCTACGCCCAGCTGATCAAACCGGGAGTGCCGGTTATCCTGTCCGCGTCCTTAACCTACGGCAACCTCAAATACGCCTCCTGGGAATGTGCCGCGCCGGACACCGCCCTCATGCTCATTGCCGCTACCCAGATGTATAAGGACTATTACCATCTGCCGGCCAGAGCCCAGACCGGTGTCACCAGTTCAAAGGCCATCGACTACCAAGCCGGCATGGAAACCATGCAGAGCTTTATCCTCACCGCCCTGGCCGGGGTTACCCTGACCAGTCAGTCCGTGGGCACCCTGGAAAACCTGATGTGTACCTCCTTTGAAAAAACCGTGCTCGACGATGAACTCATCGGCCGCGTACAGCACATACTGAAAGGGATGGAAACCACCGAGGAAACCCTGGCACTGGATGAAATCTACGAGGCGGATTTCCGCGGCGATTTCATGACCAATGACAGCACGCTGGACTACTGCCACGATGACTGGCAGCCCACCGTCTCGGACTGGGAAAGCTACGAACAGTGGGAAAAGAACGGCAGCCCGGATCTCATCGAGCAGGCCAGCAAGCGCGTTCAGAAAATTTTGGACGAAGCGCCGGAAATGGTGGTCGATCCCGCCGTCGAGGACGAAATGAAAAAATACATGAAGATGGTGGAGGAACGCTAAACCCCATCCCCCAAGAGAGGTAAATTATGTCAGCGAACAAGAAAAAGGGAATCCTGTTCGGGGTAGCCTCCGGGCTGTCCTGGGGATTTTACACCGTGCTTCTGTACAATGTTTTAAACCTGTACGCAGGAAGTACCGGAACCGTCGATAACTTTCAGGGCTGGATTCTCATCATCACCACGGCGCTGGTCATCGGTCTCTGCGACAGCGTTTTCGGACTGATCTTTGAATGCTGCTATCTGATAAAAATCGGCGAGTTTAAGGATTACCTGAAAATTTTATTCAGCAAAAGCTCCTTTGGCATTATACCGGCAGCTCTGTTTTCCGGGCTGCTGGGGGCCATTCCGTACTCCATCGCCAGCAGCTACTCCACCTCGGTGGCGGGCACCATATCGGCGGCTTTTCCGGCCATCGGGGCCATCGTGGCAGCCGTCTGGTTCAAGGAAAAACTGACCAAGCTTAAATTTTTCGGCATTATCCTGTGTATTGTGGGAACCGGCGTTATGTACGGTCTGTCCGGCGCGGGCGTTCCGATCTTTGTGTACGGCATCGCCTTTATCTGCGCGGTCGGGTACGCCATGGAGGGCTGTTTCGGCTATAACATGATGCGTGGGGACGTGTCCTCAACCGTATCAACCACCCTGAGAAGAACTTTCCTGCTGCTGTTATACCTGATTTTGATCATTGTGATCTCAACGGCGACCAATAATTTCGGTTATGTGCTCAGTCTGGTACAGTCCTTTGACATGAACGTGGCCATCCCGGCCTTCGCGGGGCTTGGTGGCGCTAAGATCGCAGTGTGGATCATTCTGTTTATCGGCTCCTGCCTGGGTGGGGTGTCCTACATCACCTGGTACTACAGCATGGAATACAGCGGCGTCGCAACCGCCCAGGTGCTCAACATCACCTACGGCATCTGGATCGTCATTATCCTGATGTTCCCGCCGTTTATGGAAATGCCGGGAATCGGCACCATTCTGGGCGCGCTGGTACTCTTTGGCGGTGCGGCCTTAGTCAGTAAGGAAAGTTAAATTTTAGAAAAGAGAGAGGAAAACGGATGATTATCATAGGAGAAAAAATCAATGGTTCCATTCCCGCTGTGGGAGAAGCCATCAAGAAACAGGATGCGGAAGAAATCAGGCGCCGGGCCAGAATACAGGCCGAGGCCAACGCCACCTTTATCGACTGCTGCGCCTCGGTGGCGGAGGCGAAGGAGGCCGAAACCCTGAAATGGATGATCGGCCTTATTCAGGAAGTGACTGAGGTCCCCGTCTGTGTGGACAGCCCCAGCCCCCGGGCCTGCATCGAGGGCATGAAATACTGCAGCCGGCCGGGGCTCATCAACTCAGTGTCCATGGAAGGCGATAAGATCGACACGGTCTTTCCCGTCATCGCGGACAGCGACTGGGAGTGTGTGGCGCTTCTCTGCGACGACCGGGGCATTCCAGACACCACCGGACGCCGTATGGAGGTCTTTCACAACATCATGGACAAGGCAGAGGAATACCACATCGCCCCGTCCAGGCTGCACATCGACCCTCTGGTGGTCACGCTTTCCACCAGTGAGGACGCTTTGACCACCTTTGCCCAGTGCTGCCGTCAGATTAAGTCCGAATACCCGGAAATCCATATCACCAGCGGCCTCAGCAATATTTCCTTTGGCCTGCCGGGAAGAAAGTACGTGAACCAGGCGTTTATGGTACTGGCCATGGAGGCCGGTATGGACAGCGCCATCGTGGACCCCACCAACCGGGATATGATGGCCATGATCTACGCGGCCGACGCGTTACTTGAAAATGACGAGTACTGCCTGGAATACATCGACGCCTTCAGAGAGGGCATCATCGGCTAAGTTTCAGAAAAAAAATACAGATAAATTGATGATAAAAAGGGAGAATAAAAAATGAACGAAAACATTCAGAAAGTATCAGAAGCCATTGCAAAGGGAAAAAGAAAGTTAATCCAGGGAATTGTACAGGAAGCGCTGGACGCGGGATGCGATCCCATGGAAATTCTGAACACGGGCATGATCGGGGCCATGGACGAAATCGGCGAACGCTTTAAAACCGGCGAGGTCTACGTGCCCGAAATGCTGGTGGCCGCCAAGGCCATGAAGCTGGGCGTCGAGGTTTTAAAACCGCATCTGGCCAGCGGGGACTCCGCCAGCGGCGGAAAGGTGCTGATCTGTACCGTCCACGGCGATTTACACGACATCGGCAAAAACCTGGTGTCCATGATGATCGAGAGCGCAGGTTTTGAGGTCACCGATCTCGGCGTCGACGTTACCAAGGAAAAAATCATCAAAACCCTCCAGGACAACCCGGACATAAAGGTAGTTGCCCTGTCCGCCCTCCTGACCACCACGATGCCGTCCCTCGAGGAAACCGTGGCGGCCATCCGGTCCGACGGCGGCGTCAGCCATGTAAAAATTCTGATCGGCGGCGCCCCCATCACGGCCGATTTCGGCGAAGCCATCGGCGCCGACGCCTACGCTTCCGACGCGGCCTCAGCGGTGACGTCGGTCAAAGCACTGGTCGCCTGACAAAATGTGTCCAATCATAATCCTTTCATAATCCTGAGAGCACCCGCGGTTTTCCAATCTGCGCCGCGGGTGCTTTCTTTTTGTGTGCCGAAAATGTATAATAAGAGCAGACGGCTGAAAAGCCTGATTGTGATAAGAACAGAGGAGCGATTATTTTGGAAAACAACGCGATGAATAAGCAAAACACCTTTTTTAAAAAGAAATCCAACACCATGCTCACGGCCATCCTCTGCACCTTTCTGTGGGGCAGCGCTTTTCCGGTGCTCAAGATCGGCTACCAGTGGTTTCAGATTCCGACGGAGGACATCTGGTCCAAGATGGTGTTCGCCGGACTGCGCTTTTTTCTGGCCGGCTTTGTGGTGCTGGCCCTCAACCGGCTTTTTAACCGGGACGACCGGGTGCGCTGGTATCCTGAGTACGGCAAGTGGATCGTGGCGCTGGCCCTTTTGGGCACCACGGTGCAGTATTTCTTTTTCTATATCGGGGTGGGCAACACCACCGGGGTCAAGGGCAGTATTGCCGCCACGGCCGGCACCTTTCTGGTGGTGCTGCTGGCGCCCCTGTTTTTTAAGAACGACCGCCTGAACCGCAACAAGGTCCTCGGGATGGCGCTCGGTTTTGCCGGCATTTTGCTGACCGCCCTCAACGCTGGCACCGAGGGGCTGAACTTTAATTTCACCCTGATGGGCGAGGGCTTTTTAATCATCGCCGGACTGGGGGACGCCGGGGGCATTTTGGTGGCTAAATACCTGTCGGATAAGATTAATCCCTTTCATTTTTCCTTCTTCCAGATGGTTTTGGGTGCGCTGGTGCTCCTGGCACTGGGCGTTGGCTTCGGGATGGCCGGGGGCGGGCTGCACCTGGTCTTTACCCTCAGGGGCATTCTGCTGCTGATCTATGCCGCCATTATTTCCGGCGTGGCCTTTTCGCTGTGGAACGTGCTGCTGCGGTATAATGACGCCAGCGCGGTCACCGCCTTTAAGTTTCTGATTCCCGTTTTTGGCAGCCTGCTGTCCATCCTGTTATTACCCGGGGAATCTTTTACGCTTTTCATTCTGCTGGGACTGATGGCGGCGTCTTTGGGCATTTATCTGGTCAACCGGAAGATTAGGAAATAAAAGCGGTACAAAACACCTGAATGTATACGGCCAGTGAGGGCAGGGAAAGGAAAGTAATGGGCATTAATTATCGCAAGCTGAGTATCAGCGATCTGGATATCTTTATTGAAATGCGGCTTCAACAGCTTCAAGAGGAGGGGGCAGAGCCCACGCTGAATTTGGCTTTACCGCTGCGGCGCTATTACACAGAGCATCTGGCAGACCAGACCTTTGCTGGCTGGCTGGCCGTGGATGGCGAAAGCATCGTGGGCACATGCGGGGTGTCGGTGGTCGAGAAGCCCCCCTATTACGCGAACCCTGCCGGAAAAATCGGCCTGCTGTCCAGTATGTACACCCTCAAGAGCCACCGCAGAAGAGGAATCGGCCGCAGACTGCTTGACCATGTGATGGCAGAGGCCAGCCGCTGTGGCTGCGGCGTGGTACAGATCACAGCGTCGGATATGGGCAGGCTGCTGTACGTCAGCTATGGCTTTAAGCAGAACGAAAACTTTATGCAGTTTACGTTTTGAAGCTGACGCCGCTGCGCGTACACCCTTAATAAAATTTGACAAGACTTACAAAATCATATATACTTGAACCCAAATTGACCGTCCTCTGTGCAGCGGCGGGTTAAACGGTTTGGGAGGACGAAAAATGGCGGCTAAGACGAAAAACAAAAAAATACTGACGCTTTTGCTGGCCATTTTTTTTGTCCTGTTCTTTTTTCTGAGTACGGCCTTTATGACCGAGGAGGCTCACCACGACTGTGTGGGGGACGGCTGCCCTATCTGTATGCAGTTGTCGGCCCTGCAAAATTTTTTCAAACAGCTGGATACCGGGAATGCCCTTGCGGCAGCGGTACTGGTCATACATTTGATTTTCTTCTGTGCTATCCTGAAACGGGACGCACATTTTCTGCCGGTTTCTCCGGTAAGCCTTAAGGTGCGTATGAACAACTGAAAAAACCAAAGGGATCGCTTACGCTTATAAACGCGTGGTATCCCTGTTTCTTTATGCCTAAAATAAAAGAAAATGGAGGTTTTTTCATGATAAAACAGCGAATTCTATGGTTTTCAACCATTATTTTACTGGCCGGCATGCTCGTATTGGGGGCGGCCGGCTGCCAGAAGGCGGCGCCAAAGACAGCGGCCACAGGGGATGTGGTCAAGGTGGTGACCACCAATTTTCCACCCTATGATTTTGCAAAACAGGTTGGCGGCGAAAATGCTGAAGTCACCATGCTGGTGCCCCCGGGGGCCGAGAGTCATTCCTACGAGCCTACGCCGCAGGATATTCTTAAGATTCAGGACTGCGATCTCTTTATCTACGGCGGCGGGGATTCCGACGCCTGGATCGACGGGATTCTCAGCTCCATTGACAACCCGAAAATGAAAAAGGTCGCCATGATGGACTGCGTGAAGCCTGTGGTCGAGGAGACTGTGGCGGGAATGGAGGACAAGAATAATGACGGGAATGATAGCGCAGACAGCAATAAGGATACGGTGGAATACGACGAGCATGTGTGGCTGAACCCCAAAAACGCCGAGGCCATTGTCGATCAGATCCGGAATGAACTGGACGCCATCGCGCCGGACAACGCAGCCGCTTACGACCAGAACGCCATCGAATACACCCACCAGCTGGACGACCTGGACAAACGGTTTAAGGAAATGGTTGACGGCTCAGTCCGCAAAACTATTGTGGTGGGGGATCGGTTCCCGTTCCGTTATCTGACAGACGCCTACGGCCTTAAGTACTACGCCGCTTTCCCGGGCTGCTCCACCGAGACCGAGCCCAGCGCGGCCACCGTGGCTTTTCTGATCGATGAGGTGAAAAAAGAAAAAATTCCGGTTGTGTTCCATACTGAGCTGTCCAATGAAAAGATGGCGGACACCATCGTCGAGAGCACCGGTGCGGGGAAACGGCAGTTGAACGCCTGCCACAACGTGACCCAGGACGACTTTAACAGCGGCAAGACCTATCTGGACTACATGAACGAGAACGTGGACGCTCTGCGGGAGGCCTTGTACTAAAATGGCACTGTTTACCTGTAAAGACGTATCCTTTGCCTACGACGGCGTGACCGCCGTGGAGGGCCTGAACTTTGAGATCAACGCCGGGGACTACCTGGGAATCGTGGGGGAAAACGGTGCGGGTAAAAGTACGCTGATCGCCGGACTGCTGGGGCTTAAAAGCCCTGGCTCCGGTCAGATTATGCGAGGAGACGGCCTTGAGAAGAATGAAATCGGCTATCTGCCCCAGAAAAGCAATGTTCAGCGTGATTTTCCCGCCAGCGTGTACGAGGTGGTGCTCTCCGGACGGCTTAACCGTCAGGGGTTCCGCCCCTTTTATCATAAAGCGGATAAAAAGGCTGTACAGGTCAATCTGAGGCGGCTGGGCATTGCGCCCCTGAAAAAACGCTGCTTCCGGGAGCTGTCCGGCGGCCAGCAGCAGCGGGTGCTTCTGGCCAGGGCGCTCTGCGCCACAGAGAAGCTTTTGCTGCTGGACGAACCAGCCGCGGGACTGGATCCCATGGCTACCCGCAGGCTTTATGAGCTGGTGTACCAGATCAATAAAAAGCTGGGCATCTCGGTGGTGATGGTATCCCATGACATCGAGAGTGTTATGCGCTATAACAGCCATGTCCTGCACCTGGGCGGACGCCAGCTCTTTTACGGCACAGTGGACGCCTACCGGGGCAGCGCCATTGGCTGGAAGTTCCTGGGAGGTGAAGCGCATGTTTGATTTGATCCGTGAGATGCTTTCCTACCCTTTTTTGGTGCGGTCCATGATCGTGGGCATCCTGGTCTCCCTCTGCGCGGCGCTGCTGGGCGTGAGCCTGGTGCTTAAGCGTTATTCCATGATCGGCGACGGCCTGTCCCACGTAGGCTTTGCGGCCCTGGCCATCGCCATGGCCTTTAATCTGGCGCCGCTGTCTGTGGCCATTCCGGTGGTGGTGGTTTCTGCCTTTTTCCTGCTGCGTATCAGTGAAAACAGCAAGATCAAGGGCGACGCGGCCATCGCCCTTCTGTCCACCAGTGCGCTGGCCGTCGGGGTGGTGGTCATCTCTCTGACAACTGGCATGAACACTGACGTCTGCAACTATCTTTTCGGCAGTATTCTGGCCATGAGTGTGAGCGACGTCCGGCTCAGCATTATCCTGTCCATTGTGGTGCTGGTGCTCTTTGTGATTTTTTACCATAAGATCTTTGCCATCACCTTTGACGAAAACTTCGCCAGGGCCACCGGCGTAAAGACCGAGCTGTACAATATGCTGGTCGCGATCCTGACGGCGGTCACCATTGTGCTGGGCATGCGTATGATGGGCACCCTGCTGATCACGAGCCTGATCATCTTCCCGGCGCTTTACTCAATGCGCCTCTGCAAAACCTTCCGGTCAGTTCTGATCTGCGCGTCGGTGATGTCGCTGGTCTGTTTTCTTATTGGCCTGGGCTTCTCCTATATCCGGGCCACCCCCACGGGCGCCAGCATTGTTATCGTACATATTGCGGCGTTCGGGGTGTTCTGCCTCATTGATTTTGTGAAAGGGAGGGTCATTCGATGAAAAGAAGCATACTGACACTGCTGCTGATGGCCTTTGTTCTGCTGCTGGCCGGGTGCTCCGCGCAGGATGGGGGAGACGGCGGTACCGTGCCGTCCGCGGCCCAGGCCTCCGGAGATTCAGCTAAGGGCGCGGAGGAGATCGCCGTGGACGTGGACATTACTGAGAAGATGTTTGTGGCTCAGATCAACGATATTTACCTGAACCCGCAGAACTATCTGGGTAAAACCATCCGGCTGGAGGGAATGTTCAAGAGTACGGCCAACCTGTCAACAGGAAGCAGCTACCGGTTTGTATACCGCAACGGTCCGGGCTGCTGCGGTACCGACACCATGCCGGGCTTCGAGGTAACAGGTGATGGCAATTACCCTGAGGACAACGCCTGGGTGCGGGCCACCGGCGTATTGGAGGAATACGAGGAGGACGGTCAGCCCTACTTCCAGCTGCGGCTCAAGGAGCTGGAGGTATTGGACAAACGCGGTCAGGAAACGGTAGCGCAATAAAGAGGGATAAAGACTAACTATAAGGCGAAAAGGGCGCAATGTCTGTTCGAGAGAGCAGGGATTGCGCCCTTTTTCTGTGTACCGGGAAGAAACAATAAGGTGAGATTTTCTCGACGGATTGTTTAAGGAAAAATTAATATTAGTGAAGTAAATGGTTAAGAACCAAATTTAGAGGGTACATTTATGTACAACAAACAGTAAACAATCAAACATTTAATGAAAGAGAATGGTAATTGATTACTCAGAAAGGAGAAAAACAATGAATAAACTCGAACGTATCCTGTTATTTATTGTATCGCTGTTAGGGTTGGCAACGGCCTTCGTAATGTTTGCGCTGCTGTTCCCGGTACCCTACGTGTCCGATACTGTAGCAGCGTATCTGGTCTTTGAAAACTGGCTCGGCTACTATTTAATTGGGTTCAGCGTTGTCCTCATGATTGCATTCCTGGTGTTATTCTTCATTTCAATACTGGCGCCGGCTTCTTCCCATTATCTGACCATTAACAAAGCAAAAGGGAAGATTAAGATTTCCAAAGAAGCCATTGAGTCCACGGCCCGTTATGCGGTCTCCGACCTCATCGGCAACAATGCCATTAACGTCAGGGCCAAACTGAACAAACGCTCCCATGAGCCAAAGATTCAGGCCGATGTCTATGTGGACGACGCGGACGACATCACCGGGCTCGCAAATAATATTCAGCAGAACATTTATCAGACTGTTGGCAGCACCATTAACCAACCTGTTAAATCGGTAAAAGTAAAGGTGCATGAAATGGATGCCCGAAGCAAAGGAGCCCACAGACAGGTGCTCTAAGAAGGAGGGACACACATGAATAACCAAATGCAGAATCAAATGCAAAACAGCATGAACGTCCGTCAGCAGGCAGCGCCCCAAACGCCTCAGGCTGTAGAACAGCCGCCGAAGGAAAGCCGGCTCAGCCGGTTTTATACCTGGGCAAAGCCTTACTCGGGAAGGATTATCTGGATTCTCGCGGGAATCATCACCGCCGTTCTGTTTTTGACTATCGGGTTTTGGCGTACCATCCTGATCGTCATTTTAGCACTGATCGGGTATGCCATCGGTGTATATAAAGATAACCCCATGCGGTTTATGCGCTGGCTGAACGTCCTTAAGCGGTTCAGCCGATAAAGATGCCAATAACCGTCCAAAATAAGGGCGGTTGATATAGATAAAAATAAAAATTATAAATGAATGAAAGGTGGTTTTAATTATGGCAGCAGAAGCAACAATGCACACAATGAACAATAATCAGCAAAAGGGAGGTAACGCTCAGCAGCAGAATATGCAGCAGAAAACCTCATTAACCTATGACGACAAGGTCGTCAAGAAGATCGCAGGCCTGGTAGCCCAGGATGTCCCTGGCATTTTGGCCATGAGCGGCGGCTTGATCAGTAATATCACTGAAAAGATTACAGACAATGAAAACATCACAAAGGGAATCGGCGCAGAAGTCGGCAAAAAACAGGTAGCCCTGGACTTAGACGTTATCTGCGAATACAACCGCAATATCCCACAGATTTTCAAGGATACGATTGATAAAGTCACCAAGACCGTCAAAGATATGACGGGCCTGGACGTCATTGAAATCAACATGCACGTGGACGATGTGATGACTAAAAAAGAATACGAAGAACAACAGAATAACAACAACAGTAACTCCCGTGTCGATAACGATGATAACAACAACGGCGGCTTCATGGGTATGGGCGGCAACACACGCGTTCAGTAATCCCTTAGATAAAAAACACCCGGATCTCAGTGATCCGGGTGTTTTTGCGTTGTCAGCAGGTGGTATTTTTCCTGAAACGCCCCGAGCGGTATGGGCTTTGAAAAGTAATAGCCCTGTCCGATGGCGCAGTGGATGGTTTTCAGGAATTCGGCGTGTTCCAGCGTCTCAACGCCCTCGCAGACCACGACCATGTTCAGCGAGTGGGCCATCTCCACAACGGATTTGACAATGGCGTAGGCCTTTTCGACGCGGATACTCTCCTGAAGAAAAATCCGGTCGATCTTTAAGACGTCGATGGGCAGCTCGCGCAGAAGGTTCAGGGAGGAATACCCCGAGCCAAAATCGTCCATGGAGATACTGAAGCCATAGCTCCGCAGCTGGGAAAGAATCTGCTCGACCATGCTGGAATCAAAGATAAAGACATTTTCTGTGATCTCGATCTCAAGGTACTCCGGCGGCACCTCATAGCGCTCTGCCATCTGCACAAAACGCTTGATAAAGTCGTTCTGGAAAAGGGTGACTCTGGAAACATTGACCGAGAGCACAATGGTGCGATCGGGCGCGGTGCTCAGCGACTGCTTCAGAATACGGCAGGTCTCCTCCAGCACATAGAAGTCCAGCTCCACGATGAACCCGTTTTTCTCAAACAGGGGAATAAACTCGTCCGGCGGCAGAAAGCCAAAAGGCTCGGAGTTCCAGCGGACCAGGACCTCGGCCCCGGTGACCTTTGACTGCTCAAGGTTGACCTTGGACTGCAGATAGAGTTGAAATTCATTTTCTGAGAGGCCCTGGCGCATCCAACGGGTCATTTTGTTTTCATTGGTGATCTTGTCCAGCAGGTGCTGGTCGTAATAGGCGACGCTGCGCCGGCTGCTGCGGCCCTCCTTCAGGGCGACATTTGCCTTACTGAGACAGGACGCAATGGCCTCATCCGGGTCGGGAATCGTGTAAATGCCGTAGTCGCAGGTCAGGATATCCGACAGATTTAAGTCACGTTCGTTTTCGATGGATTCCAAAATGGCGGTTTGCAGGTCCTCGATGACATGTTCGCGCTTTTTAAGCAGAATGGCGAAATGGTCGGCATGGAGGTGAGCGCAGATTTCACTGCTGTTGCAGAACCGTTTCAGTGTTGCGGAAAATGACAGCAGGAGTTTATCCCCGGCGGTATAGCCGTAGGAGTCGTTGACAAATTTAAAGTTATTCAGGTTGAGGTACACCATGAGGTAAGCGCCAGGTGACGCCGCCCTCAGTTTTTCCGCAGCATTGATCTCAAAGGAGGCCTGGTTGGGCAGCGCGGTCAGCGGATCGGTGTAGAAGACCCGTTCCAGCTCCTGCTGGCTCCGGCGTTCCAGTGTGTACATGATCAGGGAAACCGCGAGGATCATGATCACACTCAGGATAATGCTGTTTCGCAGCTCGTTCTCCGCCCGGTACTGGGCGGCGTAGACCATTTTATTGGCCAGATCAAAGTGCTGCTCGCTTAAATTGAGAAAATGCTCACGTAGCTCTATGGTAGAGGTGGCCCGGATGTCGGGGATTTCCGCCTTGATCTCACCCCATTTGGACTTGACCGCGGCCAGGTTTTCCTGGTAGGCGGCAGAGTCGCGGGAGGTGTAAAAGCTTTTGCTCTCGGTGGCTTCCAGCTTTTGGATCAGCTCGTCCAGGTAAGTGACCAGCTCGTCGTTGGGTTCATTGTTCAGCTCCAGCTTCACTGACCGCTGGGTACCGCCGCGGATAATACCCGCGTCATTGATGATATTGGCGTAACCCTGCATCTGAATGAGTGAAAACAGTAAAAAACCCATGACAAAGATGCAGATCAAGATAAAAATATAGGTGTTCCTTTGTTTATGCATAAGCTCCGGCGCTTTTCGGAACCGTGACGAAAAACGCATCTACCCCTTTGCCAGTGTTAAGGATAAACGAAATACGATTCTGAGAGATACAGTATCATTATACCTTAAGCTGTTATCCATTTCAATGATTAATACTTTACCGGCCCAGATTTAGGGCCACGCTATGGGAAGCGGCACGACTCGAGACGGCAGCAGCCGGACACTGGGGCGACAGTGCATCAATTTTGGCGGAGAAGCTGCAAGGGTGAAAGCAGCACACGTAAAAGACCTCCCGGAGCAGCAAACCGGGAGGTCGTTTATTCGTTAGGTGCCGATGCCCTCAAAGGGCGGGTTTAAAAGCATCTGCTCAAAGGCCCTTTGCGGAACAGGCTTTGAGTAGTAGAAGCCCTGGGCGTAGATGCAGTCGAGACGGGTCAGGATATCGGCCTGCTGGCGGGTTTCCACACCCTCGCAGACAATCTGCATGCCAAGGTCGTGGGCCAGGTTCACAATGTTGGCGATCACTGTCTGCTCCCGTTCGTCGAGCATTCCGCGCTGGACAAAGCTCCGGTCCAGCTTGAGGACCCGGGCGGCCATCTGTTCCAGCTGTCCCAGGGAGGAGTAACCTGAGCCAAAATCGTCGATGGCGGTCATAAAGCCTTTTTCCCGGAGGGAGGCGATCTGTCCGGCCACCCGTTTCGGGTGCGTCACGATAATGCTCTCGGTGATTTCCAGCTCCAGCAGGCTGTGGGGAACGCCGTAACGGTCGGCGAGGGCGGCGACCCGGTCGGTAAAGCCTTCGCGGTCAAAATGGATACTGGAAAAATTACAGGACACCGGGTATACCGGCAGGCCCTGTTCCATCCAGCTCTGGAGCGCCCGGCAGACCGCTTCGTAAATGTACCAGTCGATGTCGACAATGCTGCCGTTTTCCTCAAAGACAGGGATAAAGATGCCGGGAGCCAAAAGACCGTGTTCCGGATGGTTCCACCGCACCAGCGCCTCACTGCCGATGATCTCACCCGTGATCATGTTGACCTTTGGCTGAAAGTAGGGCACAAATTCGTGCGCGCTGAGAGCCGTGGAGAGGTGGTCGGTGAGCTCCTTGCGCAGCAGGGCGTTCTGCCGCATCTGGCTGTCGTACAGTACAATGGTGTTTTGAGAGGTGTTTTTCGCGTTCCGGCGCGCGTAGTTTGCCAGGTCGAGCATCAGCTGGACGTCCTGATTTTCAGCCTTGTCTACCAGGTAAACGCCAAAGGCGGCGATCACCGGCGCGGGAAAGCCTGTGCGCTGTATCCAGCGGTCTGTAGCTTCCTGAATACCAGTAAGGCGGGAGCACAGGGCTTCCCATTCGGTGTACCGCAGCAGCAGGACAAAATTGTCGGAGGAAACCCGGGCGCAGCGCTCGCCGTCCCGGAGGGCTTCCTGTATAATCTGGGCGTATGCCCGGAGAAGCTGGTCGCCCGCGGTAAAGCCGTAGCGGTCATTGATGGTTTTAAACTGGTTGATATCGCTGTAGATGAGGGCGTAGCCGCCATCGGGCGAGGCCTTCAGCAGGCTGCCGCACTCGGCGAGGAATTTGTCCAGGTTGTCAAGGCCCGTGAGGGTGTCGCGGTAGAGCAGATTCTGAATCTGCCGGTTGCTCTTGGACTTGCTGCGCAGGCTGTAGACCAGCAGCAGGATGACCAGCCCCGAAACAGCAACGGTGATGGCGATCAGCGACAGCGCGTTCTGCGATAAAAACTCGCGCACGGTCATGGCCTCCGGCTTGATGCTGTTTTCCATGACAATGGCGTTGATGCTCTCCTCGGAGGTGTACTGGATGCACTTGTCAAGGATGGAAAACAGCCGGGGATCGGCGGCGTTTGAAACGCCGATGGACAGCTCGATGGTGTAATTGCTGAGGGTGGAGGTGTTCAGCCCGGTATAGGGCGCCTCAGACAGCAGGTAATCCGCAACCTGTGAGTTGGCGAACACGGCGTTCACCTTGTTCTCCAGCAGAGCATTCAGGCACGCTTCGGTATTGCTGTAATAATAAATCTCCGCGTTGGGGTAATCGCTGGTAATGGACTCTGACGCGCCGTAATCCTGGGGCATGGCGATTTTATTCAGCGGCAGCGAGGTATTTTTACGGATCAAAACAGTTGGGGAACGCAGATAGTAACGGGTGGTGTTGAGGTTGTTTCGGGATTCCCAGAGGTAATCGCCGGCGACACTGCAGATCACGTCTGCCCGGCCGGTCTTAACCTTTTGAAGCCCGAGGGAGTAAACCTCCGGGCTGAACTCGAAGCTCAGGCCGCTGCTTTCCGCTATCTCCTCAAACAGGTCGGCCACAATGCCGGAAAAGCCCCCGGTATCCGGGTTGGTATAGGTAAAAGGCGGCGCTTTCAGGTCGTACACGGCCGATACGGTTTTCTTGCCGGCGATGTAGTCCAGCTCAGACTTGGTAAAAACAGGCTTCTGGGCATTGGAAACGGAAAAATATTTGTTGTAAAGGTTCATGGTGTAGTTGGGGTTGCGCAGAAGGATGGTGCTGACGGCGCTGTTGACCGCTTCGGCCAAATCGGGCCGGCTTTTTGAGATGGCGATGTAAAGGGGTGACGGCGCAAACTGGGCGACACTGCGGAAGGTGCTGTTACGGCCCAGATGGGTGATGGCGACGCCGTCCAGGGTGCCATCGTCCAGGGCGTTTAAAAGATCCTGGGTTTCGGAATAGGGAATCACGGTGAGCGCGATGTTGTTCTGGGCGCAGTAGCTTTTGAAGTTTTCCCCGTCTACACTGTCCTTGATGATCCCGACAGTCATGCCCTGAAAAGCGGCAAAGTCCTCGTAGCTGTAGCGGGTGTCATCGGTCCGGACATTGAGGGTGGTGTAAATATTGCACATCGGCTGCTCAGAAAACAGACATTCCTGCTCCCGTTCCTCGTTTTTGTAGACAGCGGGCAGGAGGTCGATCTTGCCCTCCTTTAAAAGCTGGTAAGTGTTTTCCCAGCTGACGCCGTCGACAATATCGTAGCGGAGATCGCTGAATTTTGAGATTTCCTGTAAAAATTCAAAATCATAGCCGATGTACTCGCCCGCGGCGTTGCGGTACATGTAGTCGCCATCCTCATAATAGCCCACCCGGACAGTGGTAGTGCTCTCTTCGGCATAGGCCGGAAAACATAAAAATAAACCGCACAGGCATAGGACTGCCAGTGCGGAGATAAACCAATATCGATGTGCCGCCGCGTTTTTTATCATCTATCTGACCTCGTTGTTTGGATCAATGTACTCATTTAATTTTAGTACATTTTGGAAAAATAGTCCATAAAAATGTCAAAAAATCTAATTATCTTTATAGATTCCCAGAAAATGGAAGCCCTCGGTCTTTGAGATGACCTCCTCCATAACCGCGTTGAGAGGGGTGCCGTCAATGTTGCCGATAAAATCGATGAAGAAAAGGTATTCCCAGTTGTGGTCACGGATGGGGCGCGATTCGATCTTGCACAGGTTCAGGGCGTTGGCGTCAAAGACGGAGAGCGCCTGGAACAGGGAGCCGGCCACGTGCGGCAGGTGAAAGGCGATGCTGATTTTATCGCAGCCGGGACAGAGCTCCATGCGGCTCGCCACGATCACAAAGCGGGTGACATTGGTCTCGGACAGGTTAATGTCCTCTGCCAGGATGCTGAGGCCGTGGATGGCCGCGGCCCGGCGGCTGGCGATGGCGGCGAACGCAGGGTTGCTGCTTTTGGCGACGTGCTCGGCAGCCACCGCGGTGTTGTAGTAGGTCAGGCATTTCCAGTCCGGATAGCTGGCCAGGAACTCGCCGGACTGCTCAAAGCCCTGGGCGTGGGAGTAGACCTCGCGGATGTCCGAAAGACGGCTGCCGGGAACGCCCAGCAGGCAGTGTTCAATCTTAACCTTGGTTTCCCCGACGATGTAGCAGTTGTATTTGGCTAAAAGGTCGTAAACCGCGGCGATGGAGCCCGTGGTGCTGTTCTCGATGGGCAGAACGCCATAATCCGCCCCCTGGCTGGTGATGCTTTTAAAAACATCCTCAGACAGGCGGTGGGATACACGGCGGCAGTCCTCGCCGAAAAAGTCGATGGCGGCCTGCTCGGTGTAGGACCCCAGTGTGCCAAAGTAGGCCACGGTGGGATTTTTGACCGGCGGGCGTGTGTGCGCCATGGCGGACTGGTAGGCCCGGAGGCTTTCCTGCTGCTCGGGTGTGAATGATAAGGGAGTCATGGCGGTTTCCGGATCAGGCGCCAAGCTTTTTGCCCATGAGCTCCGACATCGGCTTGATCTTGTCGGCCATCAACGTGTCGAACTGATCCGGTGTTAAGGACTGGGGACCATCGCACAGGGCGTTGGCCGGATCATTGTGGACTTCGATGATGAGGCCGTCAGCACCGGCGGCCAGAGCGGCCAGAGACATGGGCTCAACCAGCTCGGCTTTGCCGCAGCCGTGGCTCGGGTCCACGATCACAGGCAGGTGGGTCAGCTTTTTCAGCACTGGCACAGCGGAGATGTCTAGGGTGTTGCGGGTGGCGGTCTCAAAGGTACGGATACCGCGTTCGCACAGGATGATGTTGTTATTGCCGCCGGCCATGATGTATTCCGCGCTCATCAAAAGCTCCTCGATGGTGTTGGCCAGCCCGCGCTTTAGGAGAATGGGCTTTTTACTACGGCCCAGAGCCTTGAGTAAATCGAAGTTCTGCATGTTGCGCGCCCCGACCTGGAGAATGTCCACATCGGCGAAAAGATCCAGCAGCGCAATGTTCATGATTTCGGAGACAATGGGCAGCCCGGTTTCGCGTTTGGCCTCCAGCATCAGCTCAATACCGTCAGCCGCCATGCCCTGGAAAGCGTAGGGGGAGGTTCTGGGCTTGAAGGCCCCGCCGCGCAGGACGGTAGCGCCAGCGGCCTTTACACGGTTTGCCACCTCGGTGATCTGTTCCTTGCTCTCGACCGAACAGGGACCGGAGAAAACGTGGAAGTTGCCTTCACCGAAGTGAATATCACCGATGTTGATGATGGTGTCCTCGGCCTTATACTTGCGGTTGGCCTTTTTGTAGGGTTCCTTGATTTTCATTAATTCTTCCATTTCGGGATCGTTGAAGGGTGTCATTTGTTTTTCCTCGTTTCTGTAATTTTTGTTTGGTGCTTAAAAATCGAAAAAGGGTCTGCCTCTGTTACCAGAGACAGACCCTTGATTGATCATATGGTGAGTACAATCCGATCAGGCTGTTCGCTCGTGGCAACTAAATTTTGGACACCAAAAGAAGCTAAAGCTAAAAAAGCTAAAGCTGCTAAAAAAGGTATTCATTTTTTTAACACTGTTTAAAGCTGTTAAAGTTACCATGAGATTACTCCTGTTTACAAATTGATTGGATTCATTGTACGCTACCCGCAAATTATTGTCAAGTTTATTTTTTGGTGCAATATTAATAACCGCACGCCTCGCCGATCAAAATAACCTTAATACGCCCTGGAATGGGGTTGTTGCGGGTGATGACGATATTGCTGCAGATGCAGTCCGCGCTGTGGCAGTCGCCGCAGACACCAGTGGTCAGGCAGGGCGTCTGGCGGTTCAGGCGCACACAGTTGATGGGCGCCGCTTCGTTGCGGGCACGGTCGATCGCGCTTTCAAGGCTTCCGGCCACCTTGTTCATTCCGGCCATCACAATGACCTGGTCCGGCCCGTAGGCCAGCAGCGCGATCCGGTTGCCGAAGCCGTCGATATTGACAAGCTCGCCGTCGCGGCTGATGGCGTTGGCGCTCATCAGAAAGGTATGGGCCATCATGCCCTTGGCAATGGCCTCGCGTTTTTCGTCCGGTGTGGTGGCAATACTGCGGTCAATATAGTTGTAAACCCCCTGCTTAACCGCGTCAACCAGGCCGATTTCCTCAATGGTCATGCAGCCGCCGTGCGTCACCGCCGCGCCGTCGGGGATGAATGAGAGCGCCAGGAGCAGCGCTTCTTTTTTGGTTGCGCAGTAGTGCGCTTCAAAGTGGCGTTTTTTCATCTTGGCCATCAGCGTTTTAGCCAGTGCCGCGTAGTGATCGGTGCGAAATGACATAATGATACCTCCAGTTGTTAAAAAAGTATATTTACATATATTATACCCTGTAACTTCTATAAAGAATAGTAAAAATTAGAATATATTTATGTTATAATAGGAGTAACCTAAAACCCCGGAACCCTTTCGGGGTAAAAAAATTCGGAGGCGAATCATCATGACAACTGCGAAAGAACTGTTCAAACCCCGCTACAGCGGAATTATCTTTGATTTAGACGGGACCCTAATCAATTCCCTCGAAGACCTGATCGACGCGTGCAACCAGGTAATGCTTCACTACGGGCTGGAGCTGAAAACCTACCAGGAGGGCAAGAATCTGATCGGCCGGGGCTTAAGAAACCTGATCAAACGCGCTGTAACCCCTGAGATGGCCAAGGACGAAAACCTGGTGGACGAAGGGGTCGCGCTGATGAAGGCCGAATACGCCAAACGCTATACCCATAAGACCGTACCCTATGACGGCATCAAGGATTTGCTGCGTTACCTCCATGTGCACAAGATCCCCTTTGCCGTGTGCACCAACAAGCCTGACGGTGCGGCCAAGACCATTGTGGACGCCCTGTTTGACATCGGCGAGTTTGTGGACGTGGTGGGCCAGAACGACGATAAGCCCCGAAAGCCAGACCCGACACAGACCCTGGAGGTCGCGGCTAAAATGGGCGTGGCCCCGGAGGACTGCATCTATATGGGGGACAGCTCCGTGGATTACGAGACCGCTAAAAACGCCGGTATGCTGCCGGTTCTCTGCACCTGGGGCTTTACCGACCCCGAAAAGCTCATGCAGTACGACGACGCCATCTGGATCAAGAATCCTCTGCGCGCCATCGACGCCCTGAAATACGGCGACCAGATGTATGAGATCTTTAATGAGAAGAAGCAGGACGAGCTGAAGGAAGAAGAATAGAAATGAGGATAGGAAGAGGTACGGTCCGAGACTGCGCCTTTTATCCAGATAAGAAAAAAGGTCCAGGCGCTGCGGTAAACGACCAAGTATCGTGCCACTTTACCGCAATAGCCGGACACTGGAGAGATAAAGCATCAACATTAATGAAGAAGATATCGGTGTAAAGACAATGCCCGCAGGACGCTTTTTCTTTCTTAGGTAAAAGGCTTCGTCTCTCGGATTTTTGACACTCAAAGGAACCCGCTGCGCGGGTTCTTTTTTTATGCCCGGATAAAGGCCCAGAACCTTAAGGACAGCGGAAGGGAAGTGCCCCGAGGGCTGAAATATGCTATAATACAGTGATGCATCAAACTTCTTTGCGATAAAAATGAAATTTTTTTCAATAATATTTTCAAATAGAGGCTTAAAAGACAAAATAAAAAGATAAAACAATTTTAATAGTATAATTTCCGGTTAAGAATGAACATATTCTCAAATAAATTTAATGTATAATATTTTTTCAAAATAATTCTGTTGCACAATATATAGATGATATAACAACATAATACGGCTATATATTGATAAAAAATATGAAAAATAAAGTTTTTAACAATGAAAATAAAGGTATAGAAAGCGTTGAACGTGTTTTCCGCTATTGCTTTTTGAACTGGAACGCTATATAATGAGGTTGAACAAATGATTATAAAACTTTGAATTCAAAATTATGTTCAATTCATGTTCAGGATTCCGAGCGCTCAGAGAAATTTCAGTAAGGAGTAAAAGCATATGGCAGATAACGTGTCTTTTAAAGGTGTAATGACGGAACTGATTACGCCATTTACAGAAGACGGACAGGTGGATTACCCTCTGTTAAGGGGGGAGGTGGCGTATCAGCTTCAAAACGGCATAAAAGCACTGTTTACCAATGGGATCGCCAGTGAATCCCTGTCACTTACGGCAGAGGAGCTGGTTGAGACCACCAGGGCAGTGGTGGAGGCGGCTGGGGGCCGGGCGCTGGTAATGGGGAACCTTGCCTGCCAGACGCTCCCGGAGGCCATGCAGGTTTTAAGGGGGTATGAGGCCGCCGGCGTGGACGCGGTCTGTATCCAGCAGCCCTGCGTTTACAGCATTCCCCAGGAGGAGCTGGTGGCCTACTTTGACGCCATCGCTTCCGCCACGGCCCTGCCAGCGGGCATCTACAACGCGCCGCAGACAGGGAACACGCTGTCGCCGGCGTCGGTGGCGGCCATCTTCAGGCATAATGACAATATGCGGTTCTACAAGGAGAGTACCATCGATTTTGTGCACATTCAGAACACCATGCGCCTCATCGGACCGGACTGCCCCATAGAATTTTTAAACGGCAGCGATGCGACCACCTTTTCGGTGATGCAGCTCGGCGGAGCCGGCGTGGTATCCCTGATATCCGCGGTCTTTCCAAAGGCGGTCCTGAAGCTGGTAAACGCCATGGAGGCAGGAGACATTGCCGGTGGGCGCGCCGCGCAGAATGAAATTCTGCTCATCCGGGAAGCCCTGAAGACCGGGCCTTTTGTGGCAGGCTACAAGTACGCCGCCGGGCTGATGGGTGTGCCGCTGGGGTATATGCGCAGGCCGCTGGCAGAGGTGAGTGAGGACGAAAAGGAAAAGATCAGGACCAGCCTTGAAAGGCTTCAGCTGGTCTGAGTGACCGATTAGAATAACGAAACGAGGTTATAGTATGGATAAAAAACAATTAGCCGGTATGATGGACCACACGTTGCTCAAGGCGGTGGCCACACCGGAGCAGATTGCGAAAATTTGTGAGGAAGCCAGGGAAATCGGCGCAGCGTCTGTCTGCGTGAATCCCTGCAATGTAAGACAGGCGGCAGAGCTGTTAAAGGGCTCAGAGGTGAAGGTATGCACAGTGATCGGGTTCCCGCTGGGGGCCAACACACCGGGCACCAAAGCCTTTGAGACAAAGGACGCCATCGCGGGCGGCGCCCGGGAGGTGGACATGGTTATTAATGTCGGCGCCTTGAAGGCGGGTGACCAGGATACCGTGTACAGAGACATCAAGGCTGTCGTGGATGCCGCGGACGGCACCCTGGTCAAGGTGATCATTGAGACCTGCTACCTGACCGATGCGGAAAAAATCACCGCCTGCCAGATGGCCGCAAAGGCGGGGGCCGATTTTGTCAAGACCTCCACAGGCTTTGGCACTGGCGGCGCCAACCCGCACGATGTAGCGCTGATGAAGGCCAACATTCCAGACACCATGCAGGTAAAAGCATCTGGGGGGATGCATGTATGGGCGGATGCTAAGGCCAATATCGAAGCTGGCGCCGACCGTCTGGGCGTGTCGGCCAGCCTGGCGATACTCGACAGCTTTGATGAATAGTATGTTTTAAGGGGACCATTTGAGAGGAGATATATGATGAAGCATCAAAAGAATACCATGTCCGAAAAACCAGTCATCGCCGTCACCGGCGGCGGCCAGGGGATAGGACGGGCCATTTTACTCTACTTTACCGAGCGCGGCTACAATGCCGCCGTACTGGACATGAACCTGGAGACAGCCGCCGCTGTGGCCGGGGAATGCAAGGCTAATGGCGCTGACGCCATCGCAGTCGAGTGCAATGTCACAGACTCTGCGAGCGTCAACGCCGCCTATGAAAAGATCAGTGATTACTTTGGCGGCCGCCTGGACGTCCAGGTCAACAACGCCGGCGTTTTCCGCAGAGAGCGCGTTGAGGACGCCACCGACGACGTGACCGGCCTGCTCATCGACGTCAACCTCCGGGGGCCGGTGTACACCAGCCGGGCAGCCATTAAAATCATGAAGGAGCAGGGGCACGGCAGTATCATCAACGCCCATTCCGTTCTGGGGCAGTTCCCGGATTTCGGACTTGGGGTTTACAGCGCCACCAAGGCCGGGCTCTTTGCCCTGACCCGTGTGCTGGCAGCGGAGTGCGCGCCCTACGGCATCCGTGTGAACGGCTACGCGCCGTCCGTCACCGATACGCCCATGGTGCACCACATCATTGAGGAACGCCCTGAGGCCAAGCTGGACCAGATCCCCATGCGCGAATTCGGCACGCCGGACCAGATCGCCAAGATCTGCTGGTTCTTCGCGTCGGATCTCTGCGAGTACACCACCGGGATCAATGTGCCCTGCGACGGCGGTACCTGGGATGTCCAGAGGCCTTTCATGGCCTGGAAGGCAGCTGGCAAGCTTTAAGCTGAGTGATTTTACAGGAGAGAGATAGGAGAGTAATACGATGAAAACTGGTTATATCATTGGAATTGATTCGGGGACATCGATGGTAAAGGCCGCTTTGTTTGATATGCAGGGGAATGAAATCTGCGTCGCCTCGCGGTCGACCCCTGTGGAGGAGCCGCACTTTGGCTGGTCGGAATTCGACATGGACGTGGACTGGAAGGAGGTCGCCGGCGTTATCAGTGACCTCATGGGAAAATGCGGTGTGGACAAGAAGGAAGTGCTGGCCATTGGGCTCGGCGGAAAGGGTGTGGGTGTCTGCTTCCTGGATCAGGACAACCGTCCGGCCCGCAAGGGGATTCTCTGGAACGACGCCCGCTGCGCCGGCATGACCCGGGAATGGATCGAGAGCGGCAAGATGGAGCAGATTTTTGGCGCGACGGCCAACTGGCTGATGACCGGCGATGTAGGCATTCTGCTGCCCTGGATGAAGGCGCATGAGCCCGAGGTGCTGGAACGGACAGCCCACTTCTGCCTGAATACCAACTGGATGTGCTACAACCTGACCGGCGAATTCGGCTCAAACGCCACAGATTTTTACTCACAGATCGATGAGACCCGCACCTACAGTGACAAAGTCATGGAGCTTGAGGGGATCCTCGACCTGAAGGATAAATTCCTGCCCCTGCAGGAGCCCTGGGAAATCTGCGGCCACGTCACCGAAAAGGCCGCGCAGCAGACCGGGCTGGCAGCCGGCACGCCGGTGGCCTCCATTGGCTGGGATGTTGTCTGCTGCAGCGCCGGCGTCGGCGCGGTGGACGACGGACAGGCCAATATTATTCTGGGCACCTCTGGCGTCATCATGCTGACCATGCCGAAGTTCGCCCACTCCCCCATGCTGGGCTGTCAGACCATCCACAACATACCGGGTAAATGGCAGCAGCTCATCGCGCCGCTGACCGGCACGCCGAACAGCGACTGGTTTGTGAACAATTTTACCTGTGCGGATAAGCTGCAGGCCGAAAAGGAAGGCCGCAGCGTCTACGCCCTCTTTGACGAGGTGATTGACAAGGTGAACCCGGGCTGTGACGGCGTCATCTACCATCCTTATATGAACGCGGCGGGAGAACGCGCGCCCTTTACCAATACCAGCGCCAGAGGTAACTTCTTTGGGCTGAACCTCCACAGCGACCGCCACGTCATGCAGCGCGCCGTGTACGAGGGCATGGCTTTCGCCAACAAGCACTGCCTGGACGCCTACACCTATCCGGTGAGCGATATCCGCCTGTCCGGCGGCGGCTCCAAGAGCCCGGTATGGTGCCAGATTTTCGCGGACATCTGCAACGCGCCCATCAGCCTGCCCGGTGGCACCGAGTTCGGCGCCAAGGGCGTCGCCTGGAACGCGGCACTGGCAGCCGGATACTTCGGCAGCTGGCAGGAAGCCTCCGAGGCCTTCTGCAAGGTGGAACGCGTCTACGAGCCCATCGCGAAGAACGTAAGCATCTACGCCGACCTGTACGAGGTCTACAAGGCGATCCCTTACGCGCTGTTCCCGGCCTGGGAAGCCCGGACCGAGTTCCTCAAAAAACACGGCTTCCAGGGATAATCCCGGGACCGTAACCCTCTATAACGTATAAGAGAAACCGGCTTTTCCCAAAGCCGGTTTTTTACTCAGAAAGGAGCACACAATGCATTTTCTATGTCTGGCAAGGTGCCAGCTGGGGTTTCTGCTGCGGCAGTTTGAGCTGTTTGGCCTTTCCGCCGAGCAGCAGAATGACATTTTGAGAAAGGAAGTGGCCCTGGTGAGCGGCCAGAGCATTGACATTCACGCCGGTATTTCCGGCTCGCGTATGTTTCGGCTTCTCTGTGAGGCTCTGGGAGACCCGGACCCGCTAAAGGGCGCGAGAGAGAGCCAGAACGCGCAGATGCTGGCCCTCCTGCCCGCTGTGCGGGAGGCTGTGAGAGCAGGGGAGAACCCGCTGTACTGCGCCCTGAAGGCAGCTGCCAGCGGCAATATTGTGGACGTGTCCTTTGCCGATGACTTTGACGTGGCCGGCGCCCTTGAAAAAAGCATGGAGGCGCCCTTTGCCATCGATGACTTCGGGCTTTTCACCCGGCGGCTGGCAGTGGCCAGAACCCTGACGCTGGCGGCAGACAACGCGGGGGAGATTGTGCTCGACCGCCTGCTGCTGGAGGAAATACAGCGCTGGCGGCAGAAAAAGGGCCTGCCCGGGGTCAGGGCCACCGTACTGGTAAAAGGCGGCCCCATTTACAACGACGCTTTGAGGCAGGACGCCCTGACGGCCGGGCTGGACCGCGAGGCTGAGATTCTGGACACCGGGTCCGATACCATCGGCATTCACGCCGCCTGTCTGTCGGAAAGCGCCCTTGAGAACCTGCGGGCCGCGGATATGATTATCTCAAAGGGGCTGGCAAATTACGAGAGCGATTTTGGCAGCGAGGCTTTCCCAGAGAAGATTTTTTACTTGTTCCGGTCCAAGTGCGAGGTGCTTTCAGGCCAGCTGGGCATTCCGCTGGGGAGCGGCGTGCTCATGGCCCATCATAGAGAACAAGGAGGAAAAAATGCCCTATATTAAGATCAGTCTTTCTAAGAAGATAACCTGCGAGGAAAAGCAGGCGCTGGCCGCAGAAATCGCGGCCGTTATTCCACTGCTGCCAGATAAGCCCGGAGACCGGGCCATGGTTGAGATTCACGATGGCTGCGATTTGTACCGCGGCGGCCAGCCCGCCGGCTGCGCCTTTATGGAGACGCGCCTGTACCAGGAAACGCCCAAGCCTTTTTTAACCCAGTATACCGAAGCGCTGTTCGAGGTGTTTGAGCGGCGGCTGGGATACAGTAAGGCCCAGATCTATTTCAATATTCTGGAGCTGGACCACTGGGGCTCAAAGGGAACCCTGCGGTGAGCGCGCATTAAAAAAGAACGGCCCCAAGGAGCCGTTCTTTTCTGTTTACAGCACGCCCTCGCGCCGCGCCAGGTCAATGACCCGCGCAGCGGTCAGGGAATCGGTGACCAGGACGTCGATCCAGCCGGCTTTCAGGGCATAGTAAACCGCTCTGGCCTTTTGGCTGCCGACGATGCAGGCCAGCACACACTCGGCGTTTTTAATGGCGTCCAGGGAGACGCCGACCGTGCGCTTATCCAGCTCGGGATCACAGATATTGCCGTCTTTATCAAAGAAACGGCTGCAGATACTGCCAACGGCCTCCACGTCTTTCAGCCGGGCAATGTCCGCATCGTTCAGGTAGCCGGCCTGGTAGAGGCAGGAATCCTCATCCGGGGTCGCGATGTTGACAAAGAGCTTGTTACAGTCCTCCACCCGTTCCAGCAGGCTGCGGACCTTAGCATCGTGCAGGAGGATATCGAGGATAATCGGGCTTTCCACCAGCGCCGGGCAGGGCAGGCAGAAGGCGCTTTCCGCGCCCAGCTTCTGGGACAGGTTGCTGATGATCTCGTGGGCGAAGCTGCGGCAGTTGGCGTTGTCAACCGCCCCGGAGAGCTGGACCAGGGAGCAGTCCGGCAGGGCAAAGGCCGGAAATTCCTTGGAGAGCTCAAAGAGGGTCCAGCCCCAGTTCACGCCGATGTGGTCGCCCGGGTCCAGAAAGGTCGGAAGAAACTGTGCGCCCAGACGGGCTGTCAACTGGATAGCCAGCTCCACGTCGTCCTCGGGCACAGAGGCCACGCGGGCCCCCTTGAGGTGGAAAGCAGTTAAGAGCTGCTGCTCCATCTCGCTGATCTCGTCGATGGCGTCGTCGATGAAAATCTTGACGATGCCGCGTTCCCGGGCTTCCGCCAGCTTTCGCGACACCTTGGGCCGCGAAATGCTGAACTGGGTGGCGATTTCGGACTGGGTCCGCCCCTCTTCGTAATAGAGCTTGGCAATTGCCTGTAATAAGCGGTGATCTGTGTTCATTGTCGTTATCTCCAATGCGTTTTTTCATGGTGACCGTCTGTTCAAGCCTTAGACGGTGAACAAAAAGTGTCCTGTACCCTCTATTATAGATGAAAAAGTATCTTTTTACAAGTAAAGTTGACCTGAAAATGAAATTTTGTTCAAAAATCAAAAAATAGGAATATAGTTTTTAAACTAAAGCGGAAAATCCCTTTGGCGCGTAAGATGAAAAATATGCATAAAAATATTTGCGGTAAAAGGCGCGGGATGGGCTCCGGGGGATTTCTATATCCGGTTAAATTGTAAAACCATTACACAACATATAGAAGCGAATGTAAACGAGAAACATTTTGAAAATAAAAAGTGCATTTACATATTGACAATGATAATTAAGACTGCTATAATTATACTTTACTTTTTGGAAGAATCGTGTTATAATGACTAAGATGTAAATCCACAAACGAGGTGAAGTTCATGCAGAAACAAAAAGCGACAATTATGGACGTCAAGCGTGAGGTTGAAAACTATCGTGGAAAAAGAGTAAAACTGGAAGCCCATAAGAGCAAGAAAAAGCTCTATCAAAAAGAAGGCGTTATTGAAGGGACTTACCCAAGCATCTTTACCGTTAGCGTAAAGGAAGATAAACGGCCGACTCAAAGATTATCCTTCTCATATTCCGATGTTCTCACAAAAAGCGTTAAAATTGCATTAGTAGACGAAGTCGAAGGCGCTTTTAGCTACTAAGAATCCCACTGACATTTTGATTAAACCCGCATAAACTCAAACGAAGGGGAAGAATCGCGTATTCTTCTTTTTTGATGCCAAATTTTGGCAGCTGAAAGCCTGAAAACGGCGCTCCCGCAGGCGGATGTTAAATTTTATGACATCCATCTGCGAGGGCGCCGTTTTATTTATTCTACCTTTAAGCCAAAAAGGGTATAATCATTTAATAGGCAGTTTGAGACAGAACGACGGATGGCATGGGCCGTCCAGATAAAGATTGGAGAACAAGTGAATGGAAGAAAAGCTACTGAATATACAGTCGGAGATTGGAAAGCTGGACGCGGTCCTTTTACACCGGCCGGGTAAGGAGCTCGAGCGCATTGTGCCCAACGTGCTCAAGGAGGTTCTTTTTGAGGATATCCCCTGGCTGCGGCGCATGCAGGAGGAGCACGACGCCTTTGCGAAGGTGCTCACCGGGCGCGGCATCCATGTGTATTACGTGGAGCAGCTGCTGACCGATATTCTGGCAGACGCGGAGGTGCGCAGGTGCCTGGTGCACGATGTCATCGAGCAGAACCCCTCCTCGGGCAACTACATCGACGGCTTTTTGCAGGAATACCTGCTTTCCATGGAGGACTGCAAGCTGGCAGAATCGCTGATCGCCGGGGTGCTCCAGAAGGAGCTGGACCACGTAGAGCGGGAGCGGGTGCTCTCGGACTACATTAACGAGTCCGAGCCCTACGCCTTTTACATGAACCCGCTGCCCAACCTGTATTTTATGCGCGACCCGGCGGTCACCATCGGCGACGGCATGAGCATCAGCTCCATGGCCACCGAGGTGCGCAAGCGGGAAAGCCTGTATATGCACTACATCTATAAAAACCACCCCCTGTTCGCCTCCTGCGGTGGAAAGACCTATTACGAGTACGACAAGTTCTTTTCCGTGGAGGGCGGCGATATCCTGATCCTGAGCCCCACCGTGGTGGCGGTGGGCTGCAGTGAGCGCACCCAGGTGCAGGGCGTTGAGGAGCTGGCGAAACGCCTGTTTGAGGACAAGCCCGAGCTTGAGGGCGTGCTGGCGGTCAAGATTCCAAAGGACCGGGCTTTCATGCATCTGGACACGGTCTTTACCATGGTGGACTACGACAAGTTTACCGTGTATCCCGGCATTCTGGACCGTGTGGAAACTGTGATGATCCGCCGGGGCAGCGGAGGGCACCTGCGTTACGAGCATATTGACAGCTTGAACGACGCCCTGAAACGCGCTCTGGGGCTGACGGGCATTAAGCTGATCGAGAGCGGCGGGGGCAACCCGGTGGCCGCTGCCAGAGAGCAGTGGAACGACAGCACCAATACCCTGGCCATCGCGCCGGGGGTCATCGTAGCCTATGGCCGCAACGAGCGCTCCAACGAGGTGCTGGCCCAGAACGGCATCGACGTGATCAGCATCGAGGCCTCCGAGCTGGTGCGTGGCCGCGGGGGCCCGAGGTGCATGACCATGCCCCTTAACCGTAATAAATGGTAAAAATCAGTAAAAACCGCAGATATCAGTTACTGCGGTTTTTTCTTTTGTGAAACCGGTAGTCATAAAGCATTATCTGTTATATAATAGGGACAGGTATGGAGGGAGGATTGTAAACAAGGAGAGATAAAGAGTGAAAAAGAAGAAAATTATCAGCATCCTGCTGGGCGTGCTTTTAGCGGTATCCTTTACGGCCTGCGCGCAGTCGGACAAGACGACGGAAACGGCCAGTGAGGGTAGTGTGGACGGTGTTCTCAAAAGCTATGCCAGCGGCACCCTGGTGATGACCCGCGGCGACCAGACAGAGCTGAGCTTTGACCTTTCAAAGGCGACCGTAAGCTGTAAGAACATGCTGTCCGGCGACAGCATCACCATCCTGTACGACGGAACCATTGACGGCACCGACACCAGCGGCGTTACAGTGACCGAAATCAAGGACAACGGCTCCCCGGCCCCGAAGGAGCAGACCCTGGTGGGAACCGTTATGAACCTGACCCAGCATTCGCTGACCCTTAAGGAGCCGGATGGGACGGAGTATACCTTTACCACCGCCGGAGCCCGGCAGGTTTACAAGAACGGCATTGAAAATGGCAATTGGGTGCAGGTGAAATACGTGGGCGAGCTGAACGGAAACGATGCCGCCGGCGTTAAGGTGCTCGAGATTGTGGACAATGACGAGAACATCAAGAAAGCCCAGGAGCCGGACAAGGTAGCGATCAAGGCTGCGGACGAAAAGGTATGGGCGACCGACACCGTACACGTGCGGGAATCCTACACCACGGATTCCAACGTGCTGGGCGACCTGGCCCCAGGCAATGAGCTCACCCGCACCGGCGTGTGCGATAACGGCTGGTCCAGAGTCAACTACAACGGAAAGGACGCCTTTGTCTATTCCCAGTATCTGACGACCACACAGCCTGCCAGTCCAAGTCAGCCCGCTCCGGCCCAGCCGCAGCCGAGCCCGAGCCAGCCGGCCCAGCCGAGCGCGCAGCCGACGCCAAAGCCGACGCCCGCCCCGACATCAGCGCCAGCCCCCGACCCCACAGCGGCACCGACACCGGAACCCACGCCGGAACCGACACCAGAACCAGCGCCCGACCCAACACCGGAGCCCACGCCAGAGCCCACACCAGCGCCTGAGGTCAAGACCCTCACCGGCTATGTGGTGAGCTACGCGGACGGCGAGCTGGTTATTTTTGCCAACGGCGCAGATTATCCGCTGAACGTGACCGATGCCCAGCACAGCTACGCCAACGGTATTCTGACCGGCAATGAGGTCACTGTTACCTATACCGGCGACCTTCAGGCTTATGAAACCGTGGTGGTGCTGAGTGTGAGCGATTCCGAGCTGAATACCGGCGACCGGTCGGTGATCACGGGTGTGATCGCGTCAGCCTCCATGAACACCCTGGATCTGACCACAGACGATAACACAGAGATTACCTTTGAAACCATGAACGCGGAGGTCAACAGCCAGAATTATCAGGTTGGGGCCCGCGTCAGCGTGACATTGGACCTGTCCCAGACCGTGGACACCTCCAACATTTTTCACGCCTTAAAGGTGGATGACGCGCAATAGCGTTTTTAAAGAGGACGTATGAAGCGTTCTCCTAACCTGGCAAAGAAGAGGCGCGGCCAAGACTGCGCCTTTTATCCAGATAAGAAAAAAGGTCCAGGCGCTGCGGTAAACGGCCATGAATCGTGCCGTGTTTCCGGAACAGCCGGACACTGGAGAGAGCAAGCATCAGCTTTAGAGATGAAGAGACAGGTGTGGGGGCAGAGCCCGCAGGCCGCTTTTTTCTTCCTTAGGTAAAAGGCTTCGTCTCTCGAGGCTTTTTGACGCATTAAGAGGACGTATAAAGCGTTCTCCTAACTTGGCAAAGAAGAGGCGAGGCCGAGACTGCGCCTTTTATCCAGATAAGAAAAAAGGTCCATGCGCTGCGGTAAACGGCCATGAATCGTGCCACGTAACCGGAACAGCCGGACACTGGAGAGAGCAAGCATCAGCTTTAGAGAAGAAGAGACAGGTGTGGGGGCAGTGCCCGCAGGCCGCTTTTTTCTTCCTTAAGGTAAAAGGCTTTGTCTCTCGAGGCTTTTTGACACATAAAGAGGACGTATGGAGCCGTCCTCTTTTTTGTGTCTGAAATTCTTGAAGCTTTCTTGAATTATTATTTTTAACAGGCATGTTAAAATAGAATAAAATTCATAAAGCTTTTCCTGAATAAGGGAAAGATATGGGAGGTAAAGATGAAAAAGAAATTCAGAGAGCGTTTGCGACGTATCCTGTCCGCAGTGGTTATTCCGGCGGCGCTGGTCTGCTCAAGCGTTCCGGCCCTTGCGGAAGCAGCCCCTGCCGCGGCGGCGGAGGAGCCGGCGGCCAGCCAGAATACGGAAGCGGTACCAGCCGCGCGAACGGCTGATTCCGCTGTGCCAAACGCGGACAGCGCCCTGGCACAGAGTGTGGAGGACGCTTTAAAAGGAGCCGACGAGTCCGAAGCCCCGGCAGCGGCAGCCACGCCGGAGAGCGAAGAGGCTCAGGCGGCGGGAACGCCGGTGTGCGCTGTGGCCACCGGGGCCCAGAGCCGACAGGCGGGCGCGGAGGTCACCTACGATACCCTGGAGGAAGCCTTTGCTGCCATAACAGCCGGGCAGACCGCCACCATTACCCTGACCGGGGACGCGGTGGTAGAGAATACCATTGTGGTTCATGGCAAGGTGACCCTGACGGCAAGCGGCGACTATACGGTCAGACAAAGCCTGGAGACGGCGTCGCGGAGTTTGTTTACCATCATGGAGGATAACCAGCTGACGGTTGACGGCGGCGGCCATAATATTACACTGGCAGCCCCGGAAGAGATCGGAGGAGGGGTTATTAATGTCTGGAACAACAGTGTCTTAAACCTGAAAGCCGGCGTCACCGTTGAAAACTGCGATATTAACGTGAAAAATGACGCCAGCCTGAACGTGACCGGCGCGGTGATCACCGAGACATCAGACAAGGAGAATCCGGCGGTTGTGGGCATTTCGGACAACGCAGCCCTGAAAGCCACGGGCGCGGCCCTGCCAATTGTGGGTATTTTGGATGAGAACGCCGCTTCTTTTGACGGCTGCCAGGTATTTGCCATTGCGAACTGCAGCCCGAACGTGCAGATACACGGCTCGTCGGTCGGCACGATTGAAAACCACGGTACGGATCTGCGGATCAGCGACTCGTCGGTCGATAACCTGTTAAACATCGTACTTACCGCCCAGTTTACCCTGTCTGGGAAAACCGATATTGCGTACATCATGCTGGCAAAAAACCCCATCATACTCGCTGAGGATTTCAGCAGCAGCGTGGTCAGCAGGGTTTACGCGGCCTATCCTTTAATATTTGACAACCCGGCCGTGTTGGCCGAGGCGGTATCGGGCGCGCTGAGTCCGGAGGCGGCCAACTGCTTTTGTTATCAGCTGGAGGGGAATAGGGACGCACAAACCTACACGCCCTATCTGAAGAACGGCAGGCTGGAAACCGCCAGCGTGACAAACACCAATGTGTCGGTCAGGGTCGAGCATAATAATTACCCTTACACCGGCAGAGACCCCCAGGCCGAGGGCGGGCTCGGCAAGGTTACCATCACAGTGACGGACGAGGACGGCAAGGTGGTTACACCGGCTGCCGACAAGCTGACCACGACCTACACCCACTATTCGGATGTGCTTGAGACGCCGCCGACTATTCCGGGGGATTACTCGCTCAACGTGAGCTACGCCGGCGAGGAAAACCGCGATACCCAGACACTCACCCGCGGCAGCTCAGACGCAGCCGCCTTCATCATCACAAGAGCTGAGCTGAAAGGCGCTTTCGTGAGCTTCCCATCTGAGATTTCCGTCTCCCAGGGCAGTGTGTCCGCGGAGTTCAAATCCGCAGAGGGCATTGACGCCGCTCTGCTGAAGCTGAGCTACACCTGGACCCTCACCGATAAAGACGGGACAGCCGCCGCCGTCAACGGCGATACCCTGGAGCTGACCAAGGCGGATATCGGCAAGACCGTTCAGGTCACTGTCGAAGATACCAGCGGTTTCTACTATGATGCGGTCACCAGCAGCTCCTTTACCATCGGCGGGGTGGCTACCAGTGTCCGGATCGACGGGCTGAGCAATGATCCGGGTTCCAATTACTTTGAGTCCAACGACGCCCTGCAGGCTCTGCTGGCAAAGGACCGGGCCGTCCTCGTGACCTACCTGGACCCGGACGGCTATCAGAACATCGCCTGGGACAAGGACGAGATCAGCCTGGAGTATTACAGCACCGAGGATGACAGGCGGCTGGAGCAGGCGCCCACCGAGCCGGGAACCTACAGCCTGAGTGTGGCCTTCACCCCGAACGCCGCCCATGAGGCTGAGGACCTCCGGGGCACCCGCGTCTCGTACACCTATACCCTGATGATGCCCACCACCACCGAGATCAAGGCTTCAGCCCTGAGGGACAGCTACGACGTGTCGGATACCCAGGGCCTGGAAAAAGACCTGCAAAAAGCCACCACCGTCAGGGATAAGGACGGCCGGATCCTCAAGGTTGACCAGGACAGCGGCCTGCTGAGCTTTGAAGCTTACAGCGATGCAGAGGGAAAAAACACCGCCCAGACTCCCGCGGCGGGCACTTACTACGTGCGCGCATTCTACAACCGGGATGGCCAGGAAAAAGCCCATATCGCGAGCAGCAGCGGGCTGGTGAAAATCACGCTGACCCAGAGCGGCGCCGGCGGAGACACCACCAGTACCACTACGGGTACTAACACGGGCGCCGCCGCCGCTAACCCGGTGACCGGCACACCCGCAGGCGCAGGCATGTCCCTGCTGCTGTTGGCGGTGCTGGCCGGCGGGTCCGTACTGGTCCTTAAAAAACGCAGCTAAACAATGAAAAAACCCCCTGTGGCGTGCGCCGCAGCGGGTTTTTTTAATCCGGGAGGAAAACAGATTAGGACATGGGCAGGGAATCCCGGTTCAGCTTCGCGCCGTAAATGTACAGGCCCGGGACCACCAGGCCGAGCAGGGCGTAGAACACTGCGGAGGCGGTAAAGCCCGCTCCGGCCATGTTCACGATGGCGGCCAGGATGGAAATAATTAAGACAACAATACCAATTTTAAAGCATCCGTCCGCTTTGCCTGCTTTGTTACAGTTCTTAATCCCCATTACGCCCGCGATCAGCTGGATAATGGAGGCGATGAGGTACATGACCGCGATGGCGGTCACAGAAATGGCGCCAGCGCCGCTTCCCTGATCAAAAGCAGCAACGCCCATCAGCAGTGAGAGCAGTCCGTAGCTCACAACGCCGAGCAGGCCCCCGATGACCAGCAGAATGCCTGTGACCTTTAAATAATTCTTTCCTTTCATTTTGTTTCTCCTTTTTTTGATTTTAATGATATTTACTCTAAAGCAATATATAATTTATTATAGTATAATGAATCATTCAGAACAATGTTTTTACCATAAACGTTTGTTTTTTACCGGATTAAAGGACGCTGTCCGGCCCTAAACACCTGCAAACGATAAAACATTGCTTAAAAACAGGGATTAGGGTAAAATAAAATCAAATGATACGAAAATGAGGAGGAATTCCGATGGGGATCAATTTAAAAGGCCGTAATTTCCTGACACTCAAGGATTTTACGCCAGAAGAAATAAACTTTTTGTTAGACTACGCGGCCGCGCTGAAAAAGAAGAAAAAAGAAGGCCGCGCGGGCCGGCTGCTGGCCGGAAAGAACATTGTGCTGCTGTTTGAGAAAACATCTACCCGTACCCGCTGCGCCTTTGAGGTCGCCGGGTTTGACGAGGGCGCCTGCGTCACCTTTCTGACCAACAGCCAGATGGGCAAAAAGGAATCCATCGAGGACACCGCCAAAGTGCTGGGCCGCTTTTACGACGGCATCGAGTTCCGCGGCTTTAAGCAGGAAACCGTGGAGGCTCTGGCCGAGTTCTCCGGCGTGCCGGTCTGGAACGGCCTGACCGACACCTACCACCCGACCCAGATTCTGGCCGATATGCTCACCATTCAGGAAAACTTCGGCGGGCTGGCGGGCCGCCGCCTGGTTTATGTGGGTGACGCCCGCAACAACATGGGCAACTCCCTGATGATCGGCTGCGCCAAGCTGGGCATGCACTTTGTGGCTGTCGCGCCAAAGGTGCTGTTTCCGGAAGAAGCTCTGGTCGAAGAAATGCGCGCTATCTGTGAGGAAACCGGCGGCAGCATCACCCTGACCGACGACATTCAGGAGGGCGTTAAGGGCGCGGACGCCATCTACACCGACGTATGGGTCTCCATGGGCGAGGAGGATCAGATGGCTGAGCGTATCGAGCTCTTAAAGCCCTATCAGGTCAACGCCGAGATGATGAAAGCCACCGGCAACCCGGACGCCATCTTCCTGCACTGCCTGCCCTCCTTCCACGACCTGAACACTGATGTGGCAAAGGACGTGCACGAGCGCTTTGGCCTGACCGAGCAGGAGGTCACCGACGAGGTGTTCAGAAGCCCGGCCTCAAAGGTTTTTGACGAAGCCGAGAACCGCATGCACACCATCAAGGCCGTCATGTGCGCCACCCTGGCCACCAACCAGGTGGACGCGGACGGAAAGCCCATCGTAGACTGACGAAATCAGCCGGCGGTCTTAGAGGATCGTTTAGAAAAACAAAGCAACCAGTTCTTAACACATAAAACGGAGGGAATTATGGAAATACAAAACATTACCAAGCTTCAGAACGGCTCGGATATCCGCGGGATTGCCATGGAAGGGGTCGAGGACGAGCACATCACCCTGACGCAGGACATGGCCATGAAGATCGCCTATTCTTTCAGTAAATGGCTGAAGGCCAGAACCGGAAAGGACAGCCTGAGCGTGGCGGTAGGGCGGGACAGCCGCCTGACCGGCCCGAACCTGGCCCAGGCAGTCTGCCTGGGGCTGGTTTCGGACGGCGGCCATGTGTACGACTGCGGCATCGCCACCACACCAGCCATGTTCATGACCACCCTGGACCCGGAGATGGACTGTGACGGCGCGGTCATGATCACGGCCAGCCACCTGCCCTTTAACCGCAACGGCATCAAGCTCTTTACCAGGGACGGCGGCCTGAACAAGGAAGACATCGCCGAGATTCTGGAGCAGGCAGAGACCATCGTCACGGAGTTCGCTGTTGGCGGCAGGCGTGAGGACTACGCCTTTATTCCGAAATACGCGGCCAATATCGTGCAGATCATCCGCGAGGCCACCAGGGAGGAAACACCCCTGTCGGGTGCACGCATCATCGTGGACGCGGGCAACGGCGCAGGCGGCTTTTTCGCGGAGGGTGTGCTGGCGCCGCTGGGCGCGGACACCCGGGGCAGCCAGTTTCTGGAGCCGGACGGCCACTTCCCCAACCATATCCCCAATCCGGAGGATCCGGACGCCATCGACGCGATCCGGAAAGCTGTGGTCGACAACCAGGCCGACATGGGCATTATCTTTGACACCGACGTGGACCGCTCTGCGGTCATCGACGAAAAGGGCGACGCCATCAACCGCAACGGCTTTATCGCGTTTATTGCCAGCATGCTGCTGGAACAATATCCCGGCAGCACCATCGTGACCGACTCCGTGACCTCCACGGGCCTCACCGAGTACATCGAGGGCCTTGGCGGGCACCACCACCGCTTTAAGCGCGGCTACAAGAATGTCATCAACGAGGCAGTCCGCCTGAACGAGCACGGCGTGGAAACCCACCTGGCCATGGAAACCAGCGGCCACGGGGCCATCCGGGAAAACTACTTCCTGGACGACGGCGCTTACCTGGTCACCATGGCGCTCATCAAGTTTGCCCAGCTGCACAAGGCAGGCAAGCCCTTATCGGTTTTCCTGAAAGACTTGAAGGAGCCCGCGGAGGCGAAGGAATACCGGTTCAAGATCGGGGCTGAGGACTTTAAGGCCTACGGCCAGGAAGTGCTGGACGGCTTCCGACAGTTTGCCGAGGACCAGCCTGGCTGGAGCATTGTGGAGCCCAACTTTGAGGGGATCCGCGTCAACTGCGGCCAGGACGCCGGCAATGGCTGGTGCCTGATGCGCATGTCTCTCCACGACCCCATTATCCCGCTGAACATCGAATCTGACGAGGTGGGCGGCTGTGAAAAGATCAAGGCCGCCATCGACACTTTCTTAAAAGACTACACAGAGCTGAAATAGTAAAAAGCCTGCCCGGTTATAGGGGCAGGCTTTTTTATGTCGGAAAAGTGGCACAGGGCGGGACTGCGCCTTTTATCCAGACAAGAAAAAGTGACCCGGCGCTATTGTTAACGGCCAGGAATCGAGCCGGTTTACCGGGACAGCCGGACATGAGTGAGAGAGGGGATAAACTTTAGTGAAGAAGATATAAGCGGATGGCAGTGCCCACAGGCCGACTTTTTCTTGCTTAGGTAAAAGGCTCCGTCCCTCGGAAAAGTGGCACAGGGCGGGACTGCACCTTTTATCCAGACAAGAAAAAATGACCCGGCGCTGTTGTTAACGGCCAGGAATCGAGCTGGTTTACGGGGACAGCCGGACATGAGTGAGAGAGGGGATAAACTTTAGTGAAGAAAATATAAGCGGATGGGCAGTGCCCGCAGGACGACTTTTTCTTGCTTAGGTAAAAGGCTCCGTCCCTCGCGGGTTTTTAAAGTTTAAGCCTGCCCGGTTATGGGGCAGGCTTTTTTAGTGGATTAGACGGCTTAACGGGCGCGTTTTTTCTGGATCAGGGCGGCGGACAGGAGCAGGGCCAGCAGGATGGCGCACGCGGCTGCGGGGCCCTGACTGGATAGGATACCGGTGCCGGCGTTTGACGGAGCCGGCGCTTCAGGTGTCGGGCTGTCCGGGGCGGGGTTGTCTGTGGGAATGGGGTTTTCTCCGGCCTGGGGGATGGTTTCCACCGCGGTGGAGCGGAAGATCATCTCATTCTGTGTGGTCGGCGAGCTGCCGAGCACATAGAACTGCCCGTTGTAGGCTGTGCCGGCCAGCTCGAGTACCAGATCCCCGGCCATGCGCTTGGGGGCGGGGATAAAGCCTTGGGTGCCTGAAAAGCTCAGCTTCCAGGTGTCGTAAAGCTTTTGGTCGACCTTTCCCTGGGCGCCGGCCAGCAGGACACCGTCCTTGACTGTGCCGGCGGTGTACACGGGCTTATCGGTGCCGGCCGGCGGCATAATATCCTGACGCAGAACCGTCGCGGCTCCGTTATTCAGGGCCTCGAGGGTCGTGTTGGTCACCATGTTCTGGGCGGTCTTATCCCAGGTAAAGCCACCGGTCAGGTAGACGGTGCCATCCTCGCTGTAGGCCGCTTTGCCAAAGGCACGTCCGCTTTCCAGGGTCCCGGTTTTTTTAAACTGTCCTTTATCGGGACGGATGCTGTAGATGTTGCGGGTGAACAGCTTGTCAAAATCAATGCCGGCAGCGTCCACACTGGTACCGCCGATGGTTTCATTCACGCGCTGGATAAGGGCTTCGGGGCTCTGGGCCGCCGGGCTTCTGAGCGCGCTGACCGTGCTGGCCGGCAGGGTGTCGGTCAGGCTGCTGAAGTCCATGCCGCCCGCCAGCACAAGGGTGTCGCCGCTGCAGGCGATGACCGGGCTCAGCAGGGGATTGAGGGCGTCGTGCTCAAAGAGCTCCCAGCGGTTGGTTTCGGGCGTATAAAGGGCCAGACAGAAATGGTTGTTGTCACTGCGCAGCGCTGTGGTCACCAGCTTGCCGTTCCAGGTGCAGGTTGAATCGGACAGGATAAAAGCGCCGCTGTTTTGGGTCGACAGCTTTTCCCAGGTTTTGGACTGGAGATCGTAACGCCAGACCAGGTTCTGCTGGGAATCACTCGTGACGCCCAGGTAGTACAGCTTTCCGTTCAGGGCGGTCAGGCTCTGGCCGGTCATGGTGTAAAAGTCATGCTGGTCTTTGACATCTGGCAGGGGCAGGCTGTTCTCGTAAAAGAGGCCGCTGTCAAACAGCTCAAAGACCTGGTGGCCGGAGAGGCCCCCGGCAGCGTGCGCCTGTGTCACCGTCACGGCTTTCTCGCCGCCGGCAAAGCCCTGGGGCAGCCGGATGCGCAGCAACGTGTCGCGCCATTCGAGAATATCCTCCGCGGTGACCGGGGTGTTTTCAATGGTGACGGTGCCGGGCTGGCTGCCAAAAAAGTACCCGTCGATGACCAGCTCGTTTTCGGACTCACCCGGCAGGGCACGGTTGAGCACCGGGGCGGGGCTGGCGGTGTTCTTCAGGCTGGCATAGCCGCCGGAAACCGAGGTGCCGCTCAGGTTTGTGGAGGGCTCGGCGCTGCCGATGACCCGTGCGGCCCGTTTGGCAGCGGAATCCTCAGGGTAGCGGGCCGCCAGAAGGGCGACCTCACCGGTGACGGCCGGAGCGGCCATGGAGGTGCCGGAGCTGTCCGCGTAGGGCACGCTCTGGCTTCCGGCGCCGATGGCGTCCAGGTAAACAAGGGCGGGCAGGGTGACGGGGTTTTCCGGGCTGGCCATGTCAAGGACATTGACCTCAACCTGAATTGTAAAGTTTGCCCAGTCGGTGTTTTCAGGCAGAATAAAGGTGTTGTCGGTCCAGAGGCCGGCCATGTCCTGGGCCAGGGGCTGGTCGGGCTGCGCCGCGTTGTACAGGGGCACGAACTCGCCAGTGGTGCTCTGAACAGAGGCGCTGACAGCCAGGATCACCGCGTCCGGCGAATGGCCTGCCGGAATATCGGTAAAGGCCGGGACGGACAGGTAAGCCGGCTTCTGGCCAAGGCCTGAAAGGTCCTCAGGCTCACTTTTGATACCGGCCACGTCGAGGGTTTTATCGCCCACGGCCACGGTGGTGGTCCCCAGCCTGAGGCTGGACACCCCATCCCGGGCATAGCTGTCCCGCACGACCTCGGTGGTCTGGTCCGGGTAGAGCGGCTCAAAGTGGAAGCTTGGGGTCTCCTGGACCTCAAAGCCGTTGTAGAGGGCGTTGTCGTCTGCCAGGCGGGTTTTATAGCGCGCCATGGACATGGGGTAGGTGGACAGAATGTTGACGCCCGGGGCGGCGATGTCGGTGCTTCGGGCCCCGTAGTTGCTGAAATAGGCCATTTTGCCGCGGTTGTCCAGGGCATTGACGGCAATGACGTAGGGGTTGCTCTTAAGCCCCCAGACGGTGGTGCTGTTTTCATCGCAGTTGGTGGTCTCGTTGCCTGAGGCGAACACGCTCACCACGCCCAGCTCGCCCAGGGCCGTGATGGCCTCGTTGAGGGCGATGCCGCTGTACTGGCCGCCCCAGGAGTTATTGACCGCAGCCACCTTGACCCCGGCCCGGCAGGCGGACTGGATATAGCCAAAGCCCTTCAGGATACTGGCCGAGGAAAAAGCCCCGGCGTCGTTGCCGGATTTCACGGCCATCAGCCGTGTTTTGGCCGACGCGCCGCTGGTACCGTGGCCGTTCCAGCCCGCGGCGATGATCCCGGCGCAGTGGGTGCCGTGGCTCATGTCGTCCATGGGGTCGGTCTCATCGTAGGGATCGCCCGCGGTGTTGGTGCCTGCGGCGTTGTAGCCGTAGGTTCCGCCGCCGATGTCCATGCCCGCCGGCCTTGTCCACATGCTGGCGGCCAGATCGGGATGGGTATAGTCGATTCCGGTGTCCAGCACCGCGACGACGGTTTCTGCGCCGCTGGCTTCCGGGGTCTCATTCCAGCCCTCAATGCCCATATCCATGCCCGCGGCGCCGCCCAGGGTACCGGTGTTTTTATAAGCCCACTGGTAGGGGGTCATATCCAGGTACTCCTCGATGGCCGTGGCCGCCGGAGCTTCGGACACGCTGAACGAATAGTTTGGCTCGGCGTAGAGCACCGTGCCGCTGCTTTCCAGCGCGTCGATCAGCGCGTTGGTGGAAAGCGTTTCGGACCGCACCAGGGCAATGGCGGCGCCTGCCGCTGAGGCCTGGTAATCTCTGCTGTCAGCGTTTTCAGCTTTGGGCGTGGTATTCAGGTCCATGAGCAGGTCCATATCCGAGAGCAGCGGCGACGCCATATCGCGGCGCAGGCTTTCCGGCTTCAGGCAGACAATGGCCTCTCCCTCGGCATAGTCTGCCGGGGCCTGTCCCTGGGCGCTGACGGGCGGCATGGCGCCCAAAAGCAGCAGGGCTGTGAGTAAGCAGGATATCAGTTTTTTCATTTTCGTCTCCTTGTATCCATCAGAAATTTTAATCATTATATCATGCCGTAATATTTTTTTCAATTATAATATAAAAAAAGCAGGAGGTGAAAATTCGCTCCTGCTTTTATTAGTGTGTTTACTGATACAGTTGACAGCGGTTTTTTCCCTTTGCCTTGGCCTCATAGAGGGCCACGTCGGCGTTTTTATAGAGGGTGTAGAAATCCTGTCCGGCTTCGGGGCACAGGGCCACGCCGATGCTGGCGGAAACCGGCACGGTTTTGTCGCCGTCCTGGTGCTGAAACCGGAGGGCAGACACCAGCGCCTCGGCCTTTTTCCGGACCATGCTGCCCGTGGCGGCCGGAATAAAGACCAGGAACTCGTCGCCGCCGATGCGCCCGACCACGTCGCCGGGGCGGAACTGGGCTTTCAGGGCCTCGGCGAAGCGGGAGATCACCACGTCGCCGATGGCGTGGCCAAAGGTATCGTTGACCTGCTTGAAGTCGTCAATATCCACAATGAAGAGGGCACCGGCGGCGTCCGGGTGCCCGGTCAGCCACTGGCTGACCTGCTCCTGGGCCGCGACCTTATTATAGAGGCCGGTGAGGGCGTCGCGCTTCATCTTGTCGGACATGTATTTTTCGTGCTGCTTTTCGTCGTCGATGTTCTGCCGGTACACAAACATGCGCACAGACTGGTCTTCCTCCCAAAGGAAAATCTGGGCGGTGATGCGCATCCAGTAATAGCTTTTTCCGCCGTCCTTGGTGATCATGAGCTCATAACGCAGCTTTTCGAGGCCGTCATGGTAGGCTCTCAGCACCTGCTCGGGCCCGAAGGTGGACAGGTAGCCCTCGCGGTATTCGGCCTTGATCTGCTTTTCGGCAATGATGGTGAGGGCTGTGGCGTAGGAGGCGGTATCCCTCGGGACGCCCAGGCTCTCAAAGTAATCCTGGGTGGCGTCGCTGGCGGCGCGGTCATGGGTGATGTCGATCTCGTAGATGTTTTCGTAGATTTTCTGGGTTTCCTCTTTAAAGATGGCGGTGTGCTTCTTTTCCCGCTCCAGGGTCAGGCTGACGATCCGGGCGTTGTAGCGGCGGATGATGCGGGTGGTGAGGAGGAGCACCAGGCCGATGACCAGCAGCACCACCAGCATGCCGACCACCAGCTGGAGACGCATCTGGGACCGGAGCGGGGTGATGTTATTGTCGATGATGAGGGTCCAGTTCATGTTGGGAATGTAGCGGGAGACAATGTATCCCTCCCGCGTGGGCGAATTGTACCAGAAATTCCGTTCGCTCTGGCTGTCCAGGGCGAGGTCGTCCCGCAGGCCGCCGTAGCCGTCCTGGGAAAACAGGTTGACGGCCTCGTAGCCGGTCTGGTCGGTCGAGAGCTGGATGGTGCCGGCGGAATCGACCAGAAAGGCCTTGACGGCGTAGTCGTTCTCGTATTCTCCAAAGATTGCCTGTAAATAGTTGACCTTGAAGCCAACGCCCACCACGCCCATGACCTGGCCGTCCGCGTCCTTGATCTTGCCGTTGATAAACACCGTGACCTCGTTCTGGGCGGCCTCGTCGTTATCGACGTTGGGGGAGCAGTCGTCCGGTCCGTTTAAAAAGCTGTAGTACCAGACGTTTTCCGGATTGTCCGGGGCCAGGGTCCGGTCGACGCCGTCGAAGTGGTAGTAATGGTTGGTCTTGGTTGAGACCAGAAAGACCGAGTCGTACTGGTAGGTCTGCTGGTAGGCGCTCAGGTAGTCGCGCATGGTCTGCACAAAGGCATCGTCGCCGGTCTTTTCGGTTTCCTGAGCCAGAAAGTCCTTGAGCAGGCTGTCGTTGGCCATGGTCAGGGAGATATTGATGGGCTTGGCGAAAATCGAGTCGATGTTGTGGTAGATGCCCTCAGAGGTCAGCGATGAGATCTGCTCCACGTCTTTTTTGAAAATGCCGTTGTTGGAGCGGTAGCTCACAACCGCGACGGCGATAAAGCCCAGGATGATGATGACGCAGATAAAGCAGTTTGTTTTGAGTAAGGTATCTTTTTTCATAGTATAGCTCTTTTCTGAAAATCGGATGCTGTCTAGGTGCAGAACACCATGCCGTCCCGTCCCCGGTGTTTGGCCTCGTACAGAGCGCTGTCGGCCTTTTCGTATAAGGTCTGAAAGCTTTGGCCGTGAACGGGGAAAAAGGCGACGCCCATGCTCACGGTGAGCTCAAGCCCGGGCCCGTGCAGGCCGCGGATGCGTTCTCTGAAAATATTCAGGCGTTCCTGGATGATGGCAGGGTCTGAAAGCCCCCGCATAAAGATCATGAATTCGTCCCCGCCCAGGCGGCCGGAAAAGTCGTTGCTGCGCAGGGTCTCGGACAGGGCCTGTGCTACCTGCTGCAGCACCGTATCCCCGAAGCGGTGGCCGCAGGTGTCGTTGAGCTCCTTGAAGTGGTCGATGTCGAGAATGATGAGGGCGTGGCTGGCGGCCGTGCCGCGCCGCAGCACCCGGCTCAGGCGTTTGATCATGGCCGCCCGGTTGTAAAGCCCGGTGAGCGGATCGGTCTGGGAGAGCTTGCGCAGCTCCAGGGCCCGCCGCTTGGCGCTGTCAATGTCCTGGATCAGGGCGAAGAGGCGGATGGTGCCCTCAAAGGGATCGACGATCAGCTGTACCTCGGCCTTTCCCCAGAAATAACCGTCGCCCGAGGGCTTAAAGCGCCGGTGCTCCAGGCTCAGCTCATTGGTGCCCTGGCGGTGCTGCTCCAGCAGCCGTGTCCGGTTAAAAAAACGCAGGTACTTTTTACGGTCCTCGGGAATGATGAAGTGCTCGGCAGTAAACCGTGTGAGGGCCTCCAGGCTTTTATGGCAGTCGGGCGGAATGCTGTCCCGGGTCTGGCCCTCAAAGGTTTCCAGCACGTCGGCGGTCAGGTTAAACTCGTAGTAGGCGATGCTGTCCTGGCGCATGCGCTGGTATTTTTTAGCCCAGCGCTCATAGGCCACCTCCCGCTCCCGCAGCTCGGTGCTGTCGTAAAAGGAGATGATGGCCGTGATGGGCTCGCCGGAGCTGCCGTAAACCAGAGAGTAGTCGGCGTTGAACCAGGTGTAGCCCTCTTTGCCCGGAATACGCATCCTGACAGAGGTGCTGCCCTTGGGCTGGCCGTCTAACATGCGTTTATAAAACTGGCGGTAGTCCTCCACGCTTTCACGCGCCAGCAGGCCGCTGCGGATGACGCTTTCCGGCACATCCCGGGTCACCGGGGTCTGCCCCAGCACCGCGGCAGCCTCCGGGTTCTTGATCATGGTCCGGGTTCTCAGGTCATAGCGGCCGATGTATTTATCCGCCAGGCTCAGGGCGATGCGGTTTTCTTCCTCGCTGATGCGCAGGGCCTCCTCGGCGGCCTTGCGGTCCGTGATGTCAAAAACCGCGCCGAACAGGGTGTTGTCCTCGGGGTTGTACTGGCAGCGCACCAGCACCCAGATGCTGCGGTTTTCCACGGTGCGGCCGCGGTTTTCGAGCTCGAAGTCGTAATTGCCCAGGGCGATGTGGGTGGTGATCTCCTGATGAACCCGCCCGAAGTCCCGGGGCTCGATGATGCGTTCACAGCTGACCAGCCCGGCGGCCTGGGCGCTCTCGCGGGTGTAGCCGTAGGTTTTGTAAAAAAAGGCGTTGGCGTAGAGCAGAGTGAGGGACGCGTCCACCAGAATTTTGAACACGCCGCAGGGAACCTTGTCGGCGTAGCTCATGGTGTCCTGCTTCAGGTAGCGTATGTCTATGAAATGGCACAGGCAGGCCGAATCCCCGGCCAGCTGGCAGGAAGCGCGGACCCAGAAGGGCGCGCCGCCCAGGGGTGTGAGCCGGAGCGCCGTGTTGCGGGTTTGACCCGGGGCCAGCGCGGACAGCAGCGCCTGAAAGCCGGAAAGGTCCTCCGGAGCGATGCAGGGCTGAAAGCTGCCGGGCAGGGCGGAAAGCCCCAGCGCCGCCAGAAGGCTGGGGTTCAGGTAGCGGGGCGTGAGGGACCCGTCCGGATAAAAGCAGGCGATGCCATCGGAGAGGCACTCAGGTGTGCCGGCAGACGGATTGCTTTGAAAATGGGGGGAATGGGCAGCCATGCGTGCATCTCCTTTACTGAATAAGATTAGCTCTATTTTATCATGAATCTGTTTGGGATACAATGCGCGGGGCAGCCGCTGAAAAGTAATATTCCGACAGAATCCGTAAAAAAGATCAATCTGCGGTGGATTGGCCTGATCTTTGCGAATAACGATATATAAGGAAGGGAACCCTGCCCAACCACAAAACGATCCCCGGACCGGCGGGCCTGGGAATCGTTTTTTTGCGGAAAATCAGGTTTTCGGGACAGCGCCGGGTCTTTTTTTATGCGCGTACATGCGGGCATCAGCCGCGGCGAAAAGGGCGTCCGGGCTGTCAAAGCCGGCGCTCTCGGCCAGGCCATAGCTCACCGACATGGCAAAGGGATAGCCGGACGAACGGCTCAGGTCCCCCAGCGTCTGGTTGACGCGCTGCAGGCGGCCGCTGACAGCCGGGATGGAGCTCCCGGAGAAGATGATCATGAACTCATCGCCCCCGTAGCGGAACAGGGTATCGCGGCCCTTCCGGCAGACGCCGCGCAGGGTCTGCACCACGGTGAGCAGGTAGAGGTCGCCGGTGTCGTGCCCGTGGTGGTCGTTGACGGACTTCAGGCCGTCCAGATCCAGAAAGCACAGGCAGAAGGGTAAAGCCTCCGAGTACAGGGCCTCGAGGGTCTCCTGGGCCTTCTGCCGGTTCAGGCAGCCTGTGAGCGGATCGGAGGCGGCAATGCGGTTGAGCTGCTGTTCCTCCTGCTTTTTCAGGCGCAGCTCTTTGATAACCTGGCGGTTGAGGGCCCGGTAGCGGTTCAGCCGGCTGATGCGGGCCGCGTAGCGCATGGCCAGATACAGGCCCAGCAGGGCGAAAACCCCGGATTTCAGGCCCCACAGCTTGAGCACCAGCCGGTTGTCCGGCAGGGAGAAGATGAGCAGGTTGAGCACCAGGTACAGATAGATGGCCACGCCCAGCCGGATCAGAAAGTTCTTCTGGCCCGGGTCCTTAAAGAGCATCCGGATACCCTCGCTGCGGTGGCCCACCCGGTGGGCCAGGTAGAAGAAAAGGCCTGAGAACAGAAAGCCGAGGCCGACCGGGTAACGCTTCAGGTTGTCGATGTCCTGGCTGGCGTTTGAGAAAACCGTGAGGTGCAGGCCCGTCAGAGCGGCGACCAGGCAGCGGAACGAGAGGTTGAGCGCCAGGCCGATGATCATGCTGATCAGGGCCAGGATCACGCCGTCCCGCAGCGGGCAGCGGAACAGCCAGAGCAGCTCAATGAGCACAAAAACCGCGTAGAGCAGCCAGTTGGCCATCAGGTCCAGCATGAGCACAGAGCAGGCGAAAAACAGGCTGTAGTTCAGGAAAAAGCACAGGACAATCCAGCCTCTCTTCAGCCTTTTTTCAAATACGGTTTCCGCGTAGCGGAACAGCTGCCAGTTCTGATAAAAATAGATGACGCCAATGGCGAGTGTAGGCAGCAGCACGTTATTCATGATCATCCTCCCTCTGGCGGTGCCGGGCCGCCTTGTCGGCATACATGGCCTGGTCGGCGGCGCGGATGAGCTCCCGGGCACTCTGGTTTCCGCCGCTCCGGGCCTCGGACACGCCAAAGCTGAAGGAGACACCGAAACGGCCGCGGTGTCCGGCCTCGATGCGCCCGCGGATGGACTGCACGCGCTTTTGAGCGTCCGCTCCGGTGCAGTCCGGCCACAGCGACAGGAACTCATCGCCGCCGATACGGCCCAGGAGGTCTGATTCGCGCAGCTCGGCCTGGAAAAGGGCAGCGAAGTCTTTAAGGTATTGGTCGCCGGCCAGGTGGCCGCAGGCGTCGTTGATCTGCTTCAGGTGGTCCAGGTCCAGGTAGACCAGGGCAAAGGGCTCGTCCTGCCGCAGCAGCAGCTCCAGGTAATCCATGGTGTAGAGCCTGGTATAGGCGCCGGTGAGCGGATCGTGGTAGGCAGTGTCCCGCAGGGTCTGGGTGCGGGTCTCCTGCCGGAGACGGCTGGATTCCAGCCGGGCGTAGGCTGCCTCCAGGTAGCCCTGGCGCCGGATGGTGCCCAGCTGAGTCAGGAAAAAGCCCAGCATGAGCAGGAGCAGCAGGCTGCTCCCGATCAAAAACAGCGGGATGGTAAGCACTGGCAGCTCATAGCGGCAGGCGATGCTGTCAATCATGACAAAGGCCACAGCCAGAAAGGTGAAGGCCGTGAACAGCCGGGTTTCCTCGGAGGGGTCGTCCTGCTGGTAAAAGCCGTAGTAGTCCGGCCTGCGGAACACCAGCCACTCGGTCGCCAGGCTGAGGAGCAGCAGCAGGTCCAGACTGGCAGCGCGCAGCGCGGGCGAATGCAGCACCGCGGGCACGTTGACGCCGGCGGCCAGGGCGAACAGGCCCAGGAGCACCAGACAGACCGAAAAATGAACCAGAAAATCCATGTTGACAAACAGCCAGTTAAGCCGTCCCGAGCCCGGAAACCGGGAAATGCGGATAAACTTCAGGCCGTAGAGCAGCGCCCCGAACAGCGGCAGGGGCAGCCCGAAAATGGCCATGCCGATGTAGAGAAAGGCTCCGCAGGCCAGATAGCACACGCTGCGGATGCCCACCGCCGGAGCGCCTGGGGGTAAGGAGCCCAGAACGCCCAGATCGTTTAAGGCGATGAGCGCGTACAGCAGGATCGTGATGATCAGCAGGGACAGCACAAGGGGGTCAAGCATAAGTCAGCTCCTTTACCTGAATAAAAGCAACGGGAAAGCCTTACAGCGTTTCCCTGCCAAAGGTCAGCTTCTCAAATTCCGGGATGGGCACCGGACGGGAGAACACGTAGCCCTGGAGCATATCGCACCGGGATTCCTTTAAAAATTCGGCCTGGTCCGGGGTTTCCACACCCTCTGCCACCGTGGACATGGAGAGCTTTTCAGCCAGGTCGATCACCGAGGTCACCACGTCCCGCTCCCTGGGGTTATCGGCGTTCTGCGAGGTGAAGAACGCCCGGTCCAGCTTGAGCGTGTCCATCTGCAGGTCCTTGAGCAGGTTGAGGGAGGAGTAGCCGCTGCCGAAGTCGTCCATGGAGCAGCGGTAGCCCCGCCGGTGGATCTGGTCGATGACCTGAAAGAGCACGTCCGGGCTGGTGAAAACCAGGGTTTCGGTCAGCTCGATCTCCAGCAGCTCGGGCGGCACCCCGTACTTTTTCCGGATGGCCTCATAGGCGTCGAGGAAGTCGGCGTGGGCCAGGTGCGCCCGGGACATGTTCACCGAGACGGGCACCGGGGTCAGTCCCCTGTCCAGCCAGCGCCGCAGCAGGATACAGACCTGCTCGAACACGTACAGGTCCACCTCCACGATAAAGCGGTTCTTCTCAAAGAAAGGGATAAACTCGTCGGGCGGGATCAGCCCCCGCTCGGGGTCCAGCCAGCGCACCAGCGCCTCGGCCCCGGAGATTTTGTCGTCCTTTAAGGACAGCTTGGGCTGCAGGTAGACCACGAACTCGCCGTTTTTTAAGGCATCCTGCATGCGGTTTTCCATGTCCTTTTCGCGCATGAGCTTCAGGCGGTCCAGGTCCGAGTAGAACTGGCAGGCGAACAGGCGGCTGTCGCCCGCGTCCTTCACGTTTTTCAGCGCCACGTTGGCCCGGTCCAGCTGCTGTGTGAGCGGCAGGGACGGGTCCAGCACCGGGTAGATGCCAAAGGCCATAGAGAGGAAATACTTCCGCTCCAGGCCCTCGTTAAAGCGGTTGATCTCCCGCGCGAACAGCTCCAGCCGGTTGATGATTCTGGGCTTGTCCGCGTTGTGCAGCAGCAGGCAGAAATTGTCCGCCGCGGAGCGCGTCACGTATTCGTCCTCCCGCAGGCCGCGGGCGAGCACCTCGTAAATGTAGCGCAGGGTCTGGTCGCCCATCTCGATACCGAAGAGGTCGTTGATGAGCTTGAACTTGCGGATATCCATGGAGACCAGCACATAAGCCCCCGGGGCGCCCTCAAGGATGGCGCCGCCCGCGTCCATGTCAAACTTGGAGCGGTTGGGGCCCCTGGTCAGCGGGTCCACAAAGGCCAGCTCCAGCAGCTTTTTATTGCTGCGGTCCAGGGCCTGCTGCTGCTCCACATAGTCCGTCATATCCGTCATGACCGTGTAGGCCACCGGAAAGCCGCTGATGACCTCGTCGGTGAAAACACCCACCAGCTTGACCCACATGAGCCGGCCGCTTTTGTGGTGCATGCGGGCCAGCACCTCGTAGCTGGTGTGGCCCGCGTCGATGGCCTTCATGACCTCCTTCAGGATGGCCTCCCAGTCCTCGGGGTTTCGCTGAAAATAGGTGTCCGGCTGGTTGTGAAACAAGGCCTCATACTCATCTTTGGGATAGCCGATGAGCTCGTAGTAGTAGGGATTCGCGCTGATGAGCGTAAAGTGTTCATCCAGCAGATGCCGGCTCACGCTGACCCTCAGAGCGCTCATAAGCATGTTGTACTCGTTGTCGGGCGGGATATCGTAATGTTCAAGAACCTGCTTGTTATCTGACATTTTGAACTTCCTTTTCTTTGTTTTTTAAATGTTAGTAATTATTCCTATTTTACCACTGTTTTAAAGTGAAAGCAATGAGAAAACCATATATGACAAAGGAAAGAATAAAAAAATTACATTAAAAATGGATTTTTATTTTCAAAGGAGTTAAAATAGAAGTGAGAGGAGGGATTTATCATTGCAAAATTCGTAAACCGCTATTATCAGGAGGTCCTTGTGGAGGCCGGGGAGGGCATCATCCACGCCATGCCAAAGGTGCCCGGCCACGCCAACCGCTGGCGGCTGCACGGCTACTGGATGGAGCACGGGACCATGCCCCAGGTGATCCGCTGCAGACCCGAGGAGCCGCTGCACTGCGAGAACCGCGTGGTCTACAAGACCACTAAAAAGCAGACAAGGCCCAGAACGCAGGTCTGCGGCGCAGCCCTGACCTACAACAGCAGCGAGCTGCGGGGCCCCACCGAGGTGGACGGCGTGCCCACCTTTTTCATGATCGAGGTGCACAGCTGCCCGGACTGCGCCCGGCGCAGACGGGCCGACCCCAGCTTCACCGGGCAGGTGCACCACCGGATCCTGACCGCCGACATGGTCAAGTACCGCTCCCACCTGTCAGGCGTGTATGAGGATATTATTCTGGAGGGTATCGAGCCCGGACGCACTGTGGCCCTGCCCTTCAGCGAGGAGCACGCCTGCCGGCTTAAAAGGCAGTTTAAGACCCTGATCGCCCAGGCGAGAGCGTTCGTGAGCGCCCTGTGCGCCCCGGTGCTGCCGCCTTTTTACAATGTGCCGGCGGGCGTCCGGCGGGACCGGCGCGACAGCGGCCGGGAGCAGCAGGCCCGGAGCGTGGCCTACGCCCAGGCCTTTACCGCCAGGCGGCCGGGTGCGCCGCTGATGAGGGGCTGGTACAGCCGCCTCCTCCAGTTTTTCGCAGATGTCAATGGGGACGGAGCCGCCGTCCCCGGATAAAAAAAACGCGGTTCTCAACGGATTGTTCCTGTTTTCAGCCTCCCGGCTCAGGTACCCTGTAGATACACCCAAGCGGTGAATCTGAAATCTGCAAGGAGGCAATAATATGCAGAAGAAATCAACACCAGAATCGTTGGAAACGTTCTTGACAGGGGGCTTGTTTACTGCGCCCGAAAACCGGGAAATCCCCGCGGCCGAGGCCCTGGCCCTCCGGCTCATCGAGGCCGCCGGCCTCATCACCACCCTGGCCGCGGACGCCCGCTTCGCCAGGGAAGCCCTGGGCAGCTGCGGGGTCTTTCCCGTCAGCGAGATCGCCGCGGATTACGGCTACAGTGCCCGGGCCTTTAACCTTCTGCTCTGCGACCAGGGCATCCAGTATAAGCGGGGCCAGCGCTGGTACCTGTACGGCTGCTACCAGGGCCAGGGCTATACCGCCACCAAAATCACAGCCCGGGAGATCGGCGGGCGGGCCCGGGCCTTCAGCGGCATGCAGTGGACCGTGAAAGGGCGGCGCTTTCTCTACGAGCACCTGCGGGCCCAGGGCATTGAGCCCACCGCGCGGAAAGAGGCGCGGCCATGAACTATCTCACCGAGCACCTGAGCTTTTACGCCTGGCTGAAGCAGAATCCCAGAGGCACCCCGTTCCAGAGCCTCTGGAACTACCTGCTTGTCCGTAATAACAACGCGGCCATCCGGGGCGAGGACGGCGTCATGTACTGGCCTGTGTGGTTCGGGGTGGACAACAGCGACCTGCGCCGCCTGCTGGACGAACAGGACGCCAAACGCATCTGGGAACACCGCCGCAAGCTCATCACCGCAGGGCTCATCGAATACCAGCCCGGTTCCGGGGGCAAAAGCGGCGCTTACGCCCTCATCCCCTTTAACAGGAGCCAGACACGCCTGCAGGTCATTCCCCAGGGCGGCGGCGAAGCCATTACGGTCTGGAACCCGCCGGGAAACAGCCCGGGGACAGCCCTCGGAGCGCTCCTGGAAGCCCAGGCCGAACCGGGCGCAGTGTCTTCTGATTGTAATAATATAAATAATAAATATATAAATATTAAAGAGCCTTACCGGTACGAAGGGGAGCCGCCCGTTCCCTACTTCAACCAGCTGCCCCGTCTCACCACGGAGGAGATGGACCGCCTGAGCGCCATCCATACCGACGAAGCGGCCCTGGTGGAGGCCATGTGGGCGCTTAAGGAGCAGAAAAAGCGGGAGGAGGAGCGCTGATGTGGTACAAAAGAGAGAGCGGCCGTGAGTCCTACAGCTGCCGGGCCCAACTCGTGGTGCAGGAGACCATTTTGGCCGCCAGCCTGGAGGAGGCCGAGCTTCTGTTCGAGGAGCGGCTGGACGCCCTGGAGGATGACCCGGCCCTGCGCGTCCAGGGCATGTGGGTGGAGTGACATGGGCAAGCGCACCGCCAGATGGGCAAGAGCCCACCGCAGCCGCCTGGGCCTCACCCAGCCCCAGCTGGCCGAGGCCGTGGGCGTCAGCCTGAGCACCGTGACCCGGCTGGAGCGGGGCGCCCCGGTGAGGGACTATGTGCTCGAGGATCTGGAAGCCCTGTTTCAGGACGAGCGCCCCGGCGAGACTGGTCAGAATCCGCAGTCCGCCGGGCAGAATCATCACTTCCAGCTGACCATATACCAGGACCTCCTGAGGTGATAAACTGAGAGCATCACAACGAAAGGAGGACAGCCAAATGGCATACGAACAGAACAAGATCAGCCATGACATGAAGATCATCTTCAACTACGGTGAGGTGGGCGGCAGCATCAAGAAAAAGACCAAGACCTACTCCGGCCTCAATATGGACGAGACCGTCGCCACCAGCGAGGCCATCACCCGCACCGGCAAGGCCATCGGCAAGCTCTGCACACCCATCGTGAACGACATCCAGAGCTTTATGGGCTACGACAACAGCGAATCGGCCTAGAGCCCTACGGCAAAATCTGAAAGAAAGGAGAAATGAATATGGAAACCACCACAACCACCAAAGCGCTGGACCTGGAGTTTGAGCTGGAAAGCGGCAAGAGCTTTACCGTCACCTGTCCCGACTATCTGGACGACCTGACCAGAGAGCAGGTCGAGGCCCAGGCCGCCGAGATCATCGCCGCCGGGGCCTTTGCCCCAGAAGGCTCCAACCTCGTCCGCTTCAAGAGCTTTGAGTACATTGACAAGACCACCCGGAAAACCGAAATCGACGCGTAAAAGACGCAGAAAGGCAGAATGCCATGAAAACCGTGAAAACCGTCAAAAGAAGAACCGTTCTGCTGCTCCTGGCAGTCCTGACCGCCGCCGGTATGCTCTACTTTACCCTGGCGCTCAGCTGGGCGCCCGCGCGGCAGAACCCGCCGCCCACCCAGACCGGGGAAGCCCCGCTCCCAGAAACCCCGTCCGAGCCCCCAGCACCGGAGCCGCCCGAGCCCAGCGCCCCGCCCGGGCCCCCGGCCCCGGAAAACCCCGGGCCATCCGGGCAGCCAGAAAGCGGACAGCTTGAGCCGCTGCCCATCATGCTGAGCGCCCACTTCGCCCGGGATGAGTACCGCTGCGACTGCGCAGGCTATTGTGACGGCTTCCCGGCCGAGCCCGAGCCCGAGCTCGTCCAGCGGGTCGAGGCCCTGCGGCAGGCCGTTGGCGCGCCAGTCATCATCACCTCCGGCGTCCGCTGCGGGCCGCGCAACGAGGAGGTGGGCGGCGTGTCCTGGTCCTTTCACAAGCGCGGCGCCGCCGCCGACCTCTACAGCCCCGGCGTACCCGTCGGCACCCTGGCCGCCCTGGCAAAGGACTGCGGCCTGAACATCCTGCCCTACTACAGCAGCGGGTACGTGCATGTGGAGATATGAGAAAACCCCCGGAAAAGCGCCGGGGGTTTTTTAACTGGCCAGGTGTCACACCCGTGTCAACCTTTTCCCGTGAAACTTAGAATATACGATTGTTTTAACTTTGAGCGTTATTTATAATAAGAGTAAAAAACCAAATAAGGAGCTTGCAATTATGAGACAATACTTTAAGCGTTTGGCGAAGAAAATGATGACGCTTGCGTTTGCCCTGTTATTCACCATTGGTACAATGCCGGCAGCCCTCGCCGAGAGCGGGGATTCAAAGGATTTAACCAGCCTTCTTACCGATTTACATGTCGATATGAGCCTGAAGCGGGCCGACAGCACCATAGTGCCCATCATAGTGGATAATGAGAAGGACCCGAACTTTAACGAAACCCTGGTTTCCGGCAGTACGGTCCTTTTAGGCATTACCTGGACCCTGGACGAAGCGGATTTTTACGGCCAGGTCAAGGCCGGCGACTATTTCGCCATCGACCTTCCCAGCGATTACTTTACCTTCCAGAACACCACCCTGAGCACGCCGCTTGTCTACAACGGCGAAACCCTGGGCCACTGGGGCGTCCGGGACAATAAGATTCAGTTTATTCTGAGCGATACCGGCGCCCAGAAACGCTATATCAAGGGTTATTTTAACGCGAGCGGCACCCTGAAGGTTACCGAGCCCGGCGATATCGAGATCGAGATCGGCAACGTGACCCTGCCGCCAATTCCGGTGGAGCCCTCCACGCCGCCCACCCCGGACCCGGACGTCGATTTTCCCTTTGAGAACTCCACTGCGCCCGCTCAAAAGCTGATTTCCAAAAACGGCTTTACCTACGCAGGCTCCGAGTCCATTACCTGGAATATCCCGGTCAATTACGACACGATGGTCGCCGCCGCCGTACACACCAGCCCTCCTGTCACACCGCTGAAAAACGCCGTGGTCGAGGATACCCTGGAAAAAGACCAGACCATCCAATCCGTCAGCATTCAGTCCGTGGTCTATCGGCCGCGGAACGCCCTCGGAGAGCTCAGCCTCGAGTGGGGCGCCACCATCACACTCACCGACCAGTTCACCGAGCTCAACCAGGTAGACGGTGAGAGCCAGGATGCCTTTAAGGCCCGGGTCAAGGGGTACGGCTCGCCCGCCTACGGCGTCAGTACCGATCAAAAATACCTGATCATCAGCCTGGGTGACGTGCCCGGAAACGGCGTGAGAATGGCGGAGGATGATACTGCCCTGCGCGCGCGGTTCAAGAGAAGCAACAGCCGCCTCACCGACGCCGAGCTCGACGCCATGGTTAAATCCTGGGGAAGCGGCGGCGCCGCGGGGGGCGAAGTCGTCGGCTATTACATCGTCATCCAGGCCGAGAATGGCCGCGCCCATGAGCAGTACAGCAATACCGCCACCCTCACCACCACAGACAGCGCCCCGGTAGAGGCCAGCACGTCCGTTAAACTGCAGGATCTGCAGGGCGGCATTGAGGCCGGCGAGCCCCACAGCGTGCGCCTGGAAAAACGGAGCGAGGAGGAGGGAACCCTTCTGGAAAACGCCTCCTTCCAGCTGGAAGTGCTGCAAAACGGCCAGTTCGTGCCCTACCAGCCCACAGACGGCGGCGGGCAGACCCGAGCCACCGGCCCGGACGGTGTGGTGGAATTTAAGCAGCTGGGCTCCGGCACCTACCGCTTTGTGGAAACCACCGCGGCCCCGGGCTACGATAAGAACAGCGTGGTCTACAGCCCCGAGACCTTTACCATCAGCACCGCGGACGCCCAGGGCGTCGTGGTCACGGCCACCAACCGGCGGATACCCATAGAGCCGGTTGATCCAGAGCCGCCGGTCGACCCGGAACCCCCGGTTGATCCGGAGCCGCCAGTCGATCCTGAAATCCCGACCGACCCAGAGCCCCCGGTTGATCCCGAAACCCCGGCCAATCCAGAGCCCCCGGCCGAACCAGCCCCTCAGAAGCCGGACACCCCCGGCGGCCAGAGCACTAAAACGGCTGCGCCCGGCACCGCCAACCCCAAAACCGGCCTTGCCGACGTCAGCGCCGCCGCCACCCTGCTCGCCCTTCTGGCAGGCAGCAGCGCCGGACTGATGGCCCTGCGCCGGAAAAAGTAAACCATAGAGAACACAGCAAAGCCCCGGAATACTCCGGGGCTTTTAGCGTGCCCAAAATTCAGGAGACGAAGCCTTTTACCTAAGGAAGAAAAAAGCGTCCTGCGGGCACAGCCCTTGCGCTGGTATCCTCCTCACTAAATATGGATGCGTTATCTCGCCAGTGTCCGGCTGTTCCGTCAAAGCGGTACGGCACCCGGCCGTTTGCAAAAATGCCTGGACCTTTTTTCTTATCTGGATAAAAGGCGCAGTCCCGGCCGCCGCCACCTTTTTGACCACCCCAGGCACCGGAATCATCCGGGGCTTTTTTCTGTCTGTATGACCGTCATATGACCGGCTTTGCTTATAATGAAATTATATTGGGCCGATAGGACCGTTTTGCAGAAAGGAGACAGAGCCGTGAAGCAGCTACAAAGGAAGTCACTCTACCGTTACGCGGCGGCGCTGTTCGCCTTTCTGTGCTACCTGGGCCTCTGCCTGGCCGTGTTTTTCGTCGGTATTCAGCGGGCAGTGGAGCAGAACACCCAGGTCATTCTGGCCGACAACGTGGCCAGACAGAGCAGCCTGATGGTCTCCCTGATGGATATCGAGTTCGAGACCCTGAACGGGCTGGCCGCCTACATCGGCAGCCAGAGCGAAAGCGGGGGCAGCCAGGCCCTCATGAGCGCCATGACCGGCGAGAGCAAGTTCCACCGGATCTCCTATTTCGACCAGGACGGCACCGGCTACTCCAATGAGGGGCCCGTCAGCATGGATGCCCGGAACCGCGACTTTTTTAAAAAGAGCATCCAGGGACAGGATGCCCTGAGCGAGCCTTACGAGAGCCATATGGACAGCGACGCGGGGCAGGAATACGTCGCCCTGTCCGTGCCCGTTTACCGGGACGGGGCCGTCACCGGCGTGCTGGTGGGCAGCTACGACGTGCGCCATATCAGCCAGATCCCCTTCAGCGATCTGTACAGCGGCAGCGGCTATGTCTACATTGTCAACAAGGACGGCAAGGTTATCGCCATGGACAGCCGCTACAGCGGCAATGGGTATTCGGTCGATTTCTATGATTATTACAGCCGGTTTACCTTTGGGCATGGCGCCAGCCTGGACAGTGTAAGGGAGGATTTTGACCGCGGAAGCAGCGGTGTGCACCTGCTCAAAAACAGCAGCGACGCCCTTTACCTGGCCTACGAGCCCATCGGCTATAACGGTTGGTTTCTGTGCTACGTGGTGCCGCAGGAGAGTGCCCAGCAGTCCTACGCCTTTATCCGGGAGTACGAGGTGGCCCTGTCCCTGTTCGTGGTGGCCGGGCTCATCATCCTGCTCTCCGTCATGCAGTACATCAATGTCAAAGACCGGAAGCAGCTCGTGGCCAAAGCCGAGACCGACGCCATGACCGGCCTGCTCAATGCGGTCAGCACCCGGGAGGCCATCAACGGCTGGCTGTCCGGAGAGCAGACCCGGGGCATGCAGGCGCTGATCATGCTGGACATCGATAAGTTTAAGGACGTCAACGACACTTACGGCCACGCGGTGGGCGACGCGGCCCTGCGCCGGTCTGCCGAGCTTCTGAGACAGCATTTCAGGGAGAGCGATGTGGTGGGCCGCGTGGGCGGGGATGAGTTCATCATTTTCATGAAAAACATCCCGGACGGCTGCGTTGTGGAAAAACAGCTTTCCCGGCTGTGCGAGGCCTTCCACAGGCTGCACATCGCCGAAGCCCCCGGGCTGCGGCTCACCTGCAGCGCCGGCGCCGCCCTTGTGCCCGGGGACGGCATGGATTTTGAGAGCCTGTATAAAAAAGCCGACGAAGCCATGTACCGCGTCAAGCGCGGCAGCCGCGACGGCTTCCATATTTATAAGGAACCAGACGACAAGGAGGAGGGAACCCCATGACAAAAAAAGCAAGAAAAATACTGACCGCGCTGGTGCTCCTGCTGGCATTTGGCGCCCTGCCCGTCATGGCGGCCAGCTACAGAGTGAGCGTCAGCAGCGCAGACATCACCCTGAGCATACCCGGCGGAGCCAGGACGCAAGCCGCCGAAACCATCGCGGCCGATCCCGTCCCCCTGGCCGGGCCGGAGAGCGGAAATGACGAGGTTTCCGGCCTGATTATGGCCGGGCTGGGCGCAGTGGCGGTGGCGTCCGTCATCGCCCTGTATATTATCAGGAAAGCCTCCAAAATTGAGTGAGCGCTGCTTGAAAAAGCCTTTTTAAGACCGCGAACGCGGTAAAATAAAGTCATATGGTTTTAAAAATACGCCCGTGTGTGTGACTGCTGTGTGACAACCCCTGCGTATAATCATAGACAAGAGCATAAATTATCGAGGTGAAAACCCTTTGAAGCATCAATATAAGGAGCAAAGTCCAATGAAAAAGAAAAGAAATATCCTGATCATTGTCGCCATTATCGCCATTGTAGCGGCAATCGGCAGCACGATGGCAGCCTTTGTCGCCTCGACAACCACCCAGAAAGACGTGTCTACAGCCAGGCTGGGCATTAAAATTGTCCAGGACCGCGACCAGGACGCCAAGGTGAAAGACCTGGAAACCAGCAGCGACAGCAGCGCCAGTTTCCAGTACGTTGGCGTGCCCGGTGACACCATCGGGGAAAAAATAGCGGTTCAGACCGACGCGGGCAGCAAGGAAAGCTACATCCGCGTGACCATTAACCGCAGCTGGACCGACAAAGACGGCAAGAAAGACTTTAAGCTTTCCCCGGAAGAAATCGGCATCCTGCGCGACAGCAGCAGCTGGCTGGTCAAAGAGGATCCAGAGGAGCCTGAGGTGATCTACTGCTATTACACGAAAAAGGTCAGCGGTGATACCAGGACCGAAAATGTCATGGACAGCTTCACTATTCTAAAAGATAAAGTGACCGAAAGCAGCAATGCCTACACAGGCTACAGCGCCAACATCACCTTTGAGGCCGACGCCATCCAGGCCGAGGCCGCAGACAAAGCCATGCTGGCCGAATGGGGCATCGACCCCAAGTTTGACGCTGCCGGCAACCTGACAGACTACACCGAACAGTAGGAGGAGACCCAATGAAAAAGAAAAGCATCACCCTTTTAATCACGCTGGCGCTCCTGCTTGCTACGGCCCTGCCAGCCTTCGCGTCCGAGACCATTACCTTTAAGGGCGCGTCCGAAAAATTCGTCAGAGACGTGACCGGCAACGCCGAAGATTTTACCGGCATGCTGCCCGGCGAAAGCCGGACGATCAGCCTGACCCTCATCAACGAGGACAGCAGCGAGATGAAATTTTACATGAGCGCCGAGATACTCGACAATATCGCGCGTAAAACCGCGGATTCCCAGGCCGTGTACGACTTTGTCATCAGCAAGAACGGCGTCCCCTTTTTCACCACTGTCATCGGCGGGGGCACCGCCAAAAATACCTCCGCGGGTGAAAAGTATCTGGACGAAAGCAACAACATCCTGTTAGATACCCTGGCCCAGGGCCAGAGCGATGTGATCAGCATCAGACTGGCGCTGGAGGGAAACTCCACTGAAAATAGCTACATGGAAAAAACCGGACAGATACAGCTCGTGTTTACCGCCTCCACACCCGATAACCCCACCGGCGGAAACATCATCGAGCGGCTGGTCCAGACCATCACCAATCCCGGCGCCACAGGCCCCAACACTGGCCTGAATGGCGCGAGCCCTTACATGCTTTTTGCGGGCGCCTGTGTGGTCATCGCCGTGGTCATTATCATCATCCTGATCGTGACACGTAAAAAGAAGGAGGAATAAACATGACAGCTTTTAAGAAAAAAATGAACCGCATTGTGGCCGTCCTCATGACTGCCGCCATGGCCCTGCTGCTCATGGGAACCGCCCTCCCGGCCACCGCCCACGCAAAAGAAGGCAGCTATAACATCGAATTTAAAGCCGGCGCTCAAGGCACCATCAATGGACAAAGCAGTGTTAGCGTGGAAGTGCCCTATGAAGGAACCTTAAGCTTGAATGACATATCGGTAATACCCAATGATTCTGATAAGTATTACTTCACAGGCTGGAATCAGGAAATTGAGTATACAGTTACTAAAAAAGCCACCTATGTGGCTCAGTATGCCAAAATGATCAGCGATACGACATACCGCGTACGTTACTTAGATACCTATGGCAACGAACTGCTAACCCAGAAAGTTGTTCCTGCAAGTGTCGGAGGGAGTGTCACGGTAGATGCCTTGACGATTGAGGGGTATATTGTTGACGCTTTAGCCAAAACCACCATCATCGCCGCCGAAGGCACCGAAATCGACTTTGTCTACACCCCGGCCGACAATCCGGCCTTTGAAACCCAGCCTGGCGTGGTCACCGTGACCGGACAGCCCGGCGACACCGGCACAGCCGCCACTCTGCCCGGAGGTACGGGCGGTACCGGCGGTGCGGGCACCACCACCGGCGGAGGCGGCACCGTTACCCCTGCGGACGGCCCAGGCAATAACCCAACCGAAAACGTCGACCCGAACGATACGCCCCTTTCCCCAGCCGAGGAAGAAAACATTGACCCGAACCAGACCCCGTTAGCCAACGCGGCCAAACAGGTGGGCGGTATGGGCAACCTGATCCTGATCGGCGTGGGCATCCTGGCTCTGCTTGGCGTCATCCTTGCCGCCATCCTTGTGAGACGGAAAAAGAAAGCCCGGCAGTAGAGCGATTCATAAAAAATATTAATAACTTATGAATTTTTTTTGAAAGTGCGCGATTTTAATCGTGCGCTTTTGCTGTTTAAAATTTAATTTTTAAAAGTTAAAACTGTTATTTTGTGGATGATTGACGGTTTGCATTAAAAGAAAAAGTGACGATTTACAAAGCGATAATAAATGCATATAATAGTCATTAAGAATACTAACGAAACCGGAGAGATAATTTAGTGGAACAGAGAAATCCTATGTTAGAGGTTCATATGTTTGGAGGCTTTAGCATAACCGGAGATGGCGCAGCTCTTAACGAGGAGAGCATCCGGTCAGAGATGATGACAAAACTTTTTATTTATATCCTGTGTCACCGCCAGAAGGAAATCACCGTACAGGAGCTGGCAGAAGCCCTGTGGGAGGAAGACGAAAGCGATAACCCCGCCGGCGCCCTGAAAAACCTCATGTACCGCCTGCGCAGCCTGATCAAAAAAACCTGGGGAAGAAACGATTTTATCCTGACCGGGCGCAGCGCGTATATCTGGAACCAGGAGATCCCCGTCAGCCTCGACATCGAAACCTTTGAAAGCAATATCAAAGAGGCCGCCAGACAGACCGATTCCATGGAGAAGATTGCCCTGTACAACGAAGCGGCAGCCCTCTACAAAGGCGCGTTCCTGCCCAAATTCGCCAGCGAATACTGGGTAGCGTCGCAGTCGACCTATTATCACACCACCTACCTGGGTCTTGTGAAAAAGCTGGCCGTGCTCCTGGAAAACGAAGGCCGTTATTCCGAAATGGCCAGCAGCGTGAACCGGGCCATCCAGATCGATAACCTGGACGAAAGCCTGCACTGCTGCTTTATCCGGGCCCTCATGGGACAGGACAACTACAAGCAGGCCATCGAGCACTATCAGGTGGCCGAGAAAACCCTGTACGACTACCTCGGCGTCACCCCGTCCGAAGAGCTTCGGGCGCTTTATGAAACCATCATTAAAAAAACACACCGAAACGAAAGAGACATCACAGCCGTCCAAAACGAGCTGATGGAAGACCGGACCACTGGCGCCTTTGTATGCGAATACGGCGCATTTCAGCGGATTTACCGGCTCCAGGCACGCCAGGGCGAAAGGATGGGAATCTCGATTTTTTTATTATTAGCGACTATTTCAGGTGTTCCGGCATCCCCGGATGGCGAAACCGACCAGGAAATAATCCGCGATGCCATGGTGCATCTGGAAGACGTGCTGCGCAGCTCCCTGCGCTCCGGCGACCCCGTCGCCCAGTACAGCAGTACCCAGTACGTGGCCCTGCTGCCCACCTGCCAGTACGAGACCGCCAAGATGGTAACTGGCCGTATCGAAAAATCCTTTTGGAACAACTATAAAAACAAACAGATTCGACTGCGGTTCGATCTCGATGAACTGCATTACGAGTAAAAAGATATCGGAGCAGAAAATGAAAACACAGACCCTTCCTGTCAACAGCATACGCCTCTGCCTGGATCACTGCGACGGCAGCTTGTTAGACGGTACTATTATCGGGGTGGCCTTGAAAGAGCCTATGACTTTTAAAGGCCTGCGGGCCTTTGTCGCACAGGTCGACGCCGCCTTCGACCAGATCGGAAGGCCTCAGCCCCATCAGATTACCCGCAGCTTCAGGAATGAGGAGGCTAAGCCCTCATCCTATATGGCGAATCCTGAACAATACCATGAGGCAGGAGAAATTCAAGCATGGCTTGGTATGGCTAAAACCTTAGATCTTATTATGCTAACCCGGCACTACACCGAGTGGCAGGGAATCTTAAAAAACGCCGATGGTACTACCGCTGGCCACTTTAACAGCGTTCTGGAGTGTATACGGCTAATCACTCAAGGAGACCACAGCCTGGACTGAGATCAGGATGCGGTCTTACATTTTTTAAATAAAAGCTTTAAAATAAAACGCCTGTGACCATTGTGTGACACCTGGCTGGTATAGTTGAGATACAATAAAGAAAAAGCATAAAAAACAGCCGAGAGGCCGATTAAAATAGAAAAGGCACGAAGGGAGTACCGCCATGAAAAGCGTCAAAAGATTATCCAGATACACATCATTATTACTGATCGCCTTGCTCATGCTTTCAGCATTAAGTCCGGGGATTACTGTTCTTGCAGAGGAAAAAAGCAACGCAGCCCCTAGCAAACTTACTTATGAGGATGACAGCATCAAGGCAGAGCTATATGCGACTGATGGCACAGCACTGCCAACAGATGCTGCGCTAATCGTTAAAACGTTAAATAAGGATAGTCAGGAAGAAGCCGAGAAAGCCCTTTATGCCGAAACGGAAGCAGGGCTAAACGCTAAAGCTGCCGAACAAGGCGCAGCCATCGATGGCTTTGCGGTTTACAGCGTCAGCTTGATAAAAGATAACGAAGATATCACACCGGAAAAGGGGAATTTTTCCCTGAAGCTTAGCTATAAGGAAACAACAGCACCCGAAGCTTATGCGGACAGCCAGAGTACACAGAAAACGGTAGCTTTCTACCAGAAAACAGAGAGTAAAGACGAACAGAGCAACGTCGTTTATACGATGGAAGCCCAGCCAGAAGAAAGCACAGAGATCATTACTGACGCGAATGGAAATGTCGAGACGGTAGAGAGCGAGTTGTCAAACCTGCAGCCAGTAGCACTGACCTGGCAGACCAGTTTAGAGGAAGAACCGGAAATTGCCAACACCGATGAAAACCTTCAGGAAGAGGAAGCAATCGAAGATTCGCAAGACCAGGATACAGAGAAGGACGAAGCGGACGAAAATTTAGGCTACTCGATGCGGAACTACAGCACCGATATACAGGCAGCAGACGTAGATCTGGAAAAAGAGTTGATTTATAGTAAAACAGCCACAGTAAAGGACTGGGACGAGAGAACATATACCATTGATTTAAAAGCACAATCCAAAATCAGCCAGGCCGGCAAGGCGGATGTTATGATGGTTCTTGACCTATCCGGTTCTATGAACTGGACTATGGAGCAAAACAATGTGACTAATGTTAGCAGGGCCGTGGGGGATAATTCCGCTTATTCCGCGATCCGGAATAAGTTGGATCAAACAAAGACTTACTATTATGGTTCAGTACAAGGTAAGCCTAATATTACAAGCGCATTCTATTATAAAAGACCTATGCGGTGTTTTAATGGTACCTGGAAATACTATGATGATTATCGTCAGTTTGGTACCCCTTCCTATCAATGGGTAACCATAGACGATTATGATCGGACAGAAATTTATACCTGGAGCTCACGCTTAACAGCACTGAAAGAATCAGCCAGTCGCTTTGTTTCAACCATCGCTTCAGAATCCCCGGACAGTAAGGTTGGTTTTTCTACTTTTTATGGTACACAATCATATTGGGGAAATACGACGACTGGAACGCTTAACGCACCTCTAAAGACCATTGATGAAAACAGTCTCTTAGAAAGCATTAACAAATTTCAGGCAGACGGGGGAACATCACCGCAATTGGGACTGAACTTAGCGAAAACCGAGCTGGATAAGTATAAAGATGACGGTAATGAGAAGTATGTCGTTTTATTTAGTGACGGCGCGCCATCCGAAGCAACGGATAGAAGTCAAAGCGAGCAGGCGGCTAATCAATTAAGAACTGCCGGCTACACTGTAATTACGATTTGTGTCGGAGATACTAATGGGAAGGTTCCGGGCAGCAACTTAAATACAAGCCAATGGCTGGAACAGAAGATTGCTTCCGATAAATTGAATGACGCGGGAACAAAGACCGGTAAGTGGGCGTATACCGCGCTGACAGAAGAAAAATTAAATGAAATTTTTGATGAGATTCAGAAAGCGATCATCAAGAAAAGTGATTTAACAGCACAGATTACCGATACGATTGATGCGCGCTTTAAACTGGCCGCTGGCGAAAAAGAGCGCTTGACAGCCACTGGCGCAAGTGTGGTGGAAAATAGCGACGGCACAACAACAATCAGCTGGGCAAATCAGACGATACCGCATGAATCAAAACAGCAGGAATGGAAAAACTCAATCGTCGTTCAAGCGAAAGAGGATTATCTCGGCGGAAATGATGTCACAACAAATACGCAGGCTCAGTCAGGAATTGATACTGTTTTTGGGGATGTTTCTTTTACGCCGCCACATGTCAATGTAAAGGCGAGCCTGGGAATCACGGATGCAGAGGACACCATTTTTGCCGGAGAAAAAATGATTACGGCTGAAGAAATCAGGAAAAAATTATTCGATGATAATGTAATTAATCCAAAGTACGGTGTTAATGAAGAACAGTTTACCTTTACATGGTATAGTGACAAGGCGATGAATCAGCCAATCGATCCATCAGTCATAAAGGATACTGAACCGTCAGAAGATACACATTATTACCTGAAAGTCACCTATAATGCGGGGGCTCCGTCAGAAGAAAGTAATTCGAACACGGCTGGCCATATTGCAGGGGGCGGAAGTCATACCGTTGTTGCTGAGAATACGGCAGACGCCTCAAAAAATTATGCGGACTACACGGTTCACGTTGTCAAAGGACAGCTGGTTATTACCAAAACGATTGATGAGCAGTACACGAATGTTGAGAAAATCAATTCCAGCCAGGCCTTTATTTTTAAGATTGAACGGTATGAAGTTGACCGTGATAATCGGAAGGTAGGAGACACTCCGGCTGAAACTTTCTATGAAACCATTAATTTCAACGCAAACGAAAGCAGGAAATCAGCGCATAAAACAATCTCAGGTCTCAAAAAGGGTTATTATACGGTGACGGAGGAAACCAATTGGTCATCGAAGTATGATCAGACAGCGGTTACGGATAATTATAAAGACAGCCCGAAGGATGCCAAAGATTTATTGATCGGTGAACTTCAAAGTGCAGGTACTGCGGCATCTCTGCCAAAATATTACGGTTTGGATAATACCGAGATTAACGGTGAACCGATTTATGTAGATTTTGCCACTGGCGATGCGGCTGCCACTGAGTTTAAGAATACATTAAAAACCAGAGATAAGGGTTGGAAATGGCTTAGTGATACAGCGATAGCCGTCAATCTGTTTGATAAAAGCAACTAAATAATATAATTAAATAAAAAGGCGGTTCCGATAACACGGAGCCGCCTTTTTGCGTGGTTTGTGACCATCCTGTGACTTGACACTGGTATAGTAAAAGCATAGCAGTAAAAAAGACAGAATCGGAGAAAAAGCATATGAAAAAAGTTTACCATGCATTGACAACCGTGCTGCTCATTGTCCTGATACTGGCCGTGGGCGCGCTGTTTTTACCAAGAATTTTAGGAATGACCCCGCTGGCCGTGCTCAGTGGCAGTATGGAGCCCACCTACCACGTCGGCAGCCTGATCTACGTGGCCCAAGCCGACCCGGCCGATGTGCAGGTTGGTGATCCCATCACCTTTAAGATCAGCGACGACACCATGGTAACCCATCGAGTGGTCGCCATCGACACCGAGGCCCAGACCTTCCAGACCAAGGGTGACGCCAACGACAACGTGGACGGCGGCGCGGTGGCCTACCAGAACCTGGTGGGCAAGCCCGTCTTTACCATCCCGTATATGGGTTACGTGGCCTCCTATGCCAATACCACCACGGGCATGATCATCCTCGTAACCATTATTCTTGTGATCCTGGTACTCACCTTCCTGCCTGATCTGCTCATGAAAGCAGACGAAAAGGACAAGAATAAAGAGGAAGATAAAAAGAAAGCGGATTTCAAAAATAAAGAAAGGGGAAAAGAGGATGAACGCAAACATAAAGAATAAAAAAACCATTGTCCTTTTGTCCATTGTTGCGGTCCTGGCTGCCGCACTTGTCGGCTTTACTGTCGCTATGCTTAACCAGCGCAGCCAAGCGGCCACCAACGAATTCAGCGGCGCGACAGTAAATATCGGAGTGGTAGAGAATGGGAAAACGGATGAAGTATATGAAGATGGCGTAAAGGGGAATACAAATCATTTTGACAAAGTTACGGAGAGCTATAGAACAGTGGGGAAGAAGGTCGCCATTAAAAATATTTATAGCGACGATTATCCAACCGCTGCGACCTATGTCCGTGTTCGCTTGGTGCCATGCTTCCGGTATGCAACCACAGACGAAACGAAACACCAGGTCGAAGGTGAGCTTGTCCCTATAGATATGAAAGGACAGGTAACATACAGTGCTTTGGGTGAAAAATGGGTAAAATGGCCTGAAAGCGCCAGTGACGACGATGCATATTACTACTATACTTTACCGCTAGAGCCTAATCAGGTGACAAGTAATCTGATTGAAAGTGTAACCTATAATGGTGAAATCCCTGAAAATGCATACTTTGAGCTGCAAGTTTTAACGGAGGGCGTTTCTGCCAAACAGGAAGGCGCGGCAGCCGATGCCTGGAAGAATATTCCAACATTGGAAAAGCCAGCTCCATCTGCAAACACAAACACGAATGAATAACAATTGAGAACACTCCTTTCGATGGTCACAAAAAAGTTTTGAAAATTTTCTGGAATTTAATCTGATGTGACCGGACTGTGACTGACGACTGTCATAATATGAGTATAATCAGTCAGAAACACGAAGGAAAGGAAGTGACGGCATGAAGAAAAAACAAATCAGTATTTTAGTGGGTATCGCAGTAACCGCAGTTGTAGCCATCGGCGCGACGTTAGCATTTCTGCACAGCACCACAGAAACAAAGACCAATACCTTTTCTTCCGATAAAAATATATCCATCCAGTTAAGAGAGCCCGCCTGGGACGGCTACGGGTTTGACAGTAAAGTAGAACCAGACGGAAGCTCAGCGAATCCAGAGTATCAGGGCGATAAGCTGTTAGGTGTTAATGAGGCCAAAGCTTATGTACCTGGTCAGACGATTTATAAAAATCCGACCGTAAAAAACAGCGGTGATAAAAATAATGGAGTCAATGCTTATGTCGCCATTAAGGTCCAGTATTTTGATTACAATGGCGAAAACAATAAAGAAAATCAGATTAGTTACGATGCCTTTAAAAAAGCATTTTTAGATGAGCAAGGCATTAACTTTAGTAACAAATGGTCAAAGATTTCAGAAGACGGTAAAATGAATCAAATTTATCTCTATGGAGTGGATAATATTGGTTCTGAATTAAGCGTTGAAAGTACAACAGAAGAACTTTTTACAGAAGTCCCCATTAGTTTGGATTTACAACCGGGTAAAGACGGAAAACTTCCAGGCTTTAATATAAAAATACAGGCCTATGCCATTCAGTCGACTGGTATAGACGAAAAGAACGCAGCAGAGGCACTGCTAAACTTCATTGGTCAGAACTAGGGCATAAAAAGCCAGTTCTCTAAATTATATAACCAAAAAACAAACAAGGAGAAAAAAATGAAAGCAAAAAACAAAATTAAAATGTTCGCGATCATTGCTCTGGTAGCTCTAGTCGCAGTCGGCTCTACCTTGGCATATCTGTCAAGTGTAACGGACACCAGGGAAAATAAGTTTACGAGTAGCAAGGATTTAAAAGGCGAAATTACAGAAACAGAATGGGATAAAAACCACGAAAATGGATCATGGGATGATTATACCCCGGGAGAATCCACTGGTAAAAATCCTGTAATCAGCATTGATGATAACGGCGTAGCTGGATACATCGCAATGAAAGTTGTTTGCAAGGATGCTGCGAATAATGAGATTGCATTCAAGGATTTCCAAGAAAAATATGCCCATGTTTCCTATAAAGGTACAGATGGAATCAATGCAGGCGATTGGGAAGAAGATAACTTGAACCCAGGATTTTTCTTCTTCAAGACAACACTTGCTTCTGGTGATTCAACAAGTCCTTTATTTGACAAGGTTACCGTAGAAACAGGCATTAAGACAGTTTATAATACTGAATCAGTACAGGAAAACCAAACCGTTAAAGTCTATAAAATAAATCCGGATGGATCAAAAGGCGACTTGGTATCGGATGTTACAACAGTAGGCCCATATGTTGAAGTTTCTGAAGATGAAGTAGTATATATTTTTGAAAACGGTGTAGAAACAGAAGCAACGGATAATCCTACCCTTCCGAGCTTCCAGATTGATGTCACTGGTTACGCTGTGCAGGCTGATGATAGTACAGCATCAATTTATAAGAATGAACTGCGTAAACTGGCAGGTTTAACCAATTAAGATTATTAAGTATTAAGTGAACAAAGTTTTACAACTTGAAAGGAAATAACTAAAATGACAAAAGCTAAAAAAAGAAATGTCATCGTAGCCCTGGCGCTGGTAGCATTACTCGCCATCGGCGGCACACTGGCATATTTAACAGCCGTTACAGATACGGCAAGTAATACCTTTACCATGGGCAAAGGTATCACCGGCGATACTGAGGAACCGAACTGGAAGCCTGAAGAAGCTGAAAAGTTTACCCCAGGTAAAGTTATCGCGAAAGACCCACAGATTGTTAACACCTCAGAGGAATCAGCAGATCCAGTATATGCTGCAGCGACATTAACCTACCAGGTGAAAAATGACAAGGGCGAGTGGACAGAAAGCAGTTATGCAGATTTGAACAAATTTATCAATATTAAGCATGGCAATCCATTAACAGATGGCTTTAATACAGATGCAGATACAGGCTGGACTATGGATAAGGATAATACGATCGCATATTACAATGCTACTTTAGCAGCAAAGGCCAGAACATCATCAATTTTTGATGCTGTAGAAATTGATAAATTAGCCTTAACACCAGATCAAATTAACGATCCAACTCAGTTTGACCAAACAAAATATACCGAAACAGACGCAGATGGAAACGTGATTTCTTATACAGAATATAAAATGCAGGATTTCCAGATTGTTATCAAAGGCTATCTCGTACAGGCTGAAGGCTTCGGCTCTGCACAGGATGCAATGCAGACCGCATTCCCAACAGTTTTTAAATAAGCTTTAGCGAATAAAGGAGACCAAAACCATGACTAAAAAGAAAAAGGGCGCGCTGCTGATCTCAGCTTTTGCCTTAATTGCCTTACTGGTCGTCGGCGGTACCTTAGCCTACTTCACCAGTCAGGATAGCGCAGACAATGTCTTTACCCTTGGTAAAGTAAGCGGTGACTTAACAGAAACCACAAAATCTGGAGAAGAACCTGTTGATCCGTCAAATCCAGAGGGACCAAAACATCCTGTTAAACCAGGTACACAGACCGAAGAAGGCGGAGATATTACTTATGATAAAGTATTGCCGGGAGATTGGCTGAGCAAAGAACCAAGAGTTAGCATAAAGGCTAATTCTGAGGATGCCTATGTTCGTGTTAAATTGGAAGTTATTAACGAAGATGGCAAATTGAGTCCAGAACAAAAAGATATGCTCATAACAGATGAATGCTTAAACTTTGGTGAAAATTGGGTAGTATCTGGCGAATATGTTTATTATCAAGAGAAGCTGACTTCTGATCCTTCAGGAAGTTCTCAAACAGAGCCTGTATTTACCGTTGTTAAAATTCCAGGAGATGGTTGGGGTAATGAATCAGCCGAAGCAAAATTCACGATCAAAATTACGGCAGATTTAATTCAGGCAGATAATTTTTCACCAGTAATGACAGGAGATAAAATTACTGGCTGGGGTGATGTAAACATAGAAGCAGAATAAAAGCAGTGAGTAATTCTCAGGAGACGGCTTCATATAGCCGTCTTTTTTTATTAGGAACTTAGCGGTTTAAGGCAGCTCTTGTTATCCCTGTGTGACCGAACTATGTTAAGATATTATTGCATAGGAGTAGTAATAACACTGTGGAAAGGGAAGTGAAACTGGATGGAAAAAATTATTAATGAAAATAATCAAACCTTTATTCTGGAAATAAAAAGCACACGTAATAATACCTGGCAGGGCACAATCCTGTGGGTACAGACCCAGCAGAAGGTTGCCTTCCGCAGTGCGCTGGAGGCTATTAAGATTCTGGATTCCGCTCTGACGAGTCAAAAAAATGTGGAAGCGGACGGAACAGTCCTGTCTTTTTCGGTTTAAAAGACGCTTTTAAAAACGCCCTTTGGGGCATTTTTTTTTCGTCTTTTAATAGCTTAAATTTATTAACAGTTTAAATTGACAATATAAATAAAAGGTGTATAATTATTATAAGTAAAAACTTCAATTAAAAGTGAATAAAATGCATAAAATATAACCAATGTGAATAAAATGAGGATGTTTTTATAAATAAAATTTTGGAGGAGGGATTTGTAATGGCAGTGAAAAAAATTTATAGTTGGTTGCTTTACAGCATGTCCTTATTGCTCGTGTTGCTGGCAGTTATGTTTTTTCCCCATGCGGTAAGGGCAGAGGGCAGCATAAATTTGACAGAGAATGGGGGGTACAGACCTTACACAGAATGGTCGGCGGAAAAGACCTCCAATATGGAGCGCAAGCAGATTATCAAAGTCTATGCTAATTCGGGGGAAACACTTTATTTTGGCAGCAGCGTTACAGAAGCGCCGGAAAATAGTGATGTTGTTATCTGGACACCGAGCGGTTCGCAGCTGACCTATGATAATAATAAACAGAACAAAACAGGGTATATTGAAAACCGCACAATGGAGAAGACCGGACCAGCCCAGCTTAAGGGTGAAAGCGGCTATAAGGCTCAAAGCTATACTGTGGAAGAAACCGGGGTATATGAGTTTGAGTTCCACTCTCAAAATGAAGAGGGCAGTAATCCTGTGTTGAAAAAAACAGATGAGGCATGGAATCAGAACAATGGGTTGAGCGTTGCCGCCTGGGATATTACGGTTGTTAATACACAGAATCAAATTGTTACCGGCAGGGTATACGCCGACTATCTGACCATGAACATGGGTCTGAACAAGAGTGGAACGGAGATTTTAAACGCCAAGGTTTATGTTCTTACGCATGACGGCTATCTATACCAGACAGATTTTAACGGAATGAACCCTTACGGCTTTGTCTTTTTTGGAAATAACCGGGGCTTGTATAACAGTGAGGGCCAGAGCGCCTACTACTCAACCACCGGTAAGGACAACAGCATGGAGACGTTGACAGATAATCTTAGCTACAACAATCCTAAAAAAGGTGATGACGAGCTCTGCAAAACCTTTAAAATTTTCTTTAATAAACCGGCAGAGGATTTACCCGAATCCATTGTGCCTTCACAGAAGGTACCGGTCGAGCCGGAAGCAAACAGCCTGAAATTTATTTACGATAAAAATTATTCTGAGAATGAAGGGGTTGTGGGTAAAGGCGGCGATTTTCTTTTCACGCTCCCGCAGCTTGGTGAAGGGCAGAGCTACGGTTCTTTCCAGATCGAAATTCAGTGCGACCCCAACGATGATAACAATGTTGTCTACCTGAGCCAGCCCGGCGTAGCGGGAGAAAATAAGCTTCACTGGGATGGGAAGGACACTAAGGGACAGGTTGTCAAGCAAGGGAAATATACCGCCAGACTCATCGGAAAGGGCGGCGAATACCACTTTATGTTCATGGACGTCGAGACCAACGAAAAAGGAGTAATCAATCAGCTGATGAATCCCCTTTCTGGACAGGAAGGGACAGTCTACAATGTCTACTATGACAACAGTAAGGTTAAAAGTAAGGCTGGGACTGCACTGGCGGACGGAAAAAAATATCTGAAAGAAGCGTGTGATAGCTCACAGGGCGCTTTCAAATATAACAATCAAAGCAATGGAGACTACTCTTTTATTGACAGCTGGACGTATTCCAAAGGCAATGAGACGCCGCTGACTTTTTCGCTTGACGAAAGCAAAGTGGAGACCGCTCAGATCAGTGGCTTTGTCTTTAAAGACAGTAACCGTGATGGTAAATACGAACCATTGGATCAGGACGGAGCGTTTTCACAGGTTAAGGTGTCCGTGAAGGATCAGGAAGGAAATGTGAAATGGTCGGGTAAAACTGACGCAACGGGTATGTTCCGGACCGGGCAGCTGCCAAAAGGGGAATATACCGTCGAGGTTATCAACCCGGGAAATGGCTATTTTACTTCAACTAAAAATGAAAATCAAAAGGCGGTCATAACCGTCAAGGATGGAAAAGGGCAGGATGCAGCCATCAAATCGGTAGGCTATGCGCTTCCGAAGGCAGACCTGGTGTTGACAAAAATCAATACAGATACCGGCAGCCCAGTCGAGGATATGAAGGCGGCATCCTTCACGCTGACAGACAATCAGGATAAAAACAGCCGTTTTATTGCCGAGAAGGGCAGCGATGGAAGCGTAACCTTTAAAGATATTCCCTACAGTCAGCAGGGCTATACTTTAAAAGAGGAAACAGCTCCGGATGGCTATGAGGCGGCAGGTCAAACCTGGAAGGTGACAATCGATCAAAATGCCCAGGACCTGTCTAAAATAACGTTTAAGGTCGAAGGGCTGGAGGACAATAAAATTGGCAATACCCCTGCTTTGGTAAGCTATAAGGTTATTGTTCACAAAATGAATGACCAGGGTGACTATACGGATGCCGAGGGATTTATCCGCGAAGAGACACAACAGGGAAAAACAGGCATTGGTGCAGAGGTAAACGCCCAGGATTATCTGACAGAAGCGGATATTCAGGATGGTTATGTTTTAGATGAAGAAAAAATAAAAGCTGAAAACAACAGCGCCGAAGAGATTACTAAAATCGTTAAAACCATTAACAGTGATGGCACCACTACTTTTGACATCTATCTGCTCAAACAGTTCACGGTTATTTTCAATCAGGGTGAACACGGAAAACTGGATGGGCAGAACAGCAATGGCGAGGTAGCAGCGACGGTAACAGCAGGAACAGAATGGAGCAAGGTGAGCGTGCCGGCCATTCTGCCAGATGCGGGCTATCAGGTGGCAAGCCCTGAGTGGAAGGATAAGGACAGTCAGAGTGTTTTTCCCGAAAAAATAACCGGAAACCTGCTTTATACCGCTCAGTATCAGATTGATCCAAGTTTGACTGGCAGCCTGACACTGACCAAGACAGACGGTGTTCAGCAGCCGCTGGAGGGTGCTGCTTTTGGGCTCTTTGAAGCCGAAGACGCTCAAGAACCTGTTGCTCAGGCTGCTTCCAACGCCCAGGGACAGGTGCGCTTTGAGGCAATCCAGTACCGCCCACAGGGATATTGGCTGAAGGAAATCAGCGCCCCAGCCGGATATACTGGCGATACAAACACCTATCCGGTGAGTTTATTGCCGAACGAACAGGGCGACAGCCTTATAATCACAGTCAATGGCCTGGATAATCAGACCGTAGTGAATACGGCCAATGAAGATACAAAATATACGGTTGAAGCCTATTATCAGCAGCTTGACGGTACCTACAAAGATACCCCGGACATCGTAATTGACACGCTTGCCGGGACCACGGGTGAGCAGGCGGTGATTGATCCGGAAGATGCCGCAGTTAAGCCGGCAGAAGCGCAGTTTGTTTATGACGAGGGTTATGCTGGAAATGTATTGAGCGCCGTGATTAATGGTAATGGCAGCACTGTGCTGAAGGTTTACTACAAGCTGGTCGATAATCTCAGCTATACGGTTGAACACTATCGGCTGGATATAAATCCCTCGGGAGAAGACAGGGAAGCGGATGATACAAGCAGGGTTGATAATGTCCGCTATGGCACAACGGTCAATGATGTCGCGGATAGCTCCGCATTGACCGCTTTGGGCCTGCAGCGTGTATCGGAGGAAAATCTGCCCTCTACGATTACGGACAATTCCACCGTTATTAAAATTTATTATGACCGACCGGCTTTTTCTTTTGAAAAACAGGTCGATCAAGAGCAGATAAAACCAGGTGAAAGCCTTACCTATCGTATCGAAGTGAAGAATCTGAGTTATGTTGACGCAGAGGGTATCACAATTGAGGATGTTTTACCCGTCGCATTGACGCCTGTACAGGCCGAGAATGCTGTGATTGCGGGTCAGAAGATAAGCTGGACGGGACAAAGTCTTGCAGCGAATGAGAGTAAAACCTATGTGATCACTGCGAAGGTTGCGGAAGGTACCGCGAACGGTACGGTATTGAAAAATACAGCATTATTAAGGGAAGATTCAAATGATCCGGAAAAAGAATATCCGAGCAATGAGGTTAGTACCGAGGTCGTTACGCCAGATAGCGGAAAGGTGAATATAACATTCTTGCAGGGAGAACACGGCAGTATTGACAGTTATGGCAACATAACCTTTACCGTTGAGAAAAACAGCGCTTTTCCATCGATTCCAAGCGTCACTCCGCAGGGCGGCTGGAAATTTACGGGCTGGCTGGATCAGGAGACTAATTATCTGATTACAGATAACACTAGTTTTCCACCCACGGCCGTTAAGGATAAAACCTATGTTGCTCAATATGAGTCGCAACGGTACACGGTTACCTTTAATAGCGGAGCGCAGGGAACCTTAGACAGCGGAGGAAAAGAGATCAACCATGTTGATTTAAGCTATGGAAAGGCTTTTCCGGCGGCTCCAGAGCTTGAGGTAAACGACGGTTTTGCCTTTACAGGCTGGTTGGATGATACCAACGGAAGCCAGGGCAGCGTCATTTCTGCGGATCAGCTGCCCGAAACCGTTACGGAGAACAAGCATTACACAGCGCAATATGTACCGGTGGCCCAGAAGAATTATATGCTGACAGTCCACTATGTATATGAAGATGGAACGATCGCAGCAGCTGACGTAACTCAGACATTGAAGCAGAACCAGGGATACTCAGTAGCCTCACCGGTGATTGATGGCTTTACGCCAAACATGGATGTGGTTTCTGGCACAATGGGGACAGCAGACATTGAGATAACGATTATTTATACGGCGGTTCCGGCAGAAACCTATACTGTTGCCTTTAACCGCGGTGAGCATGGAGCGTTCACGGACAATAGTGCTCCAACAATTGACAATACTGGGCTGAAGAAAGGAGATACCTTCCCGGCAGCCCCTGCTATAACACCGGAAGCGAACTACACCTTTGATGGATGGGTGCTGGAGGGAAGCGATGGCACTGTCCTGAAAGACAATGAACTGCCCGAAATAGTAACCGAAAATGCAGTGTATACGGCAGTTTACACACCTGTACAACCTGTGCCGCCGGTAGAAGAGACCCATACGGTGATCTTCCTGCCAGGTAATAATGGGCAGTTTAGCGAAAAGCCTGAGGAGACAAGTAAAACCTTTGAAGGGCTGAAGAAGGATGCGCTGTTCCCAGCAGCGCCGGGTATTGACAGCAATGAAGGCTACATCTTTACAGGATGGACAACCCCGGAAAATCCAGACGTTGTGATTCCGACTGAAGATTTGCCTAAAACGGTGACAGGCAATGCGACCTATATCGCGCATTATGAACCGGTACATACGGTAACCTTTATGCGTGGAGATCACGGAAGCATTGACGGTATATTGGAGGATCAGCAGATTATTACGGATATTCTCCACGGTTCTGCTTTCCCGGCTGATCAGGTTCCGGGTATAACCCCGGAAACAGGTTATGAGTTTATAGGATGGGCGCCAGGTTTTCCTGATACTGTAACTGGAAATTTAGTTTTTGTAGCACAATACCAGCCGGTCAGCGTACCACCAGTTCCAACACCGACACCGTCTCCGTCTCCAACCCCAGTGGCACCCGTGAATCCGGCAACACCGGGAACACCAGGAGATGGCACAGCAACACCAGCGGTACCAGCACCAGGGGCAACAACTACCACTACAACAACGACAGTTACCCCGGTTGTTATTCCGCCGGCAGTGACAAATCTGGTACCGCCAGTATTCCAGGATGTGATAAACTATTTTAACCCGAATATAGTATTTGAAAACAATGAAAACACTGAAGAAATTGACAATAATCAAACACCATTGGCGCAGCGGAATGGAGATATCAAGTGTTGGGTACACTGGTTGATGCTGCTGATCACAATTATTTATGTGGTCTACGCCGTGGTACGAATCATCTTCAGAAAACGAAAAAATGCAGCATTAGAGAGTGAACTGGACGACATGAAGGAAAGCTTTGAAGAGACTTTCAATGTAAACTATGATCTTTTCAGAGACCGTCAGAGGGAAGAAAAGAACATGAGACCGAAAGAGATCTTGGAAGTCCTGCTGGCTGAAAAAGCGGCGAAAGGAGACAAAAATGAATAAGGTTGATTACATTCTGGATGTCATCATGGCCTTGGTCATGATCCTTCTATGGGTGTTCTTCGCATTTTGCCGGACCTATCAGTTCGATTGGGATTTATTGGTTTTAGTGCTGGCACTAATTGCCAGCATCGCCTCTGGAGTGATCTGGTGGCGTCAAGGAAAGAAGCGTAAAAGCCTGGAAGAAGAAAAGAGTGTATTGGAAAAAACAGTGGAAACGCTCAGTGATGAAACAGATAATGTGAATGCAGCGGATACAAGCCAGACGTATTAAATAGAGAAAAGCCCTGAAATTCAGGGCTTTTCGGCAATCTATTATGATCGTATGACCGGTTACGCTACGTGTTACGGGGAAAGTGCACCGCATACTGTGAAAACAAAGCAGAAAGGATGGGGAAGATTATCAGCTCAAATAACCAAACCTTTATATTGGACATCAAAAGTACGCGTAATAATACCTGGCAGGGTACCATTTTGTGGGTGCAGACCCAGCAGAAGGTTGCTTTTCGCAGCGCTTTGGAGGCCATTAGAATACTGGATTCTGCCATGACGAGTCAAGAAGACGCTGAAGAGGAGGAAATAGCGCGGTCATTTTCAGTTTAAAACAAAAACCCAAAACAATAAGGCGCCCTTCTCCGGAAGGGCGCCTTTGCAGTATAAAAAACCGGCGCGCTCTGCACCGGTTTTTTTGTTTTAATAAGCCACAATCACGCCGCCGTTATCAGCGTAGACGGTGCTCAGGCCGCCGGCTTCAAAGATGACCACATCCTTGAAATTGCATTTTTCCTCGATGGCTTTCTTGAGGTTTTCGGCGGTTTCCTGGGCATGCACGTGGGCGATGGCCAGAATTTTCTCGCTGGCGTCAGACACCTCGTCGGCAATAATTTCCACCAGGCGCGAAAAGGCCTTTTTCTTGCCGCGCACCTTTTCCTTAAGGGCAATCTCACCCTCGCCGTTGTCGGTCATGATGGGCACCACCTTCAGCACCTTGCCCAGAAGGGCCATTGTGCTGCTGATACGGCCGTTTTTAGCCAGGTTGTCCAGCGAGTTGAGGATAAACATGGTGCGCATGCTGGTGATGAAATCCACGAGCTTTGCGACGATTTCGCTGGAGGGCATATTGTCCTCCAGAAAGGCCTTCAGCTTCATGAAGATCAGATCCTCTCCCGCGGCAGCGCTTTCGGAGTCCAGCACATGCACCTGGCAGTCCGGATACTTTTCCTGAGCCATGACAGCGGCCATGACGGCGCTGTTGTAGGAACCGCTGAGCTTGGACGAAATGGTGATAATATAGTTGACGCACTGCGGATCAATGGCGTCCAGGTATTCCTGCGGGGAGGGACAGGCGGTCGAAACCTTGTTTTTGCTGAGCTTCATTTTGTCCACCAGCAGCATGGTTGACAGGTCATGGTCGACCAGCTCCTCATCGTCAATTCTGAGTTTAAAAGGGATTCGTACAAGTGGCAGATCTGCTGTGAAAACTTCAGGGTTGAAGTCCAGGCAGCTGTCCACGATAATCTTATTTTCCATAGTGCTCCTCGAAATGTTTAGTAATCTCTAATGTAATTATATTATCCAAATCTTTATTTTGCAATAAGAAAAAACCGTATCCTAAGCTTATTTCAGAGATAACGGTTCTTTTTCTTTTCTGAACGCCACTTTCGAGAGAATAACAGCGGCAAAGACCAATCCACAGCCCAGTGCCATGCGCGGCCCAAAGGGATCATGCAGGAAAATCACAGAGACGATGAGCCCAAAAACGGATTCCAGCGAAATGAGCAGTGACGCGTGGGTGGAGGTGGTGTACTGCTGGGCGATGTTCTGGATGAGAAAGGCCAGAGCAGTATTAAAGATAACGAGGTAGACGATGCCGCAGGCGCTGGAGGCGGTCACACCCGAAAGGGGCGGCGCGAAAACAAGCGCTGAAAAAAGCGACAAAATGCCCGCTGTCAGCATCTGAACCACAGTGAAGGACATGACGTCTGTTTCCTTGACAAACAGCCCTAAAAAGACGATCTGGAAGGAATAGATGACCGCAAAGACAAGGGTCAGCGCATCCCCCAGATTCATACTGAAATCGGGCTTGAGACTGATTACCGCGACGCCGATAAAGGTAAGAAAAGCCGCGGCCACGTCCAGCGCCCGGGGCCTGGTCCGTGTCATCAGCCAGGACACAAAGGGCACCAGCACCACGTAGGACGGGATCAGGAAGGCCTGGTTGGAGGCTGTGGTGTGGTCGAGGCCGATGGTCTGGAAGATCATGCCGGCAAACATGAAGCTGCCCACCACCATGCCCATGAGAACGGTGCGTTTGTCGAGCTGCCGCACGCGCCTTAAAAAAAGGATCAGGAGGATAATTCCTGATCCCAGAAACCGGAAGGTCATGACCCAGAGCGGCGTGATGGTCACCAGCGCTGCCTTGGACGCGATAAAGCCTACGCCCCAGATCAGCGCGACGAGAATCAGCGCGAGGTCGGCCAGTAAGGCCCTGTTCTTGGTTTGGTTATTTTCCACGTTTCGCTTAAAAAGAGCCGGGATGCGCCCTTACTTCAGGAAGCCTTCAATAATGTGCTGCTCGGCCTCATGCTCGGTCAGGCCCAGGGTGCGGAGCTTAATGATCTGATCGCCGGCAATTTTGCCGATGGCGGCTTCGTGGATCAGCTCAGCCTCGAGGTCGTTGGCGGTAATCTCCGGAATGGCGGAAACCACCCCCTCGTCCATGATGATGGCGTCACATTCGGAGTGGCCTGCGCAGCGGTTGTTGCCGTTGATCTTGGACAAAAACAGCTGTTTCGAGCGGTCTCTGGCAACGGAGCGGGAGCTTAAGGTACAGCTGGAGCCCTCGCCGTCCATATCTACCTCGAAGGCGGTTTCGGCGTACTGGTCGCCGTGGGTCATGAGCTTTTCCTTGATAACGAGCTTGGCGCCTGCCCCCAGCTTGGCGGCGGACTTGCGCTTGGTGGAGTCCACGCCCTTAATCTGGGTGGTGTCCATTTCCATGTAGCTGTCTTCCTCCTGCTCGATGTAGGTTTCCGGGTTGATAACCCGTTTGCCAGTACCTTCGCCGATACCGAGGTGCTTTTCGATGTAGAGCACTCTGGAGCCTGGCTTCAGGAAAAAACGGTGGATGCCGTTATGCTCAGAGCCGTCGCAGCCGTCGGTGGACACGCCGCAGCCGGCCACAATGGTCACGTCCGCGTCCTCGCCGATGTAAAAGTCATTATAAACCAGGTCGTGCACGCCGCTGCAGGTAACCAGAGCCGGGATAAAGACCTTGTCGTTCTTAGTGCCGGGCTGCACGATAATGTCGATGCCGGAGCCGTCCTCCTTGCTCACGATCTGGATATTGTCGGTGGAGTTACGGCCAGCGCACTGGCTGTCCTCACGGATATTAAAAGCGACGCCCTCGGGCTTGCCGTCAATATCGGCAACATCCTTCAGCAGTTCTCTTGCCACGTCATTCATTGCTACTTCACTCATGTTAATCCTCCATTCTCGGACAGAAATCCACTTTGTCCGTACCGTTTAAAAGTCTTGGTAAAATGTCTTCCCTGGACCCCTGGCTGATGATCTTGCCGTTTGCCAGCACAATGATTTCATCCGCGATGTTCAGGATACGCTCCTGATGGGAGATAATCATGATGGCGCCGCCCCGCTTTTCATACATTTTCTGAAAAACAGAGATCAGGTTCTTAAAGCTCCAGAGGTCAATGCCGGCTTCGGGCTCGTCAAAGATGGACAGCTTGGTGCCGCGGGCCAGAATGGTGGCAATTTCAATACGCTTGATCTCGCCGCCGGACAGGCTGTCGTTGAGCTCACGGTCGATGTAATCTCTGGCGCAGAGGCCCACCTCGGATAAATACTGGCAGGCTTCCACCTGGTTAAGCGGGGAACCGGCCGCCAGCGCGATAAGGTCGTGCACGGTGATGCCCTTAAACCGGACCGGCTGCTGGAAAGCAAAGCTGATCCCCAGCTTGGCCCGTTCGGTAATGTCGAGGCCTGTAATATCCTGGCCGTCAAACAGAATCTGGCCGTCGGTCGGGGTGAGGATACCGGAGATGATCCGGGCCAGCGTGGATTTCCCCCCGCCGTTGGGGCCGGTAATGACAACAAATTTTCCGGAGTCAATCTTGAGACTGACATCCTTGAGGATGCCTTTTTTTTCATCCTCTACTTCAAAGCAGATATTTTTTAATTCTAACATTTATTACTCCTTCAGGGACCGCGCTAAAAGCGAGCGGTCAAACGCGTGATAATTTGAAATAACCGTCTTGACACCGGGAACCGTCATGAAATAATCATGCCGGTCTGGCGCCGCAATGGCAGTAATATGGCCGATACCGGCCGCATGGGCAGACTGGATACCAGAAAGGCCGTCTTCCACCACCATGCACGCTTCGGGGGCGACGCCGAGCTTTTCAGCCGCCAGACGGTAAATATCCGGGGAGGGCTTTCCCGGGAAGGTGTGGTTATCATAAACCGTAGCGTCAAAATCGAACCACCGGTCAAGACCAAAGGTCTCGAAAAAGAACGTCATATTGGCAAGTTCAGAGCTGCTGGCAATGGTGTGGGGGATCTGCGAAGCGCAGATCCAGTCGAGAAGCTCCGGGGCGCCGCTTACCAGACAGAGGTTTTTCTGATCCTCCAGGCAAAGCTCCCGGTAAAGGGCTTCCTTGTAATCCCCAAACGCGTTGATTTCTTCACGGGTGAGCTCCCGGTCTTTGAGAATAGCCGGGATGATGGTGGCATTGGTCTGGCCGTAGAAGCTGTGCATTTCTTCCGGCGTAATGTGCCGTCCGCACTGCTCCAGCGTAAAACGGTCAAATGCCGCGTCGTGCTTGTCCGAATCAAAAAACAGCGTGCCGTTAAAGTCAAAGATAATGGCCTCAAATGATTTCTGCATGTGTAACCTTTCTGCTTACTGTTATTATATTAAATGATTCTTAAAAAAGAATTATAATTTTGTCTTTTTTATAAAGGACAATCCTGATCTAAGGGCTTGTGGGTAAAGCTGCGTTTCCCATCTGAGAAATCACTGACAATATCCCCGTGGCCGATGAGCTTGTACTTGTAGCTCAGCAGGCCGTCTAAGCCCACAGGGCCTCTGGCGTGCAGCTTGGAGGTGCTGATGCCCACCTCAGCCCCAAAGCCATAGCGGAACCCGTCCGCGAAGCGGCTGGAGCAGTTGACATAAACCCCTGCCGAGTCCACCAGGGTCGTGAATTTCTTTGCGTGGGCCTCGTCCTCGGTGACGATGACGTCGGTGTGGCCGGAGCCGTAGGTGTTGACGTGGTCAATGGCTTCCTCCAGGCTGTCCACCACCTTAATCGAGAGGATATAGTCCAGATACTCGGTGGACCAGTCGTCCTCAGTGGCGGCTTCGACGTCGATCACAGCCCGCGTACGGTCATCGCCCTTTAAACGCACCTGTTTCTGGTCCATTCCTGCCTTTAATTTGGGTAAAAATTCCCCGGCGATGTCTTTGTGCACCAGCAGGGTCTCAATGGCGTTGCAGGCTGAGACATACTGGGTCTTGGCGTCCACCGCGATATTCACAGCCTTGTCCCCATCGGCGGCAGCGTCCACATAGGCGTGGCAGATACCGTCGGAATGCCCCATCACAGGAATGTTGGAGTTGTCCATAATGTATTTGACAAAGCTGTTGGAGCCCCGCGGGATAATGAGGTCAATGTATTCATCCAGCGCCAGCATGGCGCTCACGTCCTCGCGGCTTTCCAGGTTCTGGATCCAGCCGCCGGGAATACCAGCCGCCGCAGTGGCCTCTGAGATAACCCGGCACAGCATCCGGTTGGTTTCCAGCGCTTCACGGCCGCCTTTTAAAAGCACCGCGTTGCCGCTTTTTAAACAGAGGGTGGAAATCTGGACAAAAGCGTCGGGACGGGATTCAAAGATAATGCCGATCACGCCGATGGGGCAGGTGACCTTGTAAAGGTCGAGCCCAGTGTCCAGCTCGGTCGCCATACGGGTAGCACCCAATGGGTCGGTGAGCTCGATCAGGCTGCGGATACCGTCGATGACATCGTCGATTTTGTGGTCATCAAAGGTCAGGCGTCCCAAAAGCGGCGCGGCGAGGTTTTCTTCTGCGCTGCGCTTGTAGTCGGCCTGGTTGGCGGCGATCAGCTCTGCCCGGTTCGCCTCCAGCGCGTCGGCGATGGCAGCCAGCGCAGCGTTGCGTGTTTTTGTATCCGTGGCGGATAGCTGAATGCCCGCCTTTTTAGCTGTTTTTCCTCTTTCTAACATCGTGGTTGACATGGTTGTTTGTCTCCTTTTATAAAATGGATCACAGTCCTCGAGAATTATGTGGTCCTTATCGGATCATTCCCGCGTTATCTGCGTTTGCGTTATTGCCGGCAGCCGCTGACGCTTCGTTGCGCTGCCAAATTCTTTTAGAAACGGGGCTCCGCGTCATTTATGGTAGGTTTCATTTTTGATGATCTTAAACGCCCGGTAAACCTGTTCTAAAAGCATGACGCGGAACAGCTGGTGAGGGAAAGTCATTTTTGAGAAGGACAAATCCCATTGGGAACGAGCCTCAATCTCCGGCGAAAGGCCCAGGGAGCCGCCGATGATAAAGGTCAGGCTGCTCTTGCCCTGGACGCCGTAAGCCTCGATTTTTTTTGCGAAATCCGGTGAGGCCAGCTGCTTTCCGGTTATTTTAAGCACGGCGACGATTTCGTTGTCCTTTAAATGCCGGGAGATCCGTTCGCCCTCAATGGCGACGGCCCCGGCCTTCTCGGCATCGCTGAAGCGTTCCTCGATTTTTTCGTCCTTCACCTCGATAATCTCAAGCCTGCAGTAGGCCTTCAGCCGTTTGCTGTACTCGTCGATTGCCATGGTCAGGTACTTTTCCTTGATTTTGCCGACAGTGATAATTTTGATATTCATCCTTATGATACAGGACGCCTTAGAAACTGTACATGGTCAAAAGACTGACAATGATAATGATGACCAGTACCAGCGCGCCGATCCGGTAGCTGTTTTTAATGTTGCTCTGGTGGCTCTGCTTTTGTTGCTTTTGTTTTGGCTTCTTAGTGGAATTATTTTTATTATTTGCCATCCTCCTGCTCACTTTCTGCTGCGGCTTTGGCAGCTTCCTCCTCTTTCTGCTTGCGAACGCGTTCGGCATACTCTGCACGCATCTCAGCGATAATCCGGTCCTGCTCCTCTTTTTCGGCCTGCTCTCTTGCTAAATCGGCCGCGTAGAGGTCCTGCAGTACCTGCGGCAGTTCAGGCTCCTCGCCTTCTGCCAGCGGGGTACCCATGTGGGAGAGATAGATGCGCCGGTTTGTGGACGGTCCGTTAAATTCTACCATATAGATACTCTGGTGCAGGCCTAGGATCAGCTCGCCGCTTTCCACCATCACCTGCTCTGTCATGCCGACGAGTGAAGCTTTGACGTTGGAGGTCGTCCAGCCTGTAAACTGCATACCGTTGTACTTGGGCAGAAACCGGTTGATTTTATTCAGAAAATCTTTGTCAATATTGAAGTCATCGTTAATGGTGATGGTCACCGCGCAGGTCCGTTCCGGAATCTGTATGTGCACAAAGCCATCCCCGAGCCGGACTTCCCGGATATAGTCCCGGATTTGGTCGGTGATGTCAACTAAACCTTCGGGGGCAGACACACCCGCTTCAATTATTTTCATACATTTCTCCTAAATTTTTTAAAATTTTTAAAAAATATGCTTGCAAAATACCTATGACTATATTACAATAACTGTTGTTGGTTTGCAAATCAAAAATATAAAAATATCGGGGTGTGGCTCAGTTTGGTAGAGCGCATGGTTCGGGACCATGAGGCCGGAGGTTCAAATCCTCTCACTCCGACCATTTAAAGAGATGATCAGTCATAGTGATATGGCTGTTTTTTATTTTTTGAAAAGTTCAAGAAAATGTGGTATAATGTAAAAAGAAACAGGGACACCGGCAACGGCCAGCCCCTAAATATTTAAGGTTAGACCGTTAGATCATTGTGGTAGGTGGCTAACGGTCATTCTTGTTTATGCAGCCTACGATAAACGCAATAAGCGCCAGAATCAGAATTAACTGGTTACTGTCCATAAGCAACACCCCATTTCCGGGGCAAGATTAACCACGCCAGTGCCACAAGAGCCGAGTGCTCCTGTCTGGCTAGTATAGCATATTCCTTCTTTAAAAACAATTTGTGGCTAAAGCCTTTGATATATCTTTTAAAGAGATGATCAGTCATAGTGATATGGCTGTTTTTATTTTTTGAGCTTTAACAGAAAAACAGCCCCTGCCGTAAAGCAGAGGCTGTCAAATCAGGCTAAGGTGTCTTTATATTCAGGATGCTTGTCATATTCCACCTTTGCAAAGGGACATCTGGGAATAAGCTTCCAGTGGTTCTGCCGCGCGGCTTCAACGGTCTGCCGCACCAGCTCCTTCGCGATACCAAGTCCGTTGTAGCTGTTGTCAACGCCCACATGGGTGATGATAAAGGTGTTATCCGTGGTGGGTTCGAGGTTCAGCTCGCCGACCTCATAATTTTCAGGGGTCTGGACAAAGAAACGGTTGGGTTCGCTTTTGTAACGCAGGCTTTTTGCCTTATGGTTTCTGCCGCACAGCTGCACGAAATAGTCCTCAATAAATTTTGAAGCCACAGCTCCGTCAGAGGCGGCGGTGATGATCTGGCGCAGCGGCTTGGTGCGGACGTCGCCGACCGCATAGACGCCCTCCACATTGGTCTGGGTGGTTTCATCGGCAATGATGTAGCCCGACGCGTCGATGTCCACAATGCCTTCAAACAGGTCGGTGTTGGGGCGCCGGCCAATGGCGATAAACAGCCCGTCGCAATCGAGCGTGGAAACAGCACCTGTCGTGGTGTTTTCAAGCTTAATACCGGTTAATACCTCACCGAAGATGGGCTCAACCACCTGGGTGTTCCAGATAAACTCAATATTTTCAGTCTCGTCCAGCGGTGCCAGATAGGTCTTGGTGGCATTCAGCCGGTCACGGCGGTGGATGAGATAAACCTTTTTACAGATTTTGGACAGGTAGAGAGCATCGGCGACTGCGGAATTGCCGCCGCCCACAACAGCGACCACCTTATTTTTGAAGAACATACCGTCACAGGTCGCGCAATAGGCTATGCCGCGTCCCCGCAGTTCTTCTTCATGGGGAAGGTTGAGGCTTCTCGGCGCAGCGCCGGTGGCGATGATCAGGGCCTTGCATTCATACTCGGCGCTGTTTGTCTTAATGCGTTTTGTCTCTCCGGTGACTTCGATATGGATGACCTCGCCGTATTCGGAGACCGCGCCGAAGCGTTCTGCGCCCAGCTTCATGCGGTCACTTAGCTCATGGCCGTCAATGCCTTCATTAAATCCAGGATAATTATCCACCTGGCTGGTAGTTGCCATCTGTCCGCCCGGCCACATTTTTTCTAAGATCATGGTTTTCAGATTCGCCCGGGCGCAGTATAGCGCGGCCGTATAGCCCGCAGGTCCGCCGCCCAGCACAATAACATCAAACATTTTCATTTATGGTGCCCCCTAGCACAGTGGCTGTCTTTCAGCCACGGGATTAAAACGAATACATCAGGCGTTCTAAACACGGCTGATTATTTCTTTCTATTGTATCATACATACCCTCTGGGCGCAAAAAGAAATCAATCTGGATATACTATTGACTTTTTCGCCTTAAAATGATAAGATTATAACAAGATATGTAATTTATAAAGTTACAGAAATCACCAACTTCCCAAAGGAGACAAATAATGGAAAATAATAAATACGATGTCATTATATTGGGCGGCGGCCCGGGAGGGTACACCGCGGCGCTTTATTGCGCCCGGGCCAATCTTTCAACGATGGTGCTTGAGAAAATGTGGCCAGGCGGCCAGATGGCAACTACCAGCTGGGTGGATAACTACCCTGGCTTTGAGGAGGGCGTCGATGGTATTGAGCTCAGCGGAAAGATGCAGCGGAGCGCCGAACGCTTTGGCGTTGTGACAGAAATCGGTGAGGTGCTGTCCGTGGATCTGGAAAGCCAGCCAAAGGTAATCCGGACCGGCAAGGGTGATCTGGAAGCAAAAACCGTCATTCTGGCGACAGGCGCAGCACCCAGAACGCTGGGCGTTCCCGAAGAGGATGAGCTGCGCGGCCGTGGTGTGGCCTATTGCGCAACCTGTGACGGCATGTTCTACCGCAACCGGACAGTGGTCGTGGTGGGCGGCGGCAACTCCGCGGTGGCGGACGCTTTGTTTTTATCTAAAATCTGTAAAAAGGTTTATATTGTGCATCGCAGAGATACGCTCAGGGCGTCAAAAACCTACATGAAAACTTTAGAAAAAACGGAAAATATCGAGTTTGTCTGGGACGCCAGAGTAACCGAGGTGCTTCATGACGATCTGGTAACAGGCGTAAAGGTAGAGAACGTTAAAACCGGCGAAGTGAGAGAGCTTTCCTGTGAGGGTGTTTTTGTAGCGGTTGGCCGGATCCCGAACACAGACATGTTCAAGGACATTCTGGATACCGATGAGCAGGGTTATCTGATTGCGGATGAGACAACAAAAACCAATATTCCCGGCGTTTTTGCCGTTGGCGATGTCCGCACCAAGCCGCTGCGCCAGATTGTGACGGCCACGGCTGACGGCGCGGTGGCGTCTAAATATGCCGAGGAGTATCTGGCAGAGCTCTGCGCCGACGAATAAGCCGTTTATTAATAAAGAGCGGTGTTACATCAAACTGTCAGAGGGGTATATAGTCTTCAACTGAAACGATGAAAGAAGGTTATAATATGATTGAATATAAAAATGGTGACAACCGCATCTACGCTGTGACAGACGACGGAACAGAGGTTGGAGAGATTGAGTTTGTGCCAACCGGAGAGCACATGTTTATCATCTCGCATACAGAGGTGGCAGAGGACATGGGCGGTATGGGAATTGGCAAAGTGCTGGTCGAAAAGGCCGTACAGAAGGCCCGGGACGAGGATAAAAAAATTATCCCACTGTGCCCCTTTGCGCGGGCGGAATTTGACAAACACCCTGAATACCGTGAGCTGGAAGCCAACGCATAAAAAGTACGATCCCGGTTTAATCTTTATTGAACCGGGATTTCTTTGTCTAATTTAAGCTTTTTCAGATTTAAAACTTAACAGAAGTTGGAGCCGTCTTCAATAGGCATTCAGGTTGATTTGTGGTATAATAACCAATAAAATTTGAATAATCAAGGTGTAAAAATGAACTTAGATATTTTAAAAAATACATTTACAAGCAACGAGCTGCTGACTGGCGATTTTGGGCTGGAGCGGGAAGGCCTGCGGGTTACAGCGGCGGGAAAGCTGGCCATGACGCCGCATCCGGCGATTTTCGGCAACAAGCTGAAAAACCCCTACATCACGACCGATTTTTCGGAGAGCCAGGTGGAGGTCGTTACACCGGCCTATGATACAGTGCCCAAAACCTACGCGGTGCTGGAGGGGCTCTGTGATATTGTCAATAATGAGATCGGGGACGAGTATTTCTGGCCCCAGTCCATGCCCTGTGATATTCCGGAGGACGAGGATATTCCCATCGCGGTGTATGAAGGCGAAAAGGACGCCGAGGCGGCGATGGCCTACCGCAAAGGGTTGATTGAACGGTACGGCGGAAAAAAGCAGCTGATTTCCGGCATTCATTTTAATTTTTCTTTTACCGAACGCTTTATTGATAAGCTGCACGCCGCGGTTGCGCCGGAGAAGCCGCGCAAGGACTTTAAGGACGGCGTATACCTCAAGCTGGTCCGGAACTATCTGCGTTACCGCTGGCTGGTCATTTACCTGCTGGGCTGCAGCTCTGCCCTGCATAAAAGCTATATCCCCGAATGTGTCAGCCAGATGGAGCCTGTGGGCGACGGCTCCTATGTGTTAAAAACAGGGGCGTCCTTCAGAAATTCAATCTGCGGCTATAAAAATAAAATCGCTCTTTTCCCAAGCTACCGCACCGTCAGAGAGTATACGGCCGATGTCCGGAATTTTGTGGACAAGGGCCTGATTTCTGCGCCCAAGGAGCTCTATACACAGATACGGATGAAGGCAAAGGGTGTGGACAATATTCTGGAATCACTGGAAGAGGACGGCATCAAATACCTTGAAATCCGGACAGTGGACCTGAATGTCTTTGACAAATGCGGCATTGCCGAGAAGGACCTGGTGTTTCTACACCAGTTTATGCTCTACCTGCTGGTTGAGGATGAATCAGACGCTGCGGACTGGCAAAGAGAAGGCCTTGAAAATGAAGAAAAGGTCGCTTTCTTTGGCCTGGATCCGGACCTCATGATCCGCCGGAATGGCAAAGAAGTTTCCATGAAACGCTGGGCCCTTGAGATTCTGGAAAAAATGCAGCAGATGGACATTGAGCTGGAGCTTGGAAACAGCAATGTGCTGAAGGTGATGACCGACCGTGTCATTCATCTGGAGCATACCTACGCTTACCGGATGGCCGAAATGGTAGAAAAGGAAGGCTATCTAAAGGGGATGATGCGTCTGGCGGAGGCCTATAAAAAAGAAAGCCACGACACCCGTTACCTTTTAAAGGGCTTTGATAACTATGAGCTTTCTACCCAGATCCTTATCAAGGAGGCCATCACCCGGGGCGTTCCGGTTGAGGAGATCGACCCCCAGGACAATTTTATCGGCCTTGGCAGGGGAGATAAAAAAACCTATGTCAAGCAGGCGACAAAAACAGAGCTGGACAATTATATCACGGTCCTCGTCATGGAAAACAAGGTGGTCACCAAGAAAATCATGGCGCAGAAGGGTATCCCGGTACCGGCAGGCGAGGAATTCTCAAGTTATGACGAGGCGGCGCGGCGCATCGGCCCCTATGTCGGGAAAAAAGTAGTCATCAAGCCCAAATCCACAAACTATGGACTGGGAATCTGTATTTTTGACCAGGGAGGCAGCGAGAAGGACCTTCTCGAGGCGGTTGAAATTGCCTTCGAGTACGATAAAACCGTCATCATTGAGGAATTTATCCCGGGGCAGGAGTACCGCTTCCTGGTAATCGGCGGGGAAGTGGCCGCAGTTCTGAAGCGCGTTCCGGCCAATGTGACTGGCGACGGCGTCCACACCATCACCCAGCTGGTCGATGTCAAAAACAGGCACCCTTTCAGAGGCTACGGCTATACTGCTCCCCTTAAAAAGATTGAACTGGACGAGCAGACTGAGCTTTATCTAAAACAACAGGCGCTGAAGTTCGGCGATGTGCTGCCAGATGGAAAAACAGTCTATCTGCGGGGGAACTCAAACATCAGCACCGGCGGCGACAGCATTGACATGACCGATGAGATGCCGGACTTTTTCAAACGCATTGCCGTGGAGGCTGCAGCGTCGGTGAAGGCAGTGTTCTGCGGTGTGGATATCATCATTGAGGACTACCGGGACGAGCAGTCACCCTTCGGCATCATTGAACTGAATTTTAACCCAAGTACGGATATGCACGCTTACCCTTATCAGGGGACTGAACGCCGTACCGGCGAGTTTATCCTGCGTGCGCTTGGACTCATTGAAAATTAAATCATTCGGCTGATATTTAAAGGATAAGGAGACAACAGAAGTGGGAATTATTTACGAGAAAAAGCAGAAGATCAATGGCTATGAATGCACCTATAACTACCAGCTGCAGCCGACAGCGGCGCTGAACTACTTTCAGCAGACCAGCCAGGAGCAGAGCGAGCAGCTCGGCGTGGGGCCGGAGGTTCTGGATGAAATGGGGCTGGCCTGGTTTCTGGTAAAATACAAGCTGAAGTTTCATGAATACCCGAAGTTTAACGACGAGGTCATGGTCGAGACTGAGGCCATCGCCTTTGACAAATTTGCCGCCCACCGCCGTTTTGCCATCAAATCTTTGGATGGAAAAATAATGGTGGAGGGCGATACGGAGTGGATGCTGCAAAACCGAAAAGAAAACCGTCTGGAGCGGCTGAGCAATGTGCCGGAACTGGACGTTTACGAAAGCGGCCACGAAAACCATTTTAAGCTCAGACGCGTTGCGAAGGTAGAAGAATGGACCGACACCAAGAATTTTCAGGTCCGCTACCTGGACATTGATTTTAACAGCCACGTCAACCATGTCAAGTACTTGGCATGGGCGCTGGAGACCCTGCCCCTGGAAAAGGTAAAGGCAGGCGAGATGGAAACCGCCAAGATTATCTACAAAAACCAGGGCTTCTATGGTGATATGATCACCGTAAAATCCGCTGAGATCGCAGAAAACACCTATCGCATGGATATTGAAAACCAGGAGGGCACCCTGCTCTGCCAGATCGAAATGACCATGAAGACAAGGGAGGGCTGACGATGAGGTTTGAGAAAACAGCGCTGGTGCTGGAGGGCGGCGGCTTCAGAGGTATTTATTCCTCCGGCGTGTTAGATTATTTTATGGAAAAATCCCTGGAATTTCCGTATATCATCGGCGTATCCATGGGCGCCATCAACGGCGCCAACTATATTTCCGGTCAGCCGGGCCGCAGCTTTGCCATCGCAGAAACCTTTATGCCGGACAAGCGGTATATGGGCATGGGAAATCTGCTGAAGGAAGGAAATTTTTTCAGCCGCAGCTTTGCCTATAATGAGCTGCCGAGACGCTATAATATTTTTGATATGAAGACCTACTACAGCTCTGATATCACCTTTTACCTGACGGCCACCGACTGCGAAACCGGTGAGGCCCGCTATTTTGAAAAGATGGAGGGCGATGTGGCGGAACTCATTGCCGCGTCCACCTCGCTGCCGTTTATGAGCCAGATGGTGGAAATCGGCGGCAGGCCCTATATGGACGGCGGAATCGCCGATTCTGTCCCGGTCCGGCGCGCGCTTTCAGACGGCAACGAGAAGGCTGTGCTGGTATTGACCCGTGAAAAAGGCTACCGGAAGGAGCCCTACGGGCATGAGCGGATGGTACGCTCCTATTACCGGAAGCATCCGGCCTTTGCCGAAGGCGTGTTAAACCGCCACCTGTTCTACAACGAAACCATGGACCTGATTGACGAACTGGAGGCAGAGGGCAGGATATATGTGCTCCGGCCAGAGAACCCCATTGAGACAAAGGTGATTGACCGCAACCCAGAGGGGGTCCAGAAAAGCTATACGACCGGCTATGATCAGGCGAAGGCTGAGTGGGAGGCGCTTGTGGCCTATCTTGAAAAATAAAAAAACAGAATGAATTTTACAAAAGGCAGAGCCCGGTGTATCCGGGCTCTGCCTTTTTGACACTTCGGGCGTTTTGGCGGTAGACGGGACGCTGTTTTTCCCATATAATTGTAAGTAATAAACAGGGGAGGACAGCATCATGGAAATGCATGATTTTTATATTGGAAAAGCCTTTGACGCCTACGATTACTTTGGCGCGCACCGGGTTGAGAAAGACGGCCGGGAGGGCTTTGTTTTCAGGGTATACGCGCCGGGTGCAGAGGCGGTTACACTCATTGGTGAGTTTAACGGCTGGCGGGATACGGCCATGGAAGCCATTGACGCCGGGGGCGTTTACGAATGCTTTATCGAAAAGGCAGAGGCCAAAATGCTCTATAAATACCGGATTCACCAGGCGGACGGACGTGTGGTGGACCGGGCAGATCCCTATGGCTACGCCATGGAGCTGCGGCCAGATTCCGCGTCGGCCTTAGTGGAATGGAGCTACACGTTTAAGGATGAGGCGTGGCTTCAGAAAAGGGCGGAACGCCGGCATTATAATGAGCCCATGAGCATTTATGAGCTGCACTTTGGCTCCTGGCGGCGCAAGGCAGAAGAAGGCCCGGCGGGCTGGTACAGCTATGAGGAGCTGTGCGCTCAGCTGCTTGATTATGTACAGAAGCATGGCTTTACCCACGTGGAGTTCCTGCCGCTGACAGAGTATCCCGCAGATGAGTCCTGGGGGTATCAGGTGTCGGGCTTTTACAGCGCGACCTCCCGCTACGGTACGCCGGCAGAGCTTCAGCACCTTATTGACACCTTCCATCAGGCGGGCATTGGCGTGATCCTGGATTTTGTTCCGGTGCATTTTGCCACCAACGATTATGCCCTGACCCAGTTTGACGGATCGGCACTGTACGAGTATCCGGATGCGGATACAGGCTACAGTGAATGGGGCTCCTATAATTTTAATTTTTACCGGGGAGAGGTGAGGAGCTTTCTTCAGTCGGCGGCAGCCTTTTGGATTGAGAGATACCATTTTGACGGCCTGCGCATGGATGCCATCAGCAACGCCCTCTACTGGCAGGGCAACGCTTCGCGCGGGGTTAATGAGGGGGCGGTCGAGTTTATTCAGGTCATGAATGTGGGCCTGGCAGAGCGCTATCCCGGGGTGCTGCGCATGGCCGAGGACTCCACCAATTTTTTAAAGGTGACGGCACCTGTAGCATATGACGGGCTGGGCTTTGACTATAAATGGGATATGGGGTGGATGAATGACACCCTGGATTTCATGAAAATTCATCCCGATGACCGCAAGGACCACATGGGCCGTCTGACCTTTTCCATGCATTATTTTTATAATGAGCTTTATATGCTGCCCTTTTCCCACGATGAGGTCGTACATGGGAAGAAAACCATTTTGGATAAAATAAACGGCAGCTATGAAGAAAAATTTGAGCAGGCGCGTCTTTTGTATCTCTATATGTTTACCCACCCCGGTAAAAAGCTGAACTTCATGGGGAATGAGCTGGGGCATTTCAGAGAGTGGGATGAGGCGCGTGAACTGGACTGGGGACTGCTTAAATACCCTGTCCATCAGGAATTTTTTGATTATTTTTCTGCCTTGAACCAGTTTTACAGGATGTGCCCGGCGCTCTATGAAAATGACTACCACAGCGGGTGCTTTTCCTTTGTTCCGGTTAAAACAAAGGAAACAGCTGTGCTGGCTTACCGGCGCAGTGCGGGTAACCAGGAGCTTCTGATCGTGCTCAATTTTGCCGCAAATCCGGTTGATGAGCTGGTGCTGACGCTGACAGAAAGCGTAAAAATCAAAGAAATTTTTAGCACTGGCAATAATAGTGAGAGGGACGCCTGTGTGTTGGAAAGCCAAAGGGTTGAAGGGGCACTGAAAACACATTACACTAAAGAAGTACAAGCCGGTAAAAACTCAGATATGATGCTGGAAGCAGAGGATTTCTACCTGCTGGCAATGGCATTGGCAGGCTTTGAAGGTATTATTTTTGAAATTATAAAATAGCAAGCGGCCTGCAGGCGTAATCATAACGTCTGTAGGTTGTTTTTTTGCGGTGCTTAAAATAATAAACTATTATGTAATATAATAAAATAGTTGACAAAAAATAGAATATCCTGTATGATGAGATATAAGCAGTCAAATAGTTTAAGATATGGTTTTATTTGAACAAAAGGATAAATATGGAATACAAATTTTGGAGTTTGAAAAAGAAGACGGACATCGAGCCGAGACAGTCTCAGCCTCAGGATAATCGTTTTGTAAGACTTGTCAACAGCATTACCCGTTTTGCGGTTCAGAAAAATGCTTCGGATATTCATTTTGAGGTGCTGAGCCCCGATAAGATGCGGATACGCATTCGTATCGACGGTGAACTGGTTACGGTGATGATGACAGATGAAAAGGATTATCTTGGAATGGTCAGCAGAATAAAAATTTTATCGGGCCTTGATATTTCAGAGAAACGAAGGCCCCAGGATGGAAGCTTTTGCTTTGAGACGGAGGGCAGAAAAATTGATCTGCGTGTATCAGTGGTCCCCACTGTTTACCATGAGAAGGCAGTCCTTCGGATTCTGGATGCGCAGACCTTTTTAATTCCGGTAAAACGCCTGGGGTTTACGCTGGAAAACGAGCAGAGAGTAATGGGAATGCTAAACCAGGCTAACGGGCTGCTTCTGGTAACCGGCCCCACAGGCTGTGGAAAGACCACGACGCTGTACAGCCTTATGAAGGAAAAAAATACGCAGGCGCTTAATATCATTACAATTGAGGACCCGGTTGAGTTTCATCTGGAGGGCATTAATCAGATACAGGTAAATGAGCGGATCGGCCTTGGGTTTGGCGAGGGACTGCGGGCCATTCTGAGGCAGGACCCCAACGTGATCATGGTGGGGGAAATCCGGGATGAGGAAACCGCGGCAACGGCGGTGCGCGCCGCCATTACCGGTCACCTGGTATTGTCGACGCTGCACACCAATGATGCCCTGTCGACCATTACCCGGCTGCTGGATATGGGCGCCGCAGATTATCTGCTGGCCACAGCGCTGAGGGGGATTATTGCCCAGCGGCTTTTGAGAAAGCTTTGCCCCCACTGCAGAAAAGCCTATACGGTAACGGAGGCAGAATGCCGGCGCTTTTCTTTTGAGCAAGGACAGATATTATACCGCGCGGACGGCTGCGAAAAGTGCAGACACACCGGCTATCTTGGAAGAAAGGGAATCTTTGAGGTTTTGTCGCTTAACCAGAGCCTGAGAGAGGCCGTTCATTCCGGGGCTTCCTATGAGCAGCTCCTCAGGCTTGCGCGCAGTAATGGCTTAGTTCAATTTTCGCAGATCGTCAGAAATGAAATTTTAAACGGTGTCACTGATGTGGCAGAAGGGCTGAGGGTAATGAGCTATGGAAATGATGAAATCGGTACGGCTTAGAGCAATCTTTTCAAAAACAGGGAGCACACGGATGCTCGGACTGTTTTGCAGACAGCTGGCGATTACACTTTCAGCAGGCGTTTCGATCATTGACGCTCTGGAGTTATCCGGGAGAGAACATAAAAACAGCGGCTTCGGAGAAACGGTCCTGCAGGTAAAAATGCTTGTGAAGCAGGGAAACAGCCTTTCTGAAGCACTGCGGCAGTTCCCCGGGGCTTTCCCGGAACTCATGGTTCAGATGGCACGCTCAGGTGAAATGAGCGGTTCGATGGACCTGGTCATGGAAAATCTGGGAATTTACTATGAGGGTCAGTCGGACATGAGAAGCAAAATTACCCAGGCGCTTTTTTATCCGTCACTGGTGACGATAGTGGCTGTGGGCGTGGTCATGTACCTTATGGCAGGCGTGCTGCCCGCCTTTGCCGAAATATTTGAAAACATGGAGGCAAAGCTGCCAATGACCACCGAGCTGCTCATGCGGGCCAGCACTGCGCTGGTATCTGGCGGGGCATGGATTCTGCTGGCGGTTCTGCTGCTGCTGGCTGCCGGCCGGGCGGCACTGAGGCGGGAGGCCGTGGCGTTACTGAGAGACCGTTTTTTATTGAAGCTTCCCTGGATTGGCCGGTTTATCGGGCTGATGGAAGGAGTACGCTTTGCGGATGCCATGGCCATTATGGTAAACAGTGGTATCGATATGATCAGTGCGCTGGAAATCGCCGGTAAGATTCTGGGGAACCGCGTGATGCGCTATCGAATAAGGGATGTGCGGGAGGCGGTAAGGCGTGGGGAAGCCCTGTCTGACAGCCTGGCAGCGGCCGGGATCTTTGACCGGCGCTTTGTCCAGATGGTGCGTATCGGTGAAAGCTCAGGAACCATGGAGCAGGTCCTTATAAAGGTTTCGGCTTACTACAATGATGAGATCAACCGAAAAATCAAGAAAATGACCGCCTTGCTGGAGCCGGTAGTGCTGCTCGTGGTTGGGGGGCTGGTATTCTTTATCATGGCGTCGGTTATGCAGCCGGTTTTTGAAATCTATTCGGGTTATTCCGAATTGGTATAAATAAAGGAGAAGAAAGATGAAACAAGTAAGAAAACAGATTATGGGAGAAAGCGGATTCACCCTCATCGAGCTGATTATTGTGCTGGCCATATTGGGAATGCTGGCGGCTCTGGCGATTCCGCAGTTTACTAATGTACTGGAGAACTCAGGCCTGAAAACAGATCAGGCCAACCTTGCTGTTGTGCAGACGGCTCTGGAGGTTTACAAAGCAGATAACAATGGAAATACGCCGGCATTGGCGGAGGGTGAAGAGACTGCCTTTGACAAGCTGGTAACAGCCTTGAAAAACGCAGGCTATCTGAAAACAGATAAAATTGAATCACAGTCTGGCGGAACTTTTATTTACAATGACGGTGAAGTCAGCTTTATGCCCGAAGAACCTTCTCCGGATAGCCCGTAAGCAAAATGGAGGATCAAGGAGGGCATACCCTGATCGAGCTGATCATTACGCTGTCCATCCTGGGCTTTGCGCTGGCAGTGACCGCGGGACTGGGCTACTCGGTGACAGAGGGAAATGCCAGGCGGGCCGCAGAGGCAGAATATGAGCAGGTGCTTGACGCTGTTTTAAAAAGCCGCGACGCTGCCATGATGTCCGGTGATAATTACGGTACGAAAGCCAAGCTTTATGGGAATCGGGTGGATATTGTGGAATTTGATCCGGGCAGCCGATCCATGGTGGTTACTGCGTCGGTACAGCTCAGGCAGTGCCGCATCACCTGGAACCTGTCCCAGAACGAGATCATTTTCAGCGGGGCGGGGGTGGTTAACCGTGGCGGCACAATAACCTTTTACCGCAATGACCGCCCGGAAAAATATCTGATTATACAGCCTGTCACAGGGAGGATTTACCTAAGTGATAAGAATACAAACTGATACGGACGGCTTCAGCCTGATTGAGGCCGTGGTGGCCATTGCGGTGCTCGGCGTGGGAATCGTCGCTGTTTTTACGACCTTCCATACCGTGATTATTGGGGAAAAGACCTCGGAAAGAATACTGGAACAGAGCCTTAATATCAATGGTATTGTAAACGAAATACGTACCGGTGTTCCAGAAGGACTGACCACAGAGGCCTTTGAAGAGGAGGCCGCAGCCATTGTTTCCAGGCATCCGGGCTGGCAGCTTGAAACATACGGGTCTGACCGCCTTTCAGGGCTTTATGAGTTACAACTGAGCTTTGAGACAGCTGATGGAAAGAAAAAGGTGTATTATGCGAAGGTGGTTTACCCATAATCAGGAGGGCTATACGTTGATCGAGGTACTGACAGCGCTTTTTATTTCGTCCATGGTCCTGGTTCTGCTCATCACCTCCCTTCAATTCAGCGGGGAGATCGCTGGAAAAATTACGGATAAAACGATCCGCGGCCAGGAAAGCAAACGGGCCTGTCTGTTTTTGCAGAAGCAGCTTTCAAAATCAAGGGAGATTTTTATGAAGAATGGCCAGATATATTTACAGGATATGGAAAATCCAGACTACTATAATTTTTACACGCTTGAAGCCTCCGGAACCGTCTACCGGAATAAGGTAGACAAAGCAAAGCTGGAACCCATTAAAATGGGTGGGAAAAGCCAGCTGATCCGCAGCGTTGTCCGGTTCGAGTTTAGCCTTGAGGGAAAAAACGCGGTACGGCTGTTAATAGAATTTACAAAGGGGGAACCGGCAGTGGACATGCAGTTTTATTATCCGAACGAGGTAATCGTGAGATGAATCATAAAGGTTACGCGCTCCCCCTTGTATTGATCGTTCTGGCGCTGCTCTTTACCGTGGCAGCGGCCCTGCTGGGCCAGGTCCGGTATCAGCTGGATGCCAATCAGGATTACCGCGATTACCAGATCTGTATCCTGGTGGTGGAAAATGCTTTTGCCGAAGCCGAGGCTGAGCTCAATGCGGATTTTGGGTATAGAGGGACAGGCGACTGGCGGAGTGAGAAGAATGGCGGCCGCTACAGTATCGAGGTGGCGCCTGTATCTGAGCGAGAGCGGTCAGTGAGGGTTACCGCGCAGGTTAAAAACTATAAAAAAGTTTTTCAGGGCATGGGCGTGATGGACGAAAATACCCGAAAGCTCAGCGGGATGACCTATTATATGGAGAAATAGTGCTGGATACACTGCACAAAATCATCTATAATAGAAGTAACACGTATCCGTGAATCTAAAATGATTTAGAGGGAAGTAAAATGTTAAGTAAAAACCAATTTGTTACCTGTATTCCGTTAGTATCGGATAATGAAGAGGACCTGTACCGCGAAGTTGACGAGGCACTGGCCCAGAAGCCAGATTATCTGGAATGGCGCCGGGATTATTTTCTGGAAGACGACTTTGATCAGGAAAGGCGAATTCTGAGAAGAATCCGGAATATGGACGTAAGCCTTATTTACACCTTCCGTGATGTAAAGGAAGGGGGCTTTCGGCATGTATTAAACGAGGACCGGTGGAAGCACATTGCCAACGCGGCCAAGTCCAATGCGGTCACCTATATTGACGTTGAGCTTAACAGCAGTGAGGAATATTTTGAGGCAGTTAAGCAGGTGGTAAAGTCTGCGCAGAATAAGCTGATGATTTCCTACCATGACTTTGACAAAACCGGCTCTTATGATGAAATTATTTCCATCCTGGACAGAATGGAAGAAAAAGGCGCGGATGCTTTCAAGCTGGCCCTGTACGCAAGGGATGAAATTGATTTTAAGACCGCTTCGGCGGCGGGCGGTACCTACAGCCTGAAAACAGACAAGCCCATGATTATGATTTCCATGGGTGAGCAGGGGCGTCTGTCCAGAATCCTGCCGGAGGTCATGGGCGGCTGCCTGACCTTTGCCTCAGGGGTCAAGGCCACTGCGCCGGGGCAGATTACACTGGAGGATATTTTAAAATTGCGGGAAACACTTGGAATATAATATGAAAAAAAAAAACATTGCGCTGATTGGTTATATGGGAACCGGCAAAACCACCATTGGCAAACGCCTGGCCAGGAAACTGGGGCTGTCCTTTGTGGATACCGACGCTTATATTGAAAAACAGCAAGGGAAAAGTATCTCTCAGATTTTTGAGCAGCAGGGTGAGCCGGCTTTCAGAAGAATGGAGGAGGCCGTGCTGGAGGAGCTGGCAGAGCAGGAAAATCTGTTGATTTCGACCGGCGGCGGGATTGTGTTAAGCGAACAGAACCGAAAGCTGTTAAAGGAACAGACCTTTTTGGTAACCCTGACCGCATCGCCGGGTGCAATCTACAGCCGGGTGCGGGGGAACACAGACCGCCCGCTGCTTCAGGAGGCAGATCCTTACCGGAAAATTGTGGACATGCTGGAGATCCGGAAGCCCTATTATGAGATCGGCGATATCATTATTCCAACGGATAAATTATCAGAGAAAAATTGCATTGAACGGATTGCAGAGGCATACCAAAAAAGTTGAAATTTATTTTGATTTTTGTTTGAATTTTAATTTGGAGTATGCTATTATATTAAGCGTACTCGCTATGTGGGTATTATAGTAGCATACTTTTTATTTTATGTGCCGAAGTGATGGAATTGGCATAAGCAGAGAGCCCAAATCTTTGATTTGGTGTGAATCGCTTAGTCGGGGACGTTGCGGAGGCTGCTATTGAAAATAAGATTCAATTTTTTGTTTTATACGCCGAAGTGATGGAATTGGCAGACGTGCTGGACTCAAAATCCAGTGGTAGCAATACCGTGCGGGTTCGACCCCCGCCTTCGGCACCACTTTGTCTATGACTTACAGATTCGTGATTTTTGCGGGTCTGTTTTTTTATGGCCTGGCCGGGCTGTGTTTCGTGAGCCTGCGTACAGGTGCGCTAAGAACGATTGCACTTTTTTACCTGAGATGATATACTTTGAAGTAGAAGAGGGGATTGATAATGAATATTAAGGTTGATTTAAATTTAAAACAGACACAAAAACTCGTAATGACAACAGAGATGAAGCAGGCGATCGAAATATTGCAGCTGACTTCCATGGAGCTAAACAACCTTATCGATAAGGAGCTTCTGGAAAACCCCATGCTGGAATTCAACGACAGTCCGATGGAATCCATGGAGGTTGTCAAAAACGAGGTGGCCAAAAAAGAGGAAAGCAAGGATCAGATTGACTGGGATGATTATTTCCAGAACATGCAGTCCACAGAGTTCAGAAACACGCCCTCCACCTCCTATGACCCGGATGACGAGTTTAACTTTGAAAAGTTTTCCTATTATGAAACCACGCTTAACGAATACCTGCTGCTCCAGTTTCATGTGCTCTCCACAGATTTGACAGAAACAGAAAACCTGATTGGAGAATATCTGATTGACTGTATTGATGACAATGGCTATCTGCTCATTGATATGGATTATATCTGCGACATTCTGGGGGTAACCCAGGATGAGGTCGAGAAACTCATCAGAATCATACAACAATTTGATCCCGCTGGGGTCGGAGCCAGGGATATCAAGGAATGCCTGCTGATTCAGCTGCAGCAGGAGGGTTACGATGATGAGGAATATGAAAATCTTGTCAATAATTATCTGACCGATTTGGCGGAAAACCAGTTTAAGCGGATCAGTCAGGAGACCGGCATCTCCACCGCCGAGCTGGCAGAGTTCAAGGAGCTTATAAAAACGCTGGAACCCAAGCCAGGACGCCAGTTTACCAATTTTGACGGTGTGAAATACATCATTCCCGACGGCAGTATTGAGTGGATTGACAACGAGCTGGTGGTTCAGATCAATGATATTTCAGCGCCGCGGCTTCAGATCAACTCCTTTTACCAGGGAATGCTGAAAACCCGGAATGAGAATGAGGATACCAAGAAATATATCGAGAAAAAGCTGGATTCAGCGGCTTTTCTCATTAAAAGCATCGAACAGCGCCGGGATACGATCCGCAAAGTCATCGAGGCCATTGCCCATTACCAGGAGAATTTTTTCAGGGAAGGGGTCGAGGATCTCAAGCCGCTGACCCTCAAAGCCATTGCGGATATGATCGAAGTGCATGAATCCACGGTCAGCCGTGCCATTCGGGGAAAATATGTCCAGACACCCAAGGGGACCTTCTCACTGAAGTTCTTTTTTAAACGGGGGTTTTCCCAGGGGGCGGACGACGTATCGTCAGAGGCGATCAAGCAGAAAATACAGGCCTTTGTGGACGCCGAGGACAAGCGTAAGCCGCTGAGCGACCAGAAAATCGTTGAAATGCTCAAGGAGCAGGGTGTGGATGTGGCCCGCAGGACCATTGCCAAATACCGGGAAGCGCTTAACATACTTCCATCTTCGAAACGCAAGCAGTTTCGATAAAGACATCATCAACCGGTTGTAGAAGATACAGCCGGTTTTTTTATTTAACAGCCGGCATTATTAAAAAGAAGGATTTTTGCCTGAAATTAAGGATTTTTCAAGGCTTTTATTTTAATTTTTTTTTAACTTGAAATATCTTCAGAATTGGTATATAATAAATTTGTCCCAGCGGGAACAAAAATGAACAGACGAGTTCTGAGACAGAATGGAAGTGAAAAGTTGGCAAGCGAAAACATAAAAATCAGCAAAGAGTTAGTTGACCTGCAGCGTTTAGTTGTGCCGGAAATCGGCTCACTGATTGAGATGCGCTACAACATTCTGTCAACCATCAAAAGCGAAGAGCCCATCGGGAGACGAAATCTTGCTTTCGTCCTCGATATGAGTGAGCGCCAGGTGCGGAACGAAATTGATTTTCTCCAGGCTCAAAAGCTTGTCCAGGTAGAACGCCAGGGCGTTGTCCTGACAGAGCTTGGCCGCAAGATCATCATTCAGCTTAAACGCATGCTGTACACCTATAATGGCCTCGAACAGCTCGAACGCGAGCTGGAGGAAAAGCTGCATCTGAAAAAAGCCATTGTTTCCCCGGGCGACATGGATATGAACTATCAGGTTTTGAAGTTCATGGGTCGTTCAGGCGCCCGTTATGTGCTGTCCATCATGAAATACAAGGACATCCTGGCACTGACCGGCGGCGCCAGCACAGCAGCGATCGCAGAGCAGATGAAGGAAGCTTTTTATCCGGATGTCTATGTGATTCCGGCAAGGGGCGGGATTGGCAAGAGCCACTCGACTCAGGCCAACAACGTGGTTGCGGAAATGGGACTCAAGCTGCACGCAAATTACGAGCTGCTGCATTTGCCCGATAACATTGATAACCGTCTTTTGGAAGCCCTGAAGGATTACCCGGAGATTAAACGGGTATTTAATAAAATGGATGACATTGACATTTTTGTCTTTGGCATTGGCCGGGCAGACGTCTTGGCGGACTGGCGGAATATGAAGGAAAGCGAAAAGCAGTCTCTGCTTGATAAGGGAGCTGTGGGCGAGGCCTTCGGACATTATTTCGGCATTGACGGAAATGTGGTTTCTCCGTCCAGTACCATTGGGATCAGCATTGAAAATTATAACCGGATACCGCATGTCGTCGCCATATCAGGCGGCGAGAGCAAGGCCGACGCCATCATTGGGGTCAGCCGCGTTAAACCGAATATGGTGTTAATAACGGATGAAAGCGCTGCTAAAGAGATCATCCGTAAGTTAAATAAATAAGTATTATATTTTTAAGGAGGCAGATAAAATGTCTGTAAAAGTTGCAATTAATGGTTTTGGTAGAATTGGTCGTCTGGCATTCAGACAGATGTTTGGTGCTGAAGGTTATGAAGTAGTAGCGATTAACGACTTAACAAGCCCAAGAATGTTAGCTCATTTATTAAAATATGACTCCGCTCAGGGTACCTATGCTTTAGCTGATAAGGTAGAAGCTAAGGAAGATTCAATTGTTGTTGATGGTAAAGAAATCAAAATCTATGCAGAAGCAGATCCTGCAAAATTACCATGGGGTGAATTAGACGTTGACGTTGTCCTGGAATGTACAGGTTTCTTCGCATCTAAAGACAAAGCAATGGCTCACGTAAACGCAGGTGCAAAGAAAGTTGTTATCTCCGCTCCGGCAGGCAACGATCTTCCGACGATCGTTTATGGCGTTAATGAAAAAACATTAACCAAGGACGACAAGGTTATCTCTGCTGCATCTTGTACAACAAACTGCTTAGCTCCAATGGCGGATACCTTAAATAAATTAGCGAAGATCAGAAAAGGCTACATGACCACTGTTCATGCTTACACTGGCGACCAGATGACTCTGGACGGACCGCAGAGAAAAGGCGATTTAAGAAGAGCCCGTGCTGCAGCTGTTAATATTGTACCAAACTCTACTGGCGCTGCTAAAGCAATCGGCCTGGTTATCCCAGAATTAAAGGGTGTTTTAGATGGCGGCGCACAGCGTGTTCCAGTTCCGACAGGTTCCTTAACACAGTTAGTGGCTGTTGTTGAAGGTGCTGTAACAGCCGATCAGGTTAACGAAGCGATGAAAAAAGCAGCTGACCAGTCTTTCGGTTATACTGAAGAAGAATTAGTATCCTCTGATATCATCGGAATTACCTACGGTTCTTTATTCGATGCGACTCAGACCACTGTTATGGACATGGGCAACAACGAAACCTTAGTAAAAGTTGTATCCTGGTATGACAATGAAAACTCTTACACAAGCCAGATGGTAAGAACCATCAAATACTTCTCTGAACTTGCTTAATTAGATTTATAAAAACTACATAATAACAAGTACTAAATCTGCCCCTACCGGTAGATTTTAAAACGGGGGGTCACGCGACCCCCTTTTTTAATGAAAATTTGAAAACGAGGTTGAGGAAACTTATGAAAAAAACAGTAAAAGATATTGATTTAAAAGGCAAAAAGGTATTGATGCGCGCGGACTTCAATGTTCCGTTAAACGATGAGGGTGTTATCACAGACGACACCAGAATCCAGGCGGCGCTGCCGACCATCAAATATATTTTAGACCAGGGCGCTTCACTTATTTTGATGTCTCATCTTGGCCGTCCAAAGAACGAACCCGATCCGAAGTTCTCTTTACTGCCAGTAGCAAAAAGATTATCGGAAGTACTGGGGACAGAGGTTGTATTTAACGATGACGGCGAAGTGGTAGGTCAGGTGACAAAGGATGCGGCAGCAGCCCTGCAGCCAGGCCAGATCCTGTTATTACAGAATACCCGTTTCAGACCAGAAGAAAAGAAAAACGAGCCTTCCTTTGCAAAAGAACTGGCAAGCCTGGCAGATGTTTTTGTTGAAGACGCTTTTGGCTCCAGCCATCGTGCCCATGCCTCCACAGCAGGCGTTGCAGACTACCTGCCAGCTGTTTCCGGCTTCCTGATCCAGAAAGAACTGGACTTTATCGGCGGTGCTTTAGAAGATCCTAAGAGACCTTTTGTTGCCATTCTGGGCGGCGCAAAGGTATCCGATAAAATCGGCGTGATCAACAACCTCCTGGAAAAGGTTGACTCCCTGATTGTTGGCGGTGGTATGGCTTATACCTTCTTAAAAGCGCAGGGCTATGAAATCGGTACTTCCCTGTTAGAGGAAGACAAAATTGACCTGGCAAAGGACTTGCTGACCAAGGCAGACGCAAAGGGCGTTAAACTCTTACTGCCGGTCGATGTGGTTGTGGCTCCGGAATTCAAGGCGGATGCGCCAGCGACCAACGTAAAAATCGACGCGATTCCCGCAGACCAGATGGGGCTGGATATCGGTGTTGAAACCCAGAAATTATTTGCCGACACCATCAAAGATGCCAAGACTGTTATCTGGAACGGACCAATGGGGGTCTTTGAATTCCCTGAATTTGCAAAAGGAACCGTTGCGGTTGCCAAAGCAATGGCTGAATCTGACGCAGTGACCATCATCGGCGGCGGCGATTCTGCAGCGGCTGTTAAACAGCTTGGCTTTGAAGACGGTATGAGCCATATTTCTACAGGCGGTGGGGCTTCCCTGGAATTTATGGAAGGTAAAGTATTACCGGGCATCGACGTTTTAGAAGATAAATGAAGCTGAGACCAGTTTTTGTCAAAACTGGCAGCGAATAAGAAGCGAGCGGCAGTGAGTGAATGAGCGCGACGAGGTGCTGAGGACATTTGCTGCCCTGTAAAAATAAATTTATTATTATAGAGGAGAGTAAGCATTATGTCAAGAAGACCAATCATTGCCGGCAACTGGAAAATGAACAAGGATATTAACGAAGCTGCCGCTTTAATTAATGAATTAAAACCGTTAGTCGAAGGCGCTGAAGCGGAAGTTGTTTTCTGCCCGCCATATGTGGATTTAGTGGAAGCTGTTAAATTAACCGAAGGGAGCAATATCGGTATCGGCGCTCAGAATATGCACTATGAAACAAGCGGCGCCTTCACCGGCGAAATCGCTGGCGAAATGTTAACCGCCATCGGTGTTAAATACGCGGTAATCGGCCACTCCGAGCGCCGTGAATATTATAACGAAACAGACGAAGCCGTCAATAAAAAAGCCATCAAGGCTCTGGAACTGGGTTTAACCCCCATTGTCTGCTGTGGTGAAACCCTGGAAGAACGTGAAGGCGGCAAAGCTGAAGCCAAGGTGGTCGGTCAGATTAAGGAAGGCTGCAAAAATATCGATGATATTTCCAAGGTTGTCATTGCCTATGAACCAATCTGGGCTATCGGAACCGGCAAAACCGCTTCCAAAGAAGAAGCAGACGAAGCCTGTGGCTGGGTACGTAAAACCATTGAAGAAATGTATGGAAAAGACGCAGCTGAGGCTGTCCGTGTGCAGTACGGCGGAAGCGTAAAACCAGCCAATGTCGCTGAGCTGATGGCAATGCCAAACATCGACGGCGCTCTGGTCGGCGGCGCCAGCCTGACCGCTGATTTTGCCAAGATCGTTAAATTTTAACAGGGGCCGTCGATAAAGGCCGAACTGCTGCGTTAGGGATACTTTTAAATTCAGTTACATATGTGTTTATATGCGCCTTCATTTAAAAGCTCCCCCGCCTTACATTTCGACCTTTCTCACAAGCCGTGAATTTGTGATTGATAACGGGAGACGAGGAGAAAAACAACAGCTCCGAGCTCCCGTTATTGTTTTGAATCGAGAGAGATAAAGAAAGGATTGATATTATGAGAGGAAATTTAACCGCACTGATCATCCTGGATGGTTACGGCTATACCCCCATTGCAGAGGGGAACGCTGTTCTGGAAGCGCCGTCGCCAAATCTGGATGCTTTTTATGAAAAATATCCCCACACCCATATTGTTGCCAGTGGCTTAGGCGTAGGACTGCCTGAGGGACAGATGGGGAACTCTGAAGTCGGCCACCTGAATCTGGGAGCGGGCCGTGTCGTTTATCAGGAGCTGACCCGCATTACGAAATCCATAGAGGACGGGGATTTCTTTGAAAACCCGGTCTTTATGGATGGGATAAAAAATGTCAAGGAAAACGGTACGGCCCTGCATGTAATGGGTCTGGTATCCGACGGCGGCGTCCACAGCCACTTAAAACACCTGTACGGCCTGCTGGAGCTGGCTAAAAAGGAAGGCGTGGAAAAAGTCTATGTCCACTGCTTTATGGATGGCCGTGATACCGCTCCGACCAGCGGCCTTGGCTTTATTAAGGAACTGGAAGCGAAGATGGCGGAAATCGGCGTGGGCGAAATCGCAACGGTTGAAGGCCGCTACTATGCCATGGACCGCGACAACCGCTGGGAACGGGTTGAAAAGGCCTACGATGCCATCGCTCTGGGCAAGGGCAATGCAGCGGATTCCGCTGTAGAAGCCATGGAGCTGAGCTATAAGGAAGACGTTAATGATGAATTTGTCATCCCGACAGTCATTAAGCCGGAAACGGACAAGCGTATCCAGGCCAATGACACCATTATTTTCTTTAATTTCCGTCCGGACCGTGCCCGCGAGCTGTCACGGACCTTTATTGAGCCGGATTTTGCCGAGTTTAACCGTGAACGCGGCTATATTCCTGTGCATTACATTACTATGACCCAGTATGATGCCAGCTTTGAAGGCGTTGAAATTGCCTTTAAGCCGGAAACCGTCACCAATACCCTGGGCGAGTACCTGAGCGACAATGGCGTGCCGCAGCTTCGCATTGCCGAAACCGAAAAATATGCCCATGTGACCTATTTCTTTAATGGAGGACTCGAAAAGCAGTATGAAGGCGAGGACCGTATCCTCGTGCCGTCGCCAAAGGTTGCGACCTATGATTTACAGCCAGAGATGAGTGCATATGAAGTAACCGAAAAGGTGCTGGAGGCCATTGACTCAGATAAATACAAGGTCATTATCCTCAACTACGCTAATACGGATATGGTTGGACATACCGGCGTGATGGAGGCGGCTGAAAAAGCAGTCGTGACGGTGGATGAATGCTCCAAAAAGGTGATTGATGCCATTTTAGCCAAGGGCGGTAACGTAATCCTGACAGCTGACCACGGCAATGCCGAAAAGATGATCGATTATGACACCAAGAAACCGTGGACGGCCCACACCACCAATCCGGTGGAATGTGTGATCGCCGGAGCCGGTGAAGTCGAGCTGAGAGATGACGGACGTCTGGCGGACATCTCACCGACGATTTTGGACCTGCTGGACATGGACGTTCCCGCGGAAATGACCGGGGCATCACTTATTAAGAAATAACAAAAATTTGTGGTTGAAAACCGATTACATGCAAAAAAAGCCCTGAAATTCTTTTTCAGGGCCTATTTTAATATTGAAAAAATCTTAAGGTTATGATAAGATTTATCTTACGATTAAAACGGAGGTGATATAATGAAAACATTCTTAATCGTTCTTTTAGTGATTGCAAGTTTTGCACTGATTATCAGCATTCTGCTGTCACCGGCAAAGGTTGCAGGTATGGGTGGCGCGATCGAAGGCGGCGCAGAAACTTTATTCGGCCGTAAGAAAGCCAGAGGTCTGGAAGCCATTCTCGAAAAGATCACGATTGGTTCCGCTATTGTATTTATGTTATCTGCTTTCATTTATTCACTTTTAGCTTAATCGAAAAAAATCTGAAAATTTCACGAAGGGGGAATTTGCAAAATGGAATTATGGATCGCTCCTGTTATTGGGGTAATCGCATTGTTAGTTGCAGTTTTCTATACTGCCCGTGTCAATAAAGTCGCTGAAGGCACAGACCGTATGAAGGAGATTGCTTCTTACATTCATGAAGGCGCCATGGCTTTCCTGACCAGAGAGTACAAAATGATGGCTGTCTTTATTGTTGTTTTATTTATTATCTTGTGTGTGACACCCGGCCTTGGATGGCAGACAGCTGTTTGCTTCTTAATTGGTGCACTTTTCTCAGTTCTGGCCGGTTTCTTCGGCATGAACGTTGCCACCAAAGCAAACGTCAGAACTGCAAATGCAGCTCAGGAAAGCGGCATGAACAAAGCCCTGAGCACAGCCTTTTCAGGCGGTGCTGTTATGGGGATGTGCGTTGTAGGCTTAGGCTTAATTGGTGTCAGCGTACTTTACATTATTTTCCAGGATACAGCCATTGTTACCGGTTTTGGTCTGGGTGCTTCCTCCATGGCTTTATTTGGCCGTGTTGGCGGTGGTATCTATACAAAAGCTGCTGACGTAGGGGCAGACCTTGTTGGTAAGGTAGAAGCCGGTATTCCTGAAGATGACCCGAGAAACCCTGCAGTTATCGCTGATAATGTTGGTGACAACGTTGGTGACGTAGCCGGTATGGGTTCTGACTTATTTGAATCCTATGTTGGTTCTTTAATCTCTGCAATGACCCTGGGTGTTGTTGTGACTCAGAGCGTTGTCGGTATTTTATTCCCATTATTATTAGCCGCTATCGGTATCGTCGCTTCAATCATCGGTACTTTCTTTGTACGCGGTAAAGAAGGCGGAAGCCCGCAGAAATCCTTGAATATGGGTACTTATGTATCTGGTATTCTGGTCATCATCGCTTCCTACTTCCTGTCTACTTATATGTTAGGCAGCTTCTATCCGTTCATCGCAATTATTTCTGGTTTAATCGTTGGTATTGCCATCGGTCAGCTGACTGAATACTATACCTCTGAAAAATACAAACCCGTACAGCATATTGCGCAGCAGTCTGAAACCGGTTCTGCAACCACTGTTATTTCCGGTCTGGCTGTTGGTATGAAGTCTACAGCGCTGCCATTGATTGCAATTGCGATTGCGATCTTCCTGGCTTACTGGGCTGCCGGCCTGTTCGGTATCGCCTTGGCAGCTGTCGGTATGTTATCCACCTGCGGTATGACCATCGCCGTTGACGCTTATGGTCCGATTGCCGATAACGCCGGCGGGATTGCAGAAATGTCTGAACTGCCTGAAGATGTCCGTAATATTACGGATCAGCTGGACGCTGTTGGTAACACCACTGCTGCTATCGGTAAAGGCTTTGCCATTGGTTCTGCAGCGCTGACTGCTCTTGGTCTGTTCGCTTCTTATGCGGAAACCGTCGGCCTGAGCCAGATCAGCTTACTGGACCCAATGGTTATCATCGGTTTATTACTCGGCGCGATGCTGCCGTTCTTATTCTCAGCCTTAACCATGGAAGCTGTCGGCGATGCTGCCAACGACATGATCGAAGAAGTTCGCCGTCAGTTCAGAGAAGATTCCGGTATCATGGCTGGTACCAGCAAACCGGACTATGCGAAATGTGTTGATATTTCAACCGCAGCCGCTCTGAAAAAGATGATCGCTCCTGGCCTTCTTGCTATCATTGCACCATTGGCGATTGGCTTGATTTTAGGCTCAGAAGCTCTCGGTGGTTTACTGGCAGGCTCCTTAGCATCTGGTGTGCTTATGGCAATCATGATGTCAAACGCCGGCGGCGCCTGGGATAATGCTAAAAAATACATCGAATCCGGTGTTCACGGCGGCAAGGGCTCCGAAGCCCACAAAGCTGCTGTTGTTGGGGATACCGTTGGTGACCCGTTCAAGGATACTTCCGGCCCATCCATCAACATCTTAATCAAATTAATGACCATTGTTTCATTGGTATTCGCACCAATCTTCATGGGTCTTTAAGAAAAAACTGATCCCGCGGTGTCGTTTTATACGACGCTGTGGGATTTTTGTATTTATGGCTTTATTTATTGGCAGATAAGCTGTATACTATGGAAAGACAAAAGCCTCAAAGGAGAAATGAACGAAGATGACAGAACAAGAGAAATTTGAAACCTATGTGACGCAGTGCATGAATGATCATCAGGCTGTGGGAATGGCCGTGGCCGTTGTGGACGCACAGGGTGCGACAAAATATGAGCATTTTTTCGGGAAGCGGGATCAGGAAACCGGAAGTGCTATTGATGATGAAACCATTTTTGGGCTCGCGTCCCTGACCAAGTCCTTTACCTGCCTGGCTGTTTTAAAGATGCAGGAGGATGGCCTGCTGAGCATTGAAGACCCGGTGAGTGACTATATTCCAGAATTCAAGGGAATGAACCAGGGAGAACCGGTTTTAATCAAGCACCTGATGATCCACAGTGGAGGATATTTTCCCCAGTCGCGTATTGTGGTGGATACAGTAGCGGCGGAGCTGGGACTGGATGAAGCCGTTGTTGGTGATTTGGCTTATAATGCGAAACTGGCGCAGGAGGGCTGCCGTCAGGTGGCGGCAAGACTCGATGCCCAGGAGGAATTTATCGGCCGTCCAGGAGCGTATTTCAGCTATTGCAATGACGGTTACGGCCTGTTGTCGGATATTATTTACCACCACGGCGGTTCCGCCTCCTATGCGGATTATCTGCTGGAGCATATTTTGAAGCCTCTGGGCATGGAGCGGAGCTTCTGCGATTTTGTGCGTCCATTGAAGGACGGGAACCACGCGTCGCTTTACGCGGTTGTTGCGGGAGAGCTGACCCGAGTCAAGGACTACCATGACAACGCCTTTGTGTTAAACGGCGGCGGCGCCATGAAATCTACGGTAAAAGATTTGAAAAAATATATCGCCATGTATCTGAACAATGGAACAGGCCTCAACGGCACAGCCGTTGCGAAGCCAGAAACCATCACGGCCATGACGACAAAGCATCAGTCAGATTCGTACGTGACCGACTACGGCTATGGGCTGGACATCAAGGAGCTAAAGGGCCTGAAGGTAGTGGGCCATGGGGGAAGCCTGCCCGGTGTTTCTTCACACCTGCTGTGGTGCCCTGAAAAGGGGATCGGCGTCATTGTGCTGTGCAATACAGAGGATGTGCCGGTCAGTGGTGTGGCGGAAGCAGCGCTGAGCATGGGGCTGGGCTTTGAGGCCGAAAGCTGCCGCCATCATTATAAAAACAGATCCTGGGACGCCCAGACCCTCGAAGCAGCCTGTGGCGTTTACGCTTCCGATGAAGGTGTAAAAATTGAGCTCTGTATGGGCGAAGGGGGAGAAGTGCTGCTGAAGAATGGCGAGAAGGCTTCTTCGGTTATTATGATCGAACCAGGACATGCCATGATCGCCGGAGAATACAGCGATACCTTTATCGAGCTGATTGCCGATGACCGCCGCGGTATTTTTGGTATGCGTTATGGCTCCAGAATTCTGCCGAAAGCAGGAGCCTAAGTTTTATTTTATTCTGGAAAAAAAGATCGGTGCAGATTTGCACCGGTCTTTTTTGCTTCATAAATTCTTAATAAAATGAGCACTTTCTTTGTAAGAATGTTATGGTATGATAATACCATCAGATCGATACTGAAGGACAGAAGGAGTAAGAAATGAACATATTAATATGTGATGACGAACGGGAAATCGTCGACGCTTTGGAGCTTTACCTGAAAAATGAAGGATATGATATTTTTAAGGCCTACTCTGGAAAAGAAGCGCTGGACATTGTCTGTGAAAATACCATCCATCTGATATTGATGGACATCATGATGCCTGAAATGGACGGGATTCATGCAACCCTGAAAATCCGTGAGACCGCGAACATTCCGATTATTTTCCTGTCGGCAAAGGCAGAGGACAATGACAAAATCATGGGCCTGACAGTGGGCGGTGATGATTATATCACCAAGCCCTTTAATCCCCTGGAGGTTATCGCCCGGGTAAAATCCCAGCTTCGGCGTTACACGACCCTTGGGAGCTATGTAAAACGGACTGACGTGTACAAGACCGGCGGTCTGGAGTTGGACGACGCATACAAAAAAGTGACCGTTGACGGGGAAGAGGTTAAGCTGACCCCGGTGGAATATAAGATTTTGAAGTTTTTAATGCGGGAAATGGGAAAGGTTTTTTCCATCGAGCAGATTTATGAAAATGTCTGGGAGGAGCCTTCGTACAATGCGGATAACACCGTTGCCGTCCACGTGCGGCGCATCCGCGAAAAGATTGAAATCAATCCGAAGGAGCCCAAATACTTAAAGGTGGTGTGGGGAATTGGATACAAAGTCGAAAAATACCCTCCGCAATAGCGGAGTAATTGTAATAAAGAGTGAGCACCTGCTCCGCAACAGCGGAGTCAAGCTCATTGCATTTATACTGGCAGTGCTGCTTTTGAGCACTGGGATCTTCGTGCTGGAGCAGACCGCCACCACAAAGATGGAGGGCTTCGGTATTTCCGAAACCTGGGACGAGCAGGATTATCTGAAGAGCAGCTCGCTTCGCTCAGAGGTCTACAGTGTTTACCATGACCTGTTTGCTTTGGCAGACACGTACCGCTCCGAGGAGTATATCCGCAGCGGAGCCTTTCTCGATGATAATGCCTTTCTCGAAGAATATAAGCTCTCTCTGCTCGCGCAGGACAGAGATCGTTTTGGACTGTGGGAGGCGGAGCTCGGCAGTACGGATACCGATTATTACGGCGAGCGTTCTGATAACAATGTGTCAAAAACCGTCATTGATGTCATCAATTCAGATGCCTTCATGGAAAGACACGGCAGCGAGATCGAAAAGTATAAAGCGGAGCAGATACAAAAGCAGCTCCAGAGCTACGCCGAGACGCTTAACAGTCTGGAAAGCGCACAGAAAAGCTTTGGTCTTAAGTGGTATATTGAGCGGGACGGGCAGAAAAGAACCAGCGGCGAAGGCGTGACGCCAGAGTCCCTGATACAGTCTAAGGTCTATCTCGAAAATGACAAGGGAAAGATCAACGCCTCCCAGGAAATGAGTCAATATAATTATGGTGAAAACGGGAATACCGATAACCGCATTGTCCTGGCCTTTGATGACCGGAAGGTCAGTGAGGTGGCTGAAATTTACAGTCAGGACCGGGCGGATGCCGTACTGGCGGTCCAGGTTTTCTTTGTCTGTGGATTATTATCCCTGATCTGTCTGGTGGTGGCCTGTATTGGCGCCGGACGCCGCGAAACAGACAACGACATTCATCTTCTGGCCATTGACCGCGTGTATTGGGACCTGCATTTGATTGTCCTTGCATGGTGTGAGGGAATGCTCATTGCGGCAGGGATGGCCTGCATTATGTACCGACTTCCGGCCTACATGTCCGCGATCCTGCTGATCATTGCGGTGGCCCTTGCCTATAACTATGTGCTGAGCATTGTGCGTGTGATCAAGGCACACCGCTTTATGAACCGGTTTGGAACGGCTGTGCTATGCAAAAAATGCTGGCACCTGATCAAGCGTTTTTGCTGCAATATCCGGGATTTTTACCGGAGCGTGATCAAGGGCCGTTCACTGGTGTTGCTGCTGTGCGCAGCTATTATCATCTGTGCGATCGTGGGGATGCTCATCGTTGCGCTGCCGCCAATCGGCATCATTCTTCTGGGCGTGGCGCTGTGGTTTGGCGCAAAACGGGCAAAATCACTGGATCAGACCATCAAGGGTGTAGAGCGCATCTATGAAGGCGATACGGACTATAAGATTGAGGTTGAAGGGCATGGACCGGTAGAGGAAATGGCAAAAAATATCAATAATATTAACGAGGGCTTGTCGACAGCGGTCAGAGACGCGGTGGAAAAGGAGTTGAAAAGTGAACGGCTGAAAACGGAGCTGATCACCAATGTCTCCCATGATATCCGCACTCCGCTGACATCCATCATCACCTATATTGATTTGTTGAAAAAGGAAGACATTGACGAGGAATCCAGAGAGCGCTACATCGCAGTGCTGGAACAGAAAGCCGCGCGGCTGAAGGCGCTGACCGATGACCTCTTTGAAGCGGCAAAGGCCTCGACCGGCAACATCGAGGTGCATTGGGATGCCGTAAACATGGAAGCTCTGGTAAATCAGGGGATGGGTGAGCTTGAGGACAAGATCGAGGAATCCGGCCTCCAGTTCATCGTTACCCGGCCCCAGGAAAAAGTGCTGGTGCACGCAGATGGCCGCCTGCTCTGGCGGATTATTGAGAACCTGCTGTCTAATGTGCTCAAATACGCCCTGCCCGGTTCCCGGGTCTACATGACCGTTGACCGGGATATGTTCACAGGCAAAGGGGTATTTGTCATTAAAAATATCTCGGCCGATCCGCTGAACATTCCGGCTGAGGAGCTGTTGGAACGCTTTAAGCGCGGGGACGATACCCGCCACAGTGAGGGAAGCGGACTGGGACTCGCCATTGCCAGAGACCTGACCGAGCTGCAAAACGGCCAGTTTGACCTGACCATTGACGGTGACCTGTTCAAGGCAACGGTTTATCTGGAGCTGGTGCCGGATGAGGCGCCAGAAGATGCAGTGGCGGAAGATGAAGCCAGCGGGCCAGATGCTGAAGAATAGACGCGTAAAAAAACGATCCTGGGGGCTCTACAGAAAAGCCCCCAGGGATTTTTGTTTTTTGTCAAGATCGGTATAAAATTTGGCAGAATATAGAATGGAAAATTTCCCAGAAAACGGTATACTTTAAGATAACAATGAGATCATGGAGGAATTAAAAATGGACGTGAATCAGTTATACGAGGATTATCCTCTGACCCGGCGTATGCAGCGGGGCGAGGAGGTGATCTGGTTTAATCCGGATTCGGGAAAATCCGAAGCTCTGCCTTTTAGCCGGGAGGATACAGCTGACGCAGAAGCCAGGCTGCGGCGCTTTGCCCCCTATATTAAGGCCAGCTTTCCTGAAACCAGAGCAGCGGACGGCATGATTGAGTCGCCAGTGAAGGAAGCGCCGGATATGCAGGCGGCTCTTGAAAAGCAGTACGGCACAGCGATCACTGGACAACTGCTGATTAAATGCGACAGCCACCTGCCGGTTTCAGGCTCCATCAAAGCCCGGGGCGGTATTTACGAAGTGCTAAAGCTGGCCGAAAGCATTGCCGTGGAAAAGGGATTGCTCAGCTACGGAGATGACTACGCCGTGCTGGCCGAAAAACGCTTCAAAGACCTATTTTCCGGCTATCGGGTAGCTGTCGGCTCCACAGGCAATCTGGGGCTCAGTATCGGCATCATCAGCGCAAAGCTGGGGTTTGATGTGACCGTGCACATGTCAGCGGATGCCAGACAGTGGAAAAAGGATATGCTTCGGTCAAAGGGCGTGCATGTTATCGAGTATCCTGAGGACTACCAGAAGGCTGTGGCCGAGGGGCGGAAACAGGCCGAGGGCGACCCCACCTGTCATTTTGTGGACGACGAAGGCTCGTCCGACCTGTTCCTGGGGTATTCCACAGCGGCGGAGCGCCTGAGAAAGCAGCTTGACGGGCTGGGAATCACCATCGACGCAGAGCATCCCCTGTTTGTTTACCTGCCCTGCGGTGTGGGCGGCGGACCCGGCGGCGTGACCTTTGGGCTGAAAACTGTTTTTGGTGAGAATGCCCATTGCTTTTTCGCCGAGCCCACCCACGCGCCGTGTATGCTCTTGGGAATGATGACCGGCCTGAACGATGGCATCAGTGTTTCAGACATTGGCCTGGATGGAAAAACTGCGGCCGACGGACTGGCGGTCAGCCGGCCGTCCCGTCTGGTGGGCCGGGTGATGAAAACTCTGATCGACGGTGCTTTCACCGTCGAGGATGCGGAAATGTACCGTTTGCTCAGGCTGGTCATGGACACCGAGGGGCTGACCATCGAGCCCTCTGGCTGCGCGGGCTTCCCAGGCCCGGCTCATGTGCTGGGCGATGCCGGCTATTGTCTTGAAAAGGGACTGACAGAAAGCAGGCTGAAAAATGCGGTGCATCTGGTCTGGGCCACTGGCGGCAATATGGTGCCAGAAAAGGAAATGAAGGCCTATTACAAAAAAGGCTGCCAGCTTACAGAAGAATAAAAGTCGGGTATAAAAGCCGGTCCGCTGTGAAATACAGACGGACCGGTTTTTTAATGTAAGCGAATAGTCAAAATCCATCAAGGATCGGTCAAAAATCAGAATATACGCTTTCGTAAAATTCATGTAAAATAAAACCATCCAATACAGAGAAGAACTGGATGTCGACAACCCCAGTTAAAATGTTTAAAATAAGAAAGAGGTTATAAAAATGCTAAAAACTACCCGAAAGTCCGATCCGGCCATATACGAAATTGTCTCGGCAGAGCTGAAACGCCAGGAACACAATATTGAAATGATCGCGTCTGAGAGCACAGCGCCCACAGAGGTCCTTGAGCTCAGCGGCTCCATCTTTACCAATAAAACCGAGGAGGGTTATCCGGGCGCACGGTTTCAGGCGGGCTCGGAGGAAGCCGATAAGATTGAGAACCTGGCCCGTGACCGCGCCAAGGCGCTCTTTGGCGCAGACCATGTCAATGTTCAGTCTTACTCTGGCTCCACAGCCAACTACTGCGTCTATTCTGCCATTCTCACACCTGGCGACCGAGTGCTCAGTATGCGTCTGGACCAGGGCGGACATCTGACCCACGGCTCCCCGGTAAACTTTTTGAGAAAGGTTTATGAATATGACTTCTACGGTGTTGATCCTGAAACCGAACAAATTGATTATGATGCCCTTGAGGCCAAGGCCATGGAGTACAGACCAAAGCTTATCATCGGCGGCGCGAGCTCTTACCCACGCCTGATCGATTATGAGCGGATGGCAGAGATCGCGAAAAAATGCGGCGCCTACCTGATGATCGACATGGCACATATTGCAGGCCTGGTGGCGGCAGGGGTGATCCCAAGCCCGATTCCCTATGCCGACTTTGTTTCCTCCTCCACCACCAAAACCTTCTGCGGGCCGCGTTCCGGCATGGTGTTCTGTAAAAAAGAGCACGCCAGACTTTTAGACAAGGGCACCTTCCCGGGGACCATCGGCTCCATTCATCTGGCCACCATCGCCGCGAAGGCCTGGTCCTTTGGTTATGCGGCCACACCGGAATTTAAGGCGGTTATGGAACAGATCATCAAAAACGCGAAGTGTCTGGCCGAAGCGCTGCAGAATCATGGATTCCGCATTATCAGCGGCGGTACCGACAACCACATTGTCATGGTAGATTTAAGACCGAAGAACCTGACCGGTAAAGCTTTTGAGGAAGCTCTGGAATATGTTGGCATTACGGTGAATAAAAATGTGATCCCCTTTGATAAGGAAAGCCCCATGGTGACCAGCGGCGTGCGTATTGGCCTGACTTCCACCACACAGCGCGGGCTCAGGGAAAAGGAAATTGTGGAAATTGCCGGCATCATGAATGCGGTCGCAGCGAACATTGACAACAAAGACAAGCTCAACGCGCTCAAGGCTCAGGCAGAAGCCCTGATTTCAAAATTCCCGCTGTACCCTGAAGGCTATTTTGAGGATTAAGCTCAAGCGGAGTGCTTAAAGAATAAAGGGTGTGATGCCCGATTAATCCAAAGGAGGGTTAACTTTTGGAAGTGTTTACAAATATTATCAATGCCATCAGCGGCGTCGTATGGAGTACGCCCCTTGTGGTTCTCTGCCTCATTGCCGGACTGATCTTTTCCATATGGCTGGGTTTCCCCCAGATTCGTCATTTCAAGGGGATGATCGGCCTGATCCTCCATCAGGAGAAGGGCAGCAAAAGCGGGATTACCCCCTTTCAGGCCTTCGCGACAACGGTTGGTTCACGCGTAGGCATGGGTTCTGTGGCCGGGGTGGCCACTGGAATCTATTTTGGCGGCCCGGGCGCCCTGTTCTGGATGTGGATACTGGGCCTTCTGGGTGCGGCCACCGCGCTGATCGAAACCACCTTGGCGCAGGCCTATAAACGGCAGGTCAACGGCGAGTATATCGGCGGACCGGCCCTGTACATTGAGCGGGGGTTTAAAAACAAGTGGCTCTCCAGCAAGTACGCCAAGGTTTTTGCTGTTGCCACCATTCTGGGCCCGGGTATCCTGATGCCCGGCCTGCACTCCAACTCGCTGGCCAGCACCTTTGAGCGTTCTTTTGGCCTTCCCATCATCTTTGGCGGTCTTCTGCTCTGTGTCTTCCTGGCCATTGTCACCTTTGGCGGGGTTAAGAGGATCGGTAAGTTCGCTGAGAAGGCGGCTCCGGCCATGTGCCTGATTTATATGCTCATGGCCCTTGGCATCGTCGTGATCTATTACCAGAACATTCCCTCTACTATTGGGCTGGTCTTTAAATCAGCCTTTGGAGCGGACGCTGTATTCGGCGGTATAGTGGGCTCGGCCATTGCCTGGGGGGTCAAGCGCGGCGTTTACTCTACCGAGGCGGGTCAGGGCTCCGGCGCCATTGTGGCCTCGGCGGCAGAAACCTCTCATCCGGTGAAGCAGGGGCTGGTGCAGGCCCTGTCGGTCTATATTGTATCCTTTATTGTCTGTACCTCCACCGCTATCATTCTGCTGTTGAGCATGTCCTACAACGTGGCGGGTCCGGACGGCAGCATGCTGGTAGAATATCTGCCAGGCAGTCAGTACGGTGTGGGCTGGACGCAGGATATTCTGGAAGCCACCTACGGCGGTCTCATCGGTGGCAAGCTGTTCGCGGTGATCATCAGCCTGTTTATTTTCACCAGCCTTATCGGCTATTCCTATCAGGCAGAGAGCAATGTCAACTACCTGTTCCACGGGAAGAAAATGGCGGTTCAGATATTCAGAACGATTTTTATTCTCTCCACCTTTTCGGGCGTTATCGTCAGCGCAGACGCGATCTGGACCATGGGAGATACGGGCGCAGGTATTATGACCTGGCTTAATATCGTGGCGATTCTGGTACTGTCGAAACAGGCAGTTAAGATGGTGAGGGATTATGAAAAGCAGAAGCGTGAAGGGCTGGACCCAGTTTTCCATCCCGAAGAATTCGGCATTGACGACCCTGATCACATCTGGGATAAGTATTCCGACAGGCAAAATTCGTGAGGTAGAGATAATATAAATGGAGAATTATGAGGGCAAATTTCTGTACGGATTTGATTCTCATGATTTTCCATTCTCAATTCTGCATTCTATTTTCATAGGGCTTCCAAATACTTTCTTTGGAAGTTTTTGTGGTATAATGAAAAATAAAAAAAGGGGGAGCGCCTTGAAGATTCAGGAAACAGAGTGGGGATATGTAGAGTGGCAGCATATCCATGAGGAAAATAATCCAAGACAATCCATGAATGTTGGACGGACTGTGATTCTGCCGGGAAAACATCAGGTTGAGCATGTGCACTATGGGCAGGAACAGCTGGTTTATATCCTGAGCGGCGAAGGAATCTATATTATCAACGGCAAGCGCAGACGCTGCGCCAGGGGGGCTGTGCTCTATATGGAGGCGGGCAGCACCCATGAAACCATCAACGACACCAGCGAGCCCATCTGTGAGCTTTTGGTGTCCAACCCGGTCAGCGGCGCGCGGGAGATTACCATGCGCGAGATGAAGGGAATGGACAGCAGTGGTAAAAACGCTCTGTACGCGGCAGTCGAGAGCTTGCGCGCCCCGCTCATTGAGCCCCTCAACCTGCCGCTCACCATATTTGACTCACAGTGGAAGACCGTGCTTCAGACACCGTGCTTTCCCGCGTTCTGTAAAAAACACTGCGATCCTGAAAAGCATCCCGAGGAGTGCGCCTGTATGGACGCCTGCGCCTTTACCGCCGATACCGCCTGTACTGAGAGCGTCTGCCCGATGGGCCTGCGTATTTACAGCGTGCCCATCATTCACAATGACCTGTGTATCGGTGTCGTGCGGGGCGGCTTTATTCTGCTGTCCGGGTCAAGGGTAGAGGAGCACGAGGGCCTGTACGATATGCCCGAGAGCGCGGCCCTCAGCATTAAAAAGCTTCTGGGGGAAATTGCCAACAACATTGTCAACTACTGTGTGTTTGACGATGCACGGAAAGAACTTGAAACCAAGGAAAACGCCATAAAAACCTCGCAGCGGCAGGGTGAAATCCTCGAGCAGAACCTTCAGATTGCCCAGGATACTGTGACCAATTTGAAAATAAACCACCATTTTCTGTTCAATACCCTCAACTGTATGGCCTCCATGGCTCTGCAGGATGGTTCGGAGCGGCTTTATGCCGGAATCGTCGATCTGGCCGACCTGTTCCGCTACACCATGAAAACGAACTGCCGCTTTGTTCCTTTCGAGAAGGAGCTGGCCTACCTCAATAATTATCTCAATCTTCAAAAGCTCCGATACCGCAAAGGCCTGAGTCTCACCTATGATCTGAGCGACGCGCTCATGGGAATTGCCGTCCCCTTCAACTTTTTACAGCCCATTGCGGAAAATGCCTTTATCCACGGCTTCGCGGGAAACGTCAAGGAGCGGAAAATCGCGCTGAAAACCTGGGTATCCGAAGACCGCGCCCATATTGTCATCCAGAATAACGGTGCGGTTATGAATCCCATTACCCTGAACCGTGTGAATCGCAGCCTGGGAAATGGCAGTGGTCACGGCCTGTCACTGATCTATACTAAGCTTGCCGCCGCTTTTGGTGAAAATTTTACCATGACCATTCTTTCGGACCAGAGCAGCACCAGCGTGGCGGTCAATCTTCCCGTCACAGCCGCAGAGGAGGAACCCCATGATTAGAGCTGTCATTGTCGACGATGAGCCCGCTGTATCTGAGATACTCACCTTTTTTATTGAAAAAAACGAGCTGCCCATTGAGATCGTGGGCGTGGCAGATGATGGCCGGGAGGCCCTGACTTTGATCGATCAGGAAAAGCCTCGTCTGGTGTTTTTGGATATTCAGATGCCCATTATGAACGGCTTTGAAGTTATGCAGCAGACCCAGAGCGAAACGTCGTTTATTATCATCACGGCATTTGAATCCTTCAGCTATGCCCAGAAAGCTTTGCGTCTAGGGGCAAAGGATATTCTGCTCAAGCCCATCCAGTACGAGCAGTTTACGGAAGCTCTGACCCGGGCCATCGGCTGGCAGTTTACCGGCAACGCCACGGTCAATGGCGTGCTGGAATATATCCACAGCCATTACGCCGATAAAATCGACCTGCCCACACTGGCCAATACCTTTTATTCCACGCCCAGCCAGATCGCCCGTTTGTTCAAGAAATACATGGACAGCACCGTCATGACCTACGTGCACAAGGTGCGCATTGAAAAAGCTGTGGCCCTTCTTGAGAGCGGAGATGCCAGTGTTAAGGAGGCGGCGCTTTTGACTGGCTACGAAAGCCTGAATAATTTCTATAAATATTTTAAGCAGCATACCGGGATGACCCCGGCGGTCTTCTGCGAGAAAAAACAGACGCCTTAAATGGGAAGGATGGAAAACAGCGTACCTTATATATTCCGTACCGCCATGTATAGATATATAGATAGATAGCCGAAGAAGGCGATGGCAAACGCCACAGCGTCGGTGAAGGAGATGGACAGGCCCAAGATTTTAAACCATGTCTCGGACTGCATCGCCTATCAGCAGCAGTATCAAAGCGATGGTAATGAATTGTTCTCGTAACAGAATGATCATGATAAAAGCTTCCTTTATTTTTTAAAGTTCAGCCGGAGGACCTGCTAAAGGCCCTGCCGGCTGTACTGCCCAAAAGAGGAGAGAGGGGACGGGCAGCAATACAATAAATTGGGATAACAGCCCTTGCTGTTTTCCGTTGATTTATTTTACAGGTTCATTATAGTCGGGGAAGTACACCAGAAGTACACCAAAAACTTAGAATTGCCGTAAAAACCTGGTTTCTTAAAAAAGCTGAAACGGGTTGACATAAGGAGGAGCGCCCTTTACAATAAAATTAAGTGAAAACGAAAACAATTCTAAGGAGAAATATCATGAGAAAAGAATTAACCGTCGCTTCCTTTGATGGTGTAGAGCTGGTAATGACAGTGGATACGCCGGAGGACTACAGAGCTGTCGTGGTTTTTGTCCACGGACTCTGTGAGCACCAGGGCCGGTACGACTACGTCACCGATAAGTTTACCGAACGCCAGTTTAAGGTTTACCGTTTCGATCACAGAGGCCACGGAAAATCGTCCGGTGACCGTTATTTTTACACAAACAAGGATGAAATCATCGACGACACCAACTTTATTGTGGAGCTGGCCAGGAGTGAAAATCCCGGACTGCCTATTTACGTTGTCGGCCACAGCATGGGTGGGTTTGCCGCTGCGGCCTACGGAACCAAATATCCTGGCATTGTGGATGGTATTGTGATCTCAGGCGGCCTGACCCGTGACAACACCGGGATTATTATCCATGTGGATATGGGTCTGGACCCCAAAACAGAGTTCCCAAACGAGCTGGGCGACGGCGTGTGCAGCGACCCGGCTGTAGTGGAAGCCTATGGGAAGGATCCCCTGAACGGCAAGTTCTTTACTGCCGGCTTATGCCAGAGCATTGCCGAGGGCCTGCGCTGGCTCATGGACAACAAGACCTTCAGTTATCCGGTGCTTTTGATGCACGGAGAAAAGGACGCTCTGGTCTCCCCGAAGGATACGCAGGATTTCTTCTCAGATATTTCGTCCCAGGATAAGCAGATGAAAATCTATGGTAATGCCTGTCATGAAATTTTCAACGAGTACATCCGCGACGAGGTCATCGAGGATGCTCTGGCATGGATTGAATACCGGCTGGCATAAAAAATAAAAAAAGCGGCGTCGTGGACAATAACGCCGCTTTTTTTATTGGACAGAAACCAAATTCCTCTGGATTTGTTGTTCTTTTGATGTACTCTCTGGTGTAAGATGGGGTAAGAAACCATTAAGAATACAAAATGAAAGGAGCAACAAAAATGAAAAAGATTAAGGTAGTGCTCATTGCCATGTTAGCACTCCTGCTGCTGACAGGGGGCAGCGTCATGGCAGAGGAAAATGCTGTGCCGTCCGCCACCCAGGCCGGAAAGGGCTTTGTGGTGGAGGGGAGCGCAGAGGGCTACAATTATGAGGGAGGAATACTCACCTTTGTAAAGACAGGAAGCTACACGGTCAGCATGGCGCCGAATGTCACAGAGACCACAGACGTCATTCTGATCAATGGCACAGGCAGCTTTGCGCTTACCATCAACGGGATCAAGGTGGCCACCAGCGCCGAAGGAGACGCCAGTATGCCCCTGTCTGTGCGTCAGGGAGATCTCAGCCTGACCTTGGAAGGGGAAAGCAGTCTTCAATCAGACCTGTCCTCTGCCCTTTACATCGGCGATGGGAGCGGCGATACCAACGACTCCAGTCTGACTGTAAATGGAACAGGCAAGCTGAATCTGCGCTCCGGGCAAGAATTTGCCCTTGAGAGCCTGGGGATGGGCGGTAATATTATCGAGAGCGGCGAAATTTACACGGTCAATGGCATTGTGGATGCGCAACGTGTGCCGGCAGTGGCCGGAGAGCCGCAAGACGGTCAGGGCGACTATGCCATCAGCGCACACTTTGCGGAAAAACTGACCATGAACGGCGGCAGTCTGACGGCTGTGGTCGAGGGAAGTGAAGCGGCGCCGTTTTCAGGAGCGGTTTACTGCTATAACGGCCTAGAGGTCAACGGCGGCACCCTTTCGGGCAAAGCGCCTGGCGGAGGGATCAGCACTGGTGACGGCAGCGGCAAGGGCGGCGGTACCTGTGTTATCAACGGCGGCAGCGTGATCGGCGACGCAGTTCTTGGGGATAAGGTCTATGGTACCTGTGGCTTTTCTGCCATGGGAGAGATTACGATTAACGGCGGCAGCGTCACAGCTCAAGACGGCTATGTTGGAATCGGGGCCAGCCGCGCGCTGACGATTAACGGCGGTCAGATCAATGCCACAGGCGCTCATGTCGGCATTAATGGCGGCGGGTTTGCCGTGAATAAGGAACGCGATATTCTGACCATTACCGGAGGAACCATATACGCCTCGGGAAAGGACTACGACCTTTTCGGCGGCGACTTCGGCGACACGAAGGATTATACCAAGATTTTTCTGCAGGGCGGCAGCATTTTTACCGGAGGCAATAAAATCATGCCCGCACCGCTGAGCTATTACGACGAGGACGATAACATTGAGGTCAAGGCAGAGCTTGTAACGCTGACAGGTCTGCCGGCAGACAGCGGGCTGGACTTTTTCTTCAAGGCGGGCTTTTTCGGAGAGAAGAAGGCAGATCCGGTTAATGGTGCGTATGGAATCCGCGATATGCGTACGGATAAAGACGGCCGGCTCTGTGTTTACGTATCGACCGGTGAAGAAAATCCTTTTGGGGTAACGATTGGCGGCGTGGACTATGAAGGAATGGCGGAAGATGGAAATCACGGCTACACGGCAGAAATGAAGCCAGCTGTGCCGGACATGAAGGTGACCTCTGAGAATGGACATGTACCTTATTATTTTAGCAGCCACTATGTTCTAGAGCCGGGCAGCAGCACTGCGGCCATGGCCAAAGGAAAGGCTGAGTCCAGTGAACGGATTTTTATCGGAAAGCCCAGCGTTATGGTTCCTGAGGATGTGACGGCAGACTATTACCGCCTCACGCTGGATAATGTCCACATCAATACCAGATACGACAGCATTTACATCAATCACCGGAATGTGGAAATCATCACCAGAGGGGACAACTATATCACCGCGGACGAGGGGCACGCCATCGATTCGGTTATCCTCGCGGACGACGATCGTATCGGTACTCTGGCCTTTGGCGGCAGCGGCAGCCTGAACTGTGACGTGGCGGCGGACAAAAAATATCCAGCCATTTTCGGCGGACGTTTTATCGTCGTCAACAGCGGTGTTATTACGGCCCACAGCACCCAGAGTGCGGCTATTATGACCAAATCGGCCACCGACGATCTCAATGACAGCATCACTGTCAATGGCGGCGAGATCAATGTGAGCGGTCCCTTTGGACTGTACGGCTCCAGTATTACCATCAACGGCGGCCGGGTATCCGGCATCAGCGAGGGGAGTGACGAGGGCCTGGTCGTCGGCAGCACTGGTGATATTACCTTTAATGGAGGCAGCGTAAAGCTGAACAGCCAGAGCTATGCGGTCGGCGCAGGCGGAACCCTTACCATCAACGGCGGTACACACCGTCTGCTGGCAGAAAATGATAAAGACCAGAAGGCCTATGGACTGTACGCCAACGGCGGCATTCATGTAAGCGGGGGTACCACATGGGTATCCGGCGGCGCCAGCGACCTGAAGGCAGAAGCTCCAGACCCGGACAGCCCGCTGCCGACAGTGGGGAAACAGAAGGCCAGAGCAGTGACTGTGGCGGACGGTCCGGCCATCATCGTGGATGGCGGCAGCCTGAACGCAGTGCACAATACCCTCTCACCCGAACCGGAAGACACCAGCGGCGCCAGGCTTTATAAAACCATGCTGACAGTGGGCACAGCAGCTAATCTGGGCAGCCTTGAGGGCAAGGTGGGCGAAAGAGCCTTGAGCCTCAAGGATACGGTGACCGACGAAGCGGCTAACCTCTACCTGTATCTGCCAGACCCCGGGGGACAGAAAGCGATCGTCACGACCGCCTCCAATGCTTACCGAGGTACGGTCAGAGAGCTGGAGGCCCAGAATAAACAGCGGACCTTTGGGGCAGTACTGGTTTCGGACAAGCCAGAGCCAGTGGTGCGTGTGACCGGCGTCGAGCTTGATAAGACCAGCGCAGAGCTGGCACAGGGAAAAAGCATGAAGCTGACAGCCTCTGTCAAGTCGGCAAACGCTACCAATAAAAACGTGAGCTGGAAGTCCTCTGACGCCCGGATTGCCAAGGTGGATAACCAGGGCAAGGTCACCGGCATGTCCGTTGGCAAGGCCACCATTACCGTCACTACTGAGGACGGTGCCAAAAGCGCCAGCACGGTTATTACCGTGAAAAAAGCTGGCGGAAACGGTCCGAACACAGGGATTCTGTCCGAGCAGGCCTCCATACCGGCAGCCCTGATTCTGCTGGCTGGCTTTGCCGGACTCGCAGCTGTGGCGGCCCGAAGAAAATAAAAGGCCGGTCTGCATCAGCCGGTTGCACTTCTGATGTGCTGGCTGATGTACCATATATTTGTCATAAAGTTTAGAAGAACTGAGACTCCCAGAGCATGGATTGAGGATCTTTTGTGGAACCTCGTCATGTATAATTATTTTAGAAGTAAAACTTAAAATAAAGTGGAATATTCAATTTATTCCAGAAAAGCAATCTGGTGATATGTCAAGAGGAGAGGAAAGATGAAGTGCTCAGTTTCACAAAAGAGAGAATTTAAAAGGATTCTGGCAGCGCTGCTGACTGTGCTGATGCTCTGGGGAGGCGGCGTGGTCTGGGCAGAGGGCAACGACCCTGTGCCAAGCGTGACGCCGCCAGTGCTGACCCATATTAATTTAAAAGCCACCGGCGCAGTGGTGAACTACAGTGCCAATACGGAGACGCTGGACCGGCTGGTTTACGACAGCCTGGCGATCACAGTGCTCGATGACAATGAGCATAAGATCAATTTCAGCCGTGAGAATATCGCGCTCAGCTATAACAGAAGCCCGGGAAACCAGAAGGTAACCGTGACCTACAAAAGCGGCGGCGGGGGCGATTACGCAGAGAGCGAGGCCACGGCCATGATCAAGATCAACAGCCTGGAAGGGACGAGTGTTCTGCTGATTAACAGCACACCTTCGGTCAAACTGTTCGCGGATAAGGCAGGCATGGACAGCGCCATCATCAAGGCGCTGGAGGTACGTGTGGTGAACAGCGGAGGCGATAACGTCAAGTTCAGCGCCGAGGAGCTGGAGCTCAGCTACAACCGGGCTGTCGGCACACAGCTGGTCACCGTGAAGTATAAGGGAAACACCCAGTACAATGCCTCGGCAGCCGAGGCCAAGGTCGTATTGGAGGACCCCCAAAAAGTGGTTATCACCCTGTCCAGAGACACACCCAGTGTTTCTTACCGTGACGACAAGACCAGCATGGACAAGGCCATTACCGACGCGCTTAAGGTGACCATTACCGACGAGTCCAGAAAAAACGTCAGCTTTTCCCTGAGCGATCTGGAGCTCAGCTACAACCACACCGCGGGCAAGCAGGATATCACCGTGAAATATCTTGGCAACAGCAGCTATCAGTCCGCCACGGCCACGGCCAATGTCAAGATTGTGAATGCATCGCCCTGTGCGCTGGTGCTCACCCAGAATCCCAGAAGCGTGGCCTATGACGCGAACAGCGCGAAGCTGGACGCCGCAGTGTTGGAAAGCCTGAAGGTCAGCCTGGTAGACAAAGACAACAAGCCTATTAAGTACAAAAGCGACGAGCTGAAAATGGACTACAACCGTGTCGAGGGCGATCAGGTGGTAAAGATCAGCTTTGCCGGCAACGATGATTACCAGCCCTGCAGTGCCGAAGCCACCGTGCATCTTGGGCCGTCGGTTCAGAAGGTTTACACCTGGGTTGGCGTCGCAGCGGGCGCCGTTGCATTGCTTATCGTTATTGTTGTCGTAGTGGCCATTGTCCGCTACAGAAGGCAGAATTCATAATATAAAAGGAGGAATCTAAAATGAAACGGAAAACAGCAGTTATTTTAAGTGTGCTGGTACTCGCAGTTCTGGTGGTCACCGCCTGTTCAAAGGCCGACCCGCAGAAAAGCGGCATGCCAAACCCCATGGTCAGCTATGATACCCTGGAGCAGATAGAGAAAAAGATGGGGTACTCCCCGGCGGCTCTGCCAGCCTATTCTGGCTTTGAACTGAAGGAACTGTACATTATCGGCGACGAGCTGGTAGACCTGGAATATCAGAAAACCGGCGGAGCCGAGGCCACCGTGCGCAGCCAGAAAAATGCCACAGGAGATATCAGCGGCTACCAGAATCTGAGCTACTCCACAGAAAGCTATAACGGCACAACCTACAATATTGCCGAAAACGCAGAAGATAAGGCTTTTATCGCAAGCTTTACCAAGGGAGACATGACCTACTCCATGTCCGCTACCGGGCTGGATAAGGATACTTTTAAGAACGAGTTTGCCACAGTGATTGATGAAGTCAGCAACTAACAGGCGGTTATGAGAGCCGCGGACATCCAGGAAGGACAGATCAAATGAAAAGAGGACAATATTACAGAAGCAATCGAAAAGTACATTTAAAACCGCGGTTTTTTATTATTCTGTCAGTGATCCTGCTGATTGTGGCAGGGGCGGCTGTTGCCAGCGTCCTGATGATTAAAAAGTACGACGCTGAAGAGGAAGCGGCCGCACAGGCCGAGGCTGCGGCAGCCATGACCGGGCTCAGCGGCAGCTTTCAGCCCGCGGCGTCGGCAGGAGTGCTGCAGCAGGCAGCCAATGAGCAGAAAAAAGGCGGAGGGCCAAAGGTAAACGCAGAGCTGAGAGCCAAAATGGATGAGGTAAAGGCCAAGCTGGCCGCAGATGACACCGCTGACCTCAAGGTTGTTTTTTTCACCTTTGACGACGGCCCCAGCGAACATACCGGAGAGATACTCGATCTCCTCAGGAAGTACAATATCAAGGCCACCTTTTTTACCAACGGCCGCGAGGGCCCGGTCATGGAGGAGGCGTACCGGCGCATTGTGGATGAAGGCCATACCCTGGCCAACCACACCTGGAGCCACCAGTACAGCCTTTACAAGGACCCAGCTGCCTTTTATGCGGACGTGGAAAAGCTGGACGCTTACCAGAAGCAGGTCACCGGGCTCAAACAGACCTCTCATTTATTCCGGTTTCCCGGCGGCTCTCTGAACGCCAACGCGACCTGCACCCAGGGCATACTTGATCGGGGCTATAACTATGTAGACTGGAATGTGGTCTGCGGCGACGGCACCAGCAACAGCCTAAGCGTGGAGCAGCTGACCAAAAATTTTATCGAAGGCGTTCACGGGCACAATGTCTCCACCGTGCTCTGCCATGCCGAGCAGAAGGACAATACCCGAAAGGCGTTGGACAAAACCTTTAAGACCTTGCTCAAGGAAGGCTACACCTTCCTGCCGATGGAATACGACATGGAGCTGCCAAGACAGATTTAAGAAAAGGGAGGAACAAAGATGAAACCGTGGAATCAAGGCAGGGGCGCCTTTATCAGAGAAAGCCTGGCGCTCCTGCGTTTTAATTTTTGGACATTGGCGGTATTCGAGCTGATTTATAAGCTGGGCGGAACCCTTGCGGTGCTGCCGCTGTTAAATTTTGGGCTGCGCAGGCTTTTGATTTTGGAAGGATTTCCGGTCATATCCGGAGACAGCGTGGCGGCGGCGCTGAAAAATCCGCTGGTGCTCCTGTCGGTCTTTGTCCTTCTTTTGCTGCTGGCCTTTTACTGTATTTTTGAGATCACTGTGCTGGCCCTGTGCTTTCATGAAAGCCGGAACCGCCGAAAGGTGCAGATGATCCCATTGCTGGCCGCGGGCTTTCGGCAGGCCGTACGGATCTTTAACCCCAGGAACTACCTGGCGGTTCTGTTTTTTGTGGTGATCATGCCTGTGCTGCATATCGGTGTCACCTCAGACCTGGTCACAGAGCTCACGGTTCCGGGCTTTATTCTGGATTATATCAAAAGCTCCCCGGTCCTTTACGCGGCCTACACAGGCCTGGGCGTTATCCTGCTGCTGGTCATGGCGCTGACCCTGTTCGCGTTTAACGTCTTTGCCGTGGAGGGACGGAATTTTATTCCAGCCTGCCGCAGGAGCATCCGCCTTTTAAAAGGGCGGATGCTCAAAACAGTGGGCAGCTTTTTACTCTGGACCCTTTTACTGCTGCTGGTTTTTGGTGTGCTTGTGCTGTTCCTGGGGGCACTTTCCCTGTTATCGGGCACTGTGGTCAGTCTGGTCACCGGGCGGCTGGAGGCCGGGGGCGGCCCGCCGCTGGGAATGATGATCCTCATTGGGATTCTGGCAGTCTCAGTATCCGCCTTTAACACCGTCCAGACCTGTCTGGGTACCATGATGAATTATGCCTTTATCTCTCGGTTTTACGAAGCTTACTCGGAGGAAGAAGGCGGGGAGGAAGTACAGGCCCGGAGGATACCCGAAATCTCCGTCCCTTTTCTGAAAAAGCGTCAGCTGATGGTACTGGCGCTGATCATGGTGATGATTGCCGTGGGCGTTAAAACCGGACGCATCGTCACGGCCTTTGACGCAGACGATCTGGATACTTTGCTGCACGGCACCCAGGTCAGCGGACACCGTGGGAATTCCTCCGACGCACCGGAGAACTCGCGCTCTGCCCTGGAAAAAGCCATCGAGCTGGGCGCAGACTATGTGGAGATCGACGTGGCCGAAACCAGGGACGGCGTGCTGGTGGTGTCCCATGATAATAACCTGAAACGAACCACAGGCCAGAACGTCTATATCTGGCAGTCCACCTACGAGGAGATACGGAATCTGGACATCGGCAGCTTTTTTTCGCCGGAATACAAGGGTGAGCGGCTTATGACGCTGGATGAGGCCATCGAGGTGTGCCAGGGCCGAATCCGAATGAACATCGAGCTTAAGCCCACGCCCTACGACAGCGGCTTTGCCCAAAAGGCCGTGGAGACCATAAAGCGGCACGAATTTGAGGGCCAGTGCTACCTGGCCTCTCTGAACTATGGGATTCTCGAGGAGGTAAAGGAGCTGACAACAGAAATCGAGACCCTTTACATTACGCCCATTGCCTACGGTGACATTGAAAACCTGGACGTGGACGCCCTCAGTATCGAGCAGACCTTTATCACCAAAGGGCTGGTGGAGCGGGCCCACCGGAAGAACAAGGACGTGCATGCCTGGACCGTGGACGATGCGGTCAGCATGCAGAAAATGATCGATTGCGGCGTGGACAACATCATCACCGACGATGTGCGCACAGCCATCACGGTGACAGATGAAAATCATCCCACAAGAGAGGAAATACTGAACAATACCTTACAGCAGGTCATCTTTGGACTGTAGAGGCCAAAATACAAAAGACATAAAGGAGGTGTGGCAAAATGATCCGGAAAACAATCATCCATAAAATAACCGGCTGGCAGAACATACAGGCGTGGGGGCAGCGCGTTGTGGAGCAGAACGGAAGCGCTGCGCCGCAGAAGGAAAACCGGGAAAAGGCCAGCCGTAGAGGGGCGGAGTCCCTGGATAATGAGTAGAATGACTGGGCAAATACGAAAAATACCACTGCTGTTGACAGCGCTGCTGCTCCTGGCCGGAATGCATGCTGTATGGGCAGCGGACATGAATCACCCGGTAGAGACCTCCATACTGATGAGCATCAGTCCGGCGTCTCCCGAGCTGGGACAGGCCTTCTATGTGAACGCGGAGGTCTGTGCCCAGTCCATGACAGTGGTAGAAAACGGCCGGGTGGAATTTTACCTGGTGGATGACGACAGCAAAACCGAGCGGCTTATCGGTGCGGCAGAGGTAAAGGCAGGTGCCGCGAAAATAAGGCTGAAGTCAGAGAGCAGCGGTTATCCTTCCCAGTCCGGCACTTACACCCTCATTGCCCGTTACCGGACGGCAGAGGGCGGCTGTGCAGGCTCCGAGACCCGGTGCGCCCTTGACCTGAGCATGGCTTCGGACGGCCCGGCCGGGCTGATCACTGGCATCTCCCTGGCCTCAGAGAGCTCGGTCCTGCTGGCGGCCGGCGGTCTTCTTCTGATTTTGCTGCTCATGGTTCTGTGGCGCTGGCTCCTGGGCCAGGAACGTCAGGGTTTTAATTAAAAATCCCGTGGCGCCGTATTTTGCGGCTTCCGCGGGATTTCTCAGTTCTGTCTGTTTTTGTGCCGGGTGCTTTTCTGATTCAAAAAGGCGGCGGTAAACTCAGCCCAGCTGTAATTGCTCATATACTCCCCGTGAAAGGCGTTGATGGCGTCAATGTCGCCCTTGAGAAAGCGGTAATAGTCACAGTCTACCTTTTTGGTGTCCAGCGCCAGATAGTTCCATTTTTTGATGAGGATATCCTCAGCGTCCACACTCTCAAGCGCACGGCGCAGACTTGAGATAACATTCTGGGCGTGTTTTTTATTGCCCTTGGTACCCGCAGAGTCCTCAAACAGAACCGCGCAGATATTGGAGAGGCTGACGCCATTGCCCTGGCGGTCCACCAGGTAAGCCAGCAGCTCCTTGGCCCGGCTGCGCGAAAAGCTCAGGGGCTTCTGGTCTACAAAAATGTCAAAGGTGCCAAAGGTGTGGATCTGCACCCGCTTTCCCCGGCGCTCGGCCTCCTGCGGGAAGTCCAGATTGTCTAATTCTTCCTGGATCAGCTTCCGGCTGACCGGCTTCAGGATATAACCCTTGGCGTGGAGCCGGAAGGCGTCGTAGGCATAATCCGAGTAACCCGTCACGAAAATGATACGCACCTCCGGAAAGATTTTTTTCAATCTGGCGGCAACCTCCAGGCCAGACATCCTCGACATGATAATATCCAGAAAGGCTAAATCCAGAGGATGCTTTGAATCCTTATTCAGCGTCTGAACAAATTCAAGCGCTTTCTCCGGGTTAATGAAGCCGTGAATCTGTGCCTTTGGCAGGGTTTCTTTTAAGGAAAAGATCAGCTGTTCAAGAGCCAGCCGTTCATCGTCGATTGCTAATACATGCATAAATCTCACTCTCTATCAATATGATAGTCTTATTTTACAGGATGAAGAACAACAAAAGCGCAACAAAAAAGCCCCATTTAAAAAATAAATCATTAAAAAGAAAAAGAATTTGACAAAAAAGTGCAAATTTGTGTTTGTTCTGAAAATACATCGGATTTTGAGGCGCTTTCGAGGAGTATGTCCTGATATAATAAAAACAATCATTAAAAGCTGATTTGCAGAGGCATGTAACGAATGTAAAGGGCACCTCTGCGGAATTGGCTTTGGGGCCGCCAGCTGATTATAGCGAATCATAGAAAAAGGAGAAAAAGTTTATGTTGATAACAAAAGCCCTTATGGTGGTTAAGGAAGAACGGTATGATGAGGGGGGCAGGATTTGCCGATACCAGCGATGTCTTTAAAAAATTGGTGTAACATAGATTGAGGTTAAAATCAGTTTTGAGTATATAGTGTTTAAATACTCGATCCCCGGGTATAAATATTCTCGAACACACATACCTCTTACAGAATTTACATCTCCCTTAAATTACTCTCCCTTTATACCCCTGGTCCAGGACTGGGGGTGTTTTTTATGTGATTTTTAGTGCAACAAGGTAGTTTTTTGTTTTCGACACGTCTTTGACCTTATCTGTAAAGCCGGTACTGGTTGACGGAGATTATTGAGCAGGCATTAACTGTGCGTTTATGGCGGATATCGGCTGGTTTAGGCAATATAAGTGTAAACGTAAGCGTGGGTTACTTGGTAGAGATGGCCGTGACGGACCGGGCCTTGAGCAGCTTATCAACCAGGCGGACAAGGCTCTGTACATGGCCATAACCGGGTGTTGGGCTATTAAGATACATGTGATATAATGAATATAATACGATTACAGATAATGAGGTGAAAAAATGGGTGTGCAGCATGAAGTCACAACACCACAGCCCCTGCTGAATGCGTAGGGAATAGTTCAGGAGCCGGGCTGGGCAAAACAGCTGGTCTGGGACTATAACCGGGAAAACATCGCAGCGCCTTGGTTCAGGCGGAAGGAATGGGATTATTATCTGGTGGGCGACGAGAAGAAGGGGGTGGCCTTTACCCTGTCGGATTTAGGCTATGCGGGTATGGCGAGTGTATCCCTGCTTAATTATGAAAACTGGACAGAGCATACAGAAACTATTGTGGAACCGCTGCCCGGGGGCAAATACGGCCTCGGCGTCCATTCGGATAAGGGGGATGGCGAGTTTTGCCATTCCAGAATCCATTTATCCTACACCACGGAAAAGAACCGGCGGCGTATCCAGTGCCGTTTCCCGGATTTTTGGGAGGGGCGTGGACTGGAAGTAGATATTCTGCTCTATCAGCCGTCCATGGACACCATGTGTATTGCCACACCCTGGTCCGAAAAGCCAACGGCCTTTTATTATAACCAGAAGATCAACTGTATGCCCGCCAGTGGCTGGATAAAGCTAGGGGATAAAAGAATCCACTTTTTACCGGACAGCACCATGGGGGTGCTGGACTGGGGCCGCGGCGTCTGGACCTATAACAATACCTGGTACTGGGGCACGGGCAGCGGCTGGCATGAGGGAAAGCCCTTTGGCTTTAACCTGGGCTACGGCTTTTCGGACCGCAGCAGCGCCAGCGAAAATATGGTTTTTTATGATAACCAGGCGCACAAGCTGGATGAGATCGCATTTTTGATCCCAAGGGATGACAAGGATGCGTATCGCTTTATGGAGCCCTGGCGCGTAACCTCGAACGACGGACGTTTTGAGGGCTGGTTTACGCCAAAGCTTGACCGCCGGGCCAATATCAATCTGCTGGCGGTCAGGAGTATTCAGCACCAGGTATTTGGTCGTTTTCATGGCAGAGTGGAGCTGGACGACGGAAGTGAGCTCCATATCGAGGATTTCCTGTGCGCGGCTGAGGTCATTCATAATATGTATTAAGGGACGAAAAAACACCATGAAGGAGCTTTAAGCCTTCATGGTGTTTTTTTGTGTCAGACCTTACGTTTTTTAATGTGATGGCGGCGTATGAGGAGAACGACCATCACCAGAAGAATCAGTCTAGCGCCAGTGAGAACAGGCAGAAAATCAGAAGCAGAAGGGCCGTGGCAATACGTTTGAGTTTCATCATAAAATCCCCCCTTTTTTTATAAGTTGTTCCCTTTATGGTGATTGCCTTAATGATACCCCCCAATAACATCAAAAGTGCAAAAGTGGACGCGACGAAAAAGACAGAAATTAAGAAAGCCCCGTGACATCGCGAAAACGCAAGGTCACGAAGCTCTTTTTATAAGGGGTGGGAACGATGGTGCTTTTACCAGCTTCCGCCGCCACCACCGCCACCACCGCCGCCGGAAAAGCCGCCGCCACCGGTGAAACCGCCGCCGCCGAAGCCGCCGGAACCGGAGTTCGGGGGAACGGTAATGTTGGTTGAAATGGCGTTCATGCTGTGCATGAGGGCATTGGTGAAATAAATCGTATTGAACATGCTGTAGGAATCATAGGTTCTATACCAGTATGGCGGTTCGATCGCCAGGCTTTCAAACCGTTTGGCCCATTTGTCTGTGACGCCCAGCACGTAGGCATAGGGGAGCACATCAAAGAAATAGTTGGGATTTTCATCCACCAGGGTTTTGATGCGGTCCAGCTCTGCGGTCTGGATAAAGTTTTTAAAGCCGAGGGTCTCGCCCAGCCATTTGTTGCCCTGAGGGGTCCGCTTGGTGGCAAAGGCGCTCAGGAATCCGGCAACGACTGCGGCAATCACTGCCGCCAGCGGGGGCAGAATCGAGCCGAAGGTCGCCGTTCCTGCTGCCAGAACAATGATCAGCAGCACAGCGGAGATAAGCGCCCCGGCAGCCATCTTTCCGGTGAAGGAGCCGGCGGTCATACCACGGCGAGTCTCAAGGGTATGGGATAAAAAGGTCAGTCCTGCAAAGGGAAGAACTCCAAACAGGCAGCCCATAATCAGCACGATAAACACGTCAAAGAAGCCCTCGCTTTTATAGCCCACGGCGCAGCCGAAAATGAACAGAGGCAGGAAGCAGGCCAGGTGAATAAAGCCCTGGGCCGCCTTGGAGCCGGAAGTGAACAGCTTGTTCTGGGGCTCTGCGAAAAAGCCGCTGACCTCAGCTTTGGCCACCTGCATATCCTCGTAAAAGGTATCCTCCAGATCCTTCATGCTGGAAACAGTGCGTCCATTGGGGAAAAGAGCGCGCATAACCGTATGCTCAAAGCTTAGGGCATTGGCTGGAAGCTCCTGTACCTTTTCGAATTTGAAGTTCTTTTTACTGGTCTGCTCAATGGTCAGATAACCTTTGTCCGCCAGATACATAATCATGGACAGGATTTCCTCGTTGCCGGTTTTGCCGTCGATGATGGTTCCAACCTGAGCTGGTGTGAGCTTATCGGGCGCGTAAAACATGACAGGCTCCAGCGGTTTCTGGTCGCGTCCGTAGCGGAACCACAGGATAATTGCCAGAATCAGGCACAGCCCGGAAACAATGTAGACTGCCGGCAGCCATTCGTTGCCGGTACGCATGCCCACAAAATAGCCCTGCGGCAGGCGGATGTTGAGGGTGACGCCCTCGTTGGGCTGTAATGGTTGATTGAGGGTGCCGTGGATCGTGTTGCCATCGACAGTGAAGCTCACGGCATCGGTCACGGTGCCGCCGTAGCTGCCTGTAATAAACTCGACCTTTGAGGCGTCGAATTCCTTGGGCATATTAATGGTAAAGGTTGCGCTTTCAATGGTGGTATCCCAGTTCTGGGGAATAATGTTAAAGTAAACATCGTCAAATTGGTCGATATGGTCATCTCCCGGGTCCCAGGTGTAGGAAATGTTATAGGTCTGGTTGCCGTCCACATATCTGTCGGCATCGCCAATCTGGATAACTTTACTCCCGTTCTCGCTGTCTGTTTCAAAATCGGAGCCCGAAACTCTGATGTTTGAGACACGGGCGTTGTAGCTTGTTTCTGTCGCCTTGCCGTCAATATCCCGGTAAAAGCTGCCGCTGTAGGGAATGTAGCGGTAAATACCGTGCCGTGGCTGACTGAATGTGACGTTGATTTTTTCGTTGACGTCGTAGGCATGGTTTTCCTGTACGTTCATGGTCACGTCGTAGCTGTCGATGGTGAAGTATTCCCTGGCCAGTCCAGTCCCGGGAAACACAAGCGCCAGCAGCAATATGAGCGCCGCCAGTACAGGCAATTTCTTTTTCATAGGTGCACCTCCTTGAGAAGAATGTAAAAAGGAGAATAAAGAATTAAAGCTTTTATTCTTTTAATTCTCAATTCTCCAGGCTTAATTGTCCGTTGATTAAAATTGTACTTTGACGTTTTCACGTTCTTCCTGAGAAGATACTTCAAAATAAGGTTTCTTTTCAAAATGGAACATGCCGGCAATGATACTGCCCGGGAACATTTCAATTTTGTTGTTCAGGTTTTTCACGGAAGCGTTATAGTATTTGCGCGAGTTGGCAATGTCTTCTTCAATGTTCTGAAGCTGACGCTGCAAATCCATGAAGTTGGTGTTAGCCTTGAGATCCGGATAGGATTCGGTAACAGCGAACAAACTCTTTAAAGTTCCGCTCAGGGCGTTTTCGTTTTTCAGTTTTTCATCAATGGAGGAAGCGGTCATGGCTGCGTTGCGGGCAGCGGTTACCTTTTCCAGTGTCTGGGATTCGTGGCCGGCATAGCCCTTGACTGTTTCCACCAGGTTGGGGATCAGGTCGTACCGTTTTTTCATATACACGTCCATGGTGGAAAAAGCTTCTTCCGCCTGGTTTTTCGTTTTAACAAGGCCATTGTAGCTGCCCATTACAATAAGGGCAAGAATGACGATAATGGCAATGATAATAATAATGGCAATCATTGTAAACCTCCTGCTTTCAATTTGATCTTATTATACCACATTTCCAGTAAGCCTAAAAGTAAATCAGGCGGCTTACAGCTTAAATAAATCCGTACTTAAGTATTTTTCGCCGCGGTCGGGGAAGATGACGACAATCAGACCTGAATCCAGGGTTTTTGCAACCTCACAGGCCGCGTACAGGGCCGCGCCGCTGCTCATGCCCACAAAAATGCCTTCTTTTTTGACGATCTGGCGGGCAAAGTCAAAGGCCAGCTCTGATTCCACCATGATGTGGGTGTCGATTTTATCCGGATCGTAAATGGCGGGAACAATGGCCTCCTCCATATTTTTAAGCCCCTGGATATAATGCCCTTTTACGGGGTGCGCCTCCACGATCTGCACCTCAGGATTGTGGCATTTAAGGCCCATGCCAATGCCCATGATGGTACCAGAGGTCCCCAGTGATGAAACCATGTGTGTGACCTTTCCCTCGGTCTGCTCCCAGATTTCCTCAGCGGTGGTGGTGTAGTGGGCCAGCTTATTGTACTCGTTGCTGAACTGGTTCGGGTTAAAATATTTGTCCGGGTTTTCGGCCAGCAGCTCCCGAACCCTGCGGATCGCGCCGTCGGTGCCTTCATCGGGGGCTGTCAGGGTGACCTTGGCGCCAAAGGCCTGGATCATTTTACGCCGTTCAATGGATACGGCCTCACTCATGACGATTTCCACATCATAGCCCTTGACCGCGCCGATCATGGCCAGACCGATGCCTGTGTTGCCTGAGGTGGGCTCGATGATAGTTTTATCCTTTGTCAGCGTGCCTTCCGCCTCAGCCTGCTCAATCATCTTGAGGGCGATGCGGTCCTTAATACTGCCGGTCGGGTTAAAGCCCTCCACCTTGGCGACGATCTCAACCCTTGGGTTTGGACTTAAATGGTTAAGACGCACCATGGGGGTGCGTCCGATGGTTTCTAAAATGTTGTCGTGAATCTGCTGCATGTTATGCTTCCTTTCTGTATCTCTCATCCCTTACAGGATAAATGGTGAAAAATGGATTCATTCCTGCATAATATTATAGTACAAAAAGCAATAGACTGCACGGGTAATTTGAGAAAAAGCAAAGCTGAAAACCTTTTTCAGCCAAGAAAAGCTTTTATTTGAGAGACATTTGTATTATAATGAAAGACAGTCATACTGAGAAGCAGACTCATGATGGGATTATTTTCATCCCAATGGGACAATTAAAGGAGGGCGTTCATGAAGTATCATTGCGTATTGTTTGACCTGGACGGCACATTGCTGAATTCCAAGGAGGGGGTCTGGCGTTCCTTTGAGTACGCGCTGGAAAAGCTGGGGTATCCTGAGCCTAAAATTGAGGACATCGAACCCCTCATCGGACCGCCCATTGAACAGGTCTTTACAAAATATTACGGCTACAGCGAGGCGGACGGCTGGCGCGGCCACGACTTTTACCAGGAGGAATACGTGACACACGGCCGTATGTACAGGGATCCTTTCTTTGACGGGGCGGCTGAGACCGTGGAGGCGCTGCAGGAGCTTGGCTGCAGGGTTGGTATTTGTACCAACAAAGGTGAGCCCACTGCTCGGAAGATCGTTGAAAAATCCGGGGTCAATATTGCCAAAGACCATGTGTACGGGCCTGACACAGCCGGCACACGCACCAACAAGGTTGAGATTATCAATGCCTTTTTAGAGGATTATGGCTACAATACACCTGAGAAAAAGGCCGGAGTGCTTATGGTGGGAGACCGCTACTACGATATCGAAGGTGCTCACGCCTGCGGTATTGACGCGGCCGGCGTCGCCTTTGGCAATGGCACTCGCGAGGAGCTGCTCGGAGCCGGAGCCATTGCTGTGGTAGACCACATGATGGAGCTGGTTGAAATAGTAAAAGGATAGACAGAAAGGAAGTTATCTATGGAAAATATGAATGTACATCGCAGTATTGTTATCAACGGCGATTTGAAGTTTACGAATGTCAGCCGGGTTTTACAGTCTAAAACCTTTGGGAAAATGATTACCACTTTTGTGAATGAGTTGGAAATCCGTCATTCCAGAAAGCTGAAGGCGATTATCCCCTTCCGGGACGAAAACAAGTCCTTTGACCTGGAAAAATTTCGTGATTTTGTAACTCTGCTTAACATGAAGTCCTTGAAAGAGGTTATGCGGAGCGGCTATTTTGATATTCAGTACGGGGTGGACGAATACACCGCCATCATGCTGGATTTTCTCGAGGGATTTTACAACTACTGGCGTAATATCCAGCGTTTTATGGTTAAAAATGAAAGCTATAATCCGGACGATGGCGCAAAACGCTCTAAAGCCCACTCACTGGCCTCAAACAACGAGTCTCTGAAAAAGCTGGTACTGGATCTGTACCGTAATATTCTCTACAATGTTACCGGCAAAAGCCTGAGTATTTACCGCCAGCTGCCCTCCGGCGCCCAGGTATCCTTCCTGGTTGACCACTTTGACTTTCCAAATGATATCAAGAGTAAAAATGACTCTCTGTACCGTGTGCCCTATGTATGGGAAGCTATTTTTGAGCCGCCGGTCATTTTTTATACTCAATCCAGCAAAAGAAACGGGGTATTCCCCATTAAAAAAGACAAGAAAATTCTGGAACGCTTTTATATGGATTCCGAATCTTGGTACGCGATCCCGGTAAAAGCCGGACGTCTGCTGATCATCGCTTACTGCCATAAGGATTTTCTGGAACTGGGCGCAGGCCTTTTCAACCTTTTCGAGCTGGCGACACCAGAGGAATTTCTGCACAAAAAGCCAGACGGTGCAGTTTTCTTCGGGCTGGACAAGAGCCTCTTTGACGAGGACGAAATGCGCGGCTTTGTGGTGAAGGAGGATGGCATTTACTATGGTATGCTGCCAAACGATCCGGATATCGACTACTTTGGCTATATGAAGAAAATGATCCTGACGCTGCACAATATCATCCAGATCAAAAACTTCTGGCTGCCAATCCACGGCGCTTTTGCCAAAATCCGTCTGGCCGGGGAAAAGCCAGTCAATATCATGCTGGTTGGCGACAGCGGCGCTGGCAAGTCCGAAACGCTGGAGGCTATTCACAAGCTGCCGAAAGAGCTGGGCTGCGACGTGGACATTCTCATCGACGACATGGGCTCCCTGCATTTTAACAAGGAGGATGAGCTCATGGCCGTTGGGACTGAAATCGGCGCCTTTGTCCGTCTGGACGACCTCCAGCCGGGTTATGCCTACAGCACCATGGACCGCTCAATTTTTATGAATCCCAACATCGTTAACGCCCGGGTAATCGTACCCCAGATGACCTATGAGGAAATCTCAGCTTCTACTCCAGTTGATTATATTTTCTACATTAACAACTATGAAAAAATCGACGATGCGCACGCGCCCATCGAAATGTTTGACGACCTGGACACTGCTTTGGCTGTATTCTCAGAGGGAAAGCGCATGGCCAAAGGAACCACCGGCGAGGTTGGTATCACCACCACCTATTTTGCGAATCCCTTCGGTGCTGTACAGCTCAAAAGCGAACACGAAAAGATTGCGGAAAATTATTTTAAACGCATGAAAGAAAAAGGCATCAAAATCGGTGTGATCCGTACCCAACTGGGAATCCCCGGTTTTGAGCAGGACGGCCCCTTTGTCGCTGCCGAATCCCTGGTAGATTTTATTAAGCATATTAAGTAAAAATAAAATAATTCTAAATTAGCGGGTGAAAAAATTTGAATTTTTACTGAGATCGCGTTATAATAAAGAAACGAACAATATCAAAATCAAGGAGGAATTTACCAATGGGAAGATTAAAAGGTACGGAAACCCTGTCAAATTTAATGAAGGCATTTGCAGGTGAAAGCCAGGCGCGCAACCGCTACACATTTTTTGCCTCAAAGGCTAAAAAAGAAGGGTATGTACAGATTCAGGAAATTTTCCTGGAAACTGCAGCAAATGAAAAAGAGCATGCTGAAGTTTTCTATAAATATATGGCTGCTGAATTAGAAGGCGGTGAAGCCATGATGCTGAATGTCAACGCGGATTATCCTGTAGCATTGGGCGATACCAAAAGCAACCTGATCAATGCCGCTGCCGGTGAAAAAGAAGAATGGGCAGACTTATACCCCGCTTTCGCCGCAACCGCTAAAAAGGAAGGCTTTGACGACATCGCAGAATCTTTTACTCAGATATGTGTCGCTGAAAAGGCCCATGAAACCCGTTATAAAAAATTAGCGGCTAACATCGAACAGGGCAAAGTATTCAAACGCTTTGGTGATGTCAGATGGAAATGCGGCAACTGTGGCTATATTTACGAAGGCAATGATGCGCCTCAGGTATGCCCGGCATGTAAGCACGACCGCTCTTACTTCCAGCTGTTTGTTGAAACCTACTAAAAATAAAAAACATGACCCGTGGTACTGCAAAATGCAGCGCCACGGGTTTTTTAGTTGCGTGGCCGGTCGAAAGGCGGTAAAATAAGAATATTACAGAAAAAGGGGAAAAGGAATGGAAAAAACGGTTGCGCAAAAGCTCATCGGCCTTCTGGCCGGACTTCTGGTTATAGGAGCCGGGATGTTCTTAATTCTGCGGCCAAAGACCTCAATCATCGATCTGGTGGTGTTGATCGCTGTGGTTTTACTGATCATCGCGTTTATGAATCTGGTGGCAGTGCTTTATAAAAAACGAATCAAAGGACAGGGTGAGGTGCTGGAGGCTGTGGTCAACCTTTGCTTTGCCGTTGCCTTTTTTATCCTGCGGTTTAAGGTGGTGCGCTGGATTCCTGACATCTTTGCCGGGTGGATTATCTTGAATTCCATTATCCGTTTCATGTCGGCTGTTACTTATTTTAGAGACGGCGCGCCAAACTACGGCGTTTATTTTATCAATGGCGTGATCACGCTGGTAGCGGGCGTCCTCATGCTGGTCAACAACCGTCTGAACGCCATCGGCTTTGGCCTGGTGGCGGGTATCTACGTGCTTTGGTATGGCTTTACCATGATTTTTGATACCTTTAATGAGGAGTCAACCCAGCAGAAAATGTCGGCGACGGCCAGGAAAATGCAGCGGAAACTGCGCTTTTCCATTCCGCCTGTTATCGGCGGACTTTTGCCAAGACGTCTGCTCAAGGAATATGACGCTAAAGTGGCTTCGGAGGATGCCAACGCCTATCTTCATGAGCAGAATGTATCTATTCCCGAAAAAGCAGCGGGACTTGCGCCCTTTAATGTGGAAATTCTAGTGCATTTATCCAAGAAATTCATGGAGTCCTTCGGCCATGTGGACTTGATATTAGGGGATGAGGCCGTGGCCTATGGTAACTTCGACAGCCATAGCTATCGTCTGTTTGGGGTGATCAGCGACGGGGTTCTGTTTAAGTGCAACCGGGAACGCTACCTCCAGCAGTCTGCCTTCCACGATGACAAGGTGCTCATCGCTTTTAAAGTGGCCTTTGAGAAGGAAGAGCTTTTGCAGATTAAGAAGAATTTTGAGACTATGCGGGAGAACATGGAGGAGTGGTACTGCGATACCCAGCTTATGGAACAGGGGCTGCTGCCCGAAAAAGACTATAGTGACATCGCAGATCAGATATACAAGGGAAATGACGCGATTTTTTATAAATTTAAAAAAGGGACCCTCAAGACCTACTTTGCTGTGGATACTAACTGTGTCAAGGTAGCAGATTCCCTGTTTGAGAACACCAGTTTTGACAAGCCGGCCATTCCGGGAATTGTGACACCCGGGGCTTATTATCAGTTTTTGATGCGCGAGCTTGAGAAACCCGGCACTAAGGTTTATGAACGGCATGTCTATTCAAAGGAAACCCTGATCTATAATAAGGAACTGGAAACTGGAAAATAAAAAAGGCCATGGCCCCGTATTATGCAGGACCATGGCCTTTTTGAATACACAGGCAGGCTAGCGGCAGTGCCGTCCTCCGCCGTGATGGCCGCTTCCGTCCCGAGGACCATTTCCGCTCCCGTTCGGGCAGCTGTCGCCTACTGGATTGCCGGTCATATCGCAAAAGCCGTCCCCATCCGTGTCGCCGTAACCGTGATGGCCTGTAGTGGTGGGTACAGCCGTGTCGGATATGCTGTTGTCAACATCCGTGGCTGGAGTCGTACCTGTGACTGGCGCTGCCAGACAGTTACCATTGCCCGTGCAGCTGCCCTCGCCTACCTGATTTCCGGTCGCATCACAGAGACCGTCGCCGTCTGTATCACATATGACCGCGGTGTGCTGCGCGCCGTATTCCTGCATAAACCGACCGCCGTTTCCGGCTGCCAGAGCTGTGGTGCCTGTGAGCAGCACAGCGCCAACCATAAAACCAGCGATTACTTTTTTGTTCATTTTCATTTGAATCACTCCTTATTTTCTATCTTGTCTTTATTATAGAAGGTGATTATGGCAAAATTGTGACAAAATGAAAAATGTATCATATACATTGATGTTGACTATTCCCGAAAAAGATCGAAGACGGCTCTTAGTTTATGAATAACCCATTCTTTATTCTTTTGAATTAAGGGAATACTACTCCAAAAATCATCATAATATTGGGACAAAACAAAGACAGCAGTAGAATCCTCGGAAACAAGTGCATGAAAGTTTCCTGTCAGCGTTTCATATTTATAAGCGAGGGCATAACGGTTATCCTTAATTAAAAATATAGGGCTGATTCCTTCTGTTTTGGGCAATTCATTAAGGAGTGCTATTTCATATTCAGCAGATTTTTCAGCGAGCTTAATGAGAATGTCAATTTGATTAAGAAAAGCCCTGAGTAAGTCCTGTGCCTTTGGCATAGGGCTCTTTTGTATAGTTTTTACAAAATTTTCAATGTCTTTTATGCAGTAAATATGCCTGACTGAACCTTGGTTTAGTGCCGATTCCCAAATACGGATAGTATCTTGCGTATTGAGTTTATAGCTATAAAGATTTTCAATATCGGTATTGAAGGGAAATGGCAAAGAGGAAATGTAGTATAAGCGCCCTTCCATGCAGAGCTTGTCTTCTAAAAAGCCGAGGATATCTCCGTAGTGGTCAAGATGATATTGTGCATAAATAGGAATACTTTTTGACTGAAGATCATTGTAAAATTGTTGGTAATAACGAACCGTCCGAATATCTGAGTGATATTCAGCATAACGCTGTACGGTAAATCTCTCATTACATTGACAGATTAAGGCAGCCTTATCTTTTATAATTAACATATCTGATAAAAAATTAGGTACCAGCTGAAGAGGGATATAATGAGTATCAACTTTGTAGTTTAAGTTTAGACTGATATCCCGTAAAAAAAGGTTTTTTAAAGCCGCATATTTAGCATTGAAAGTATGAATGATTTTAAGATGATGTCGATTAATAACCTCATACAATAGTTTTTTTCTTTTTTCTAAAAAGCTTGATTCTTCCTGACGCCATGAGTTCTCTTCACAGTCGAAAATCAGAAACTCCTGATTTGGCGGTAGGTTTTTCAACGTTTCCAGCATTCTTAAAACAGCTTTTTCACGGCCACTGTCAAAATGATAAATAGATATTTGGGTGGTATAACTACTCGAGTCCAATGTGATTTTCGAATCGTCGAGTTGATCTGGAACATCGGTCAGCCATTTTTTTAAAAGGCCTGGAAGAATATCCTTTTCGGTGTTTTCAATCTGTTCGTAGTCATCGGATAATAGTGTTTTGATTGTGTGAAAATTATTCTTTTGATCGAGTTTAAGGTAGTATTGACAGATTAAGTCCGCATAAAGAGATTTTGGATTGATAAGGCGTTTGTGATTGCGCCATTTGCTGACCAGTGAATCGTTAACATGAAGGACCTCAGCAAGATCTTTTATACGTGTGCGAAAGCACTCCATTAATAAAAACAGGTGTGAAGGTGGATAATTATTCATAAGCAGACCTTACCACTCCAAGGGTTAATGATTAGTGGCCTCTCAAATTAAATGTTTTTTCTATTATATCTGCCGTCAAGTTTTTTGTCAAATTCTTTAATTGACAAGAGGGTGTAAACCATTGCTTTTGTCTTTTGGGTTAAGTATAATTCAGAAAAAGAAAGAAATTTCACAGAATATCCGATGATAAAGAGAATATATTGCGCAATATATCGTAATTAGTTGTTTATTCATGGAATTAAAAAGGAGTGGTAATATGATGATAAGTTCTAAAACAGAACTCTTTAAAGAAATTTATGAAGGACGAATTCCAGAGAGGGTCCCGATTTCAGCTAAGCTACCGTTTGAAGCTTGTATTGATTATGCAGGTTTGTCAACAGTAAAAGCTCAGTGGACATTTGAAGGCGTAGAGCATGCCTATGATGCGCTTTGTCGAAGAATTAACACAGACACAATGCCGGTCGGTGGGGAAGAAAAAAATCCAGCGGTTTTTAAAATTCTTGATTCACAGGGATACAAAGTGACATCCTCCGGGAGTATTCAACATTCGGATTGTGTTACTTTACTGTCCGAGGAATATGACAGCTTTATTAATGCTCCGATAGATTTTTTTATGGAAAAGGTTTTACCGCGTATGTTTAAAGGGCTGGATTGTGATGCAGCTATGCGTTCAGTTAATTTAGCAAAGGCATTTTCGGCCTTTAATGAAAGATCGGTACAGATTGGACAGCTTACGCAAAAACTAGGTAAGAAATATGGTTTTTTCACACCGCCTGCGGGTTCTTCAGCAGTAGTTCGGGCCCCTTTTGATCTGCTCGGCGATTTTTTAAGAGGGTTCAAAGGTATTTCGTCAGATTTGAGAAGAATCCCTGAAAAAATCAGCATGGCATGTGAGGCATTGCTGCCATTTCAAATTTTCAGAGGGCTTCCGAAAAATGTTTCGTACTTGGGATCCACCTTTATTCCATTGCATTTTGCAGGATATATACGGCCAAAGGATTTTGAGGATATCTATTGGCCATCTTTGAAAAAATTTATTGATTACTTGTACTGTCATGGACAGGTATGCCAATTATTTTGCGAGAATGACTGGATGCGTTATCTGGACTACTTATACGAGCTTCCTCCGGGGACACGATTAATTTTTGAATATGGAGACGCACAGAAAATTAAAGACACATTGGGGAAAAAACATATTATCAGCGGTTTATATCCTTTGACATATTTAAAGACTGCAACAAAACAGGCGTGTATTGATAAAGCCAAGGAATATATTGATATTTTGGCTCCAGGAGGAAATTATATATTCAGTTTTGATAAAAATCCTCTGAGCTTGAACAGTATTAATCTTGATAACTATATTGCAGTAATTGATTATGTGGCCAAAAATGCGCGATACACAAATGTGGGAGATCGGGCTATTGAAAAGAAAAGCTATGGGGCTGTAACCTGTCCAAGTATTCCCGAGCTTAAGACCAGATATCTTCAAAACTATTATCCAACGGGGGATACAACAGCTATGGATGAGGTGATGAATCAACAGTTGAACAAATACGACACGATGCTGATGAATATGCTTTTAAGGAGTTTGTAACTTTAAAATTAAGGAGAATAAAATGAAGAGTAAATTACAGGCAAATGCAAAGCTGGTTAAATGGGTTATCATTATTTTGGTACCCGTTATTATCCTATTAATACCAGCTAATGATATTTTCACATGGCAGATAAGACTTTTTAGTGCAGCAACCTTTTGTACTATTTTGATGTTTGCCTTTGAAGTGCTGCCAAATTTAATTCCGGCAATGATGCTTCCGGTATTTTATATCCTTGCAAACCTAGCGCCGGCAAATGTGGTTTTTTCACCATGGTTTGGCACAATTCCCTGGATGTTTATTGGTGGATTTTTGTTTGCAAATATATTAATTCGTATTGGACTTTTAAAACGCGTTGCCTATTGGATCATTGAAAAAACAGGTAAATCCTATTATGGATTGCTGATAGGTATCATGCTTTCAGGTCTGGCCATAAATCTGTTAGCGCCAGGCAAAGCTATTTTGCCACTTGCAGGCTTAACTTTTGGTATTTGTAAAGCGCTCAATCTGGGTAAATCCAAAGAATCAGCCGGTATTATGATGGTGGGATTTTTCTCTGCCTATATTCCGCTGCAGTTTATTTATAATCCGTCCTTTGCGGTTATTCCAAATATGGCAGCTTCTATTACGAATCCATCCATTTCTTTTTTGGATTATTTTATTCACAATATTCCATTTGTTCTTTGGGTTCCGATTGTTGTATTCACAATTGGCCGTTTTTGCAAGCCAAAGGAAACAGTCTATCAAATGGAGTTTGTATCTGAAGAACTGAAAGAAATGGGAAAAATGACCCGAGATGAAAAGAAAGGCGTAATTATCAGTCTTTGTTTACTGGTTTATATGCTGACTTCAGGCATACATAAGCTGGATATTTCATGGGGATTTTTACTGGCTGGCTGTATTATGTATCTTCCGGGATTTAATGTGGGAACCAAAGAAGATATTCAGAAAATTGATTTTTCCATGATTTTCTTTACAGCGACCTGTCTGAGCATCGGTGCGGTGGCTAATGCCATGGGATTTGGAAAGATCATCGCAGACTTAGTTTTACCAATGATGTCCGGCAGCAATATTTTTGTTATGATTGCGGTTATTTGGATTATCTGTGTTATTTCTAATTTTGCATTGACGCCAATGGCTATATATGCGACCTTTACCCTTGCTTTCACCCAAATTGGTATGACACTTGGGATTAATCCGTTTGCAGTGTTTTATACGATTCAGGCAGCTGGAGCAGAAGTCATTTTCCCATATGAGTGGGCGCTTCCGCTTTTCTATGTATCCTTTGGTTTAATTGCCACAAAAGACTTTATGAAAATATGTGGTATTAAAATGGCAATGTCCATTGTGTTCATGATGGCAGTTGTTGTACCATACTGGCTGCTTATCGGCCTGGTTTAAATGATTAGAGAGGGAAAAAAATGAAAACAGATGTGATACAAAAAAATTTTACGGATGTATATGATGGTATTATTCCAAAACGGGTTCCTGTAGGTGCAGTTTTGCCCTTAGAATTCTGTATTCAATACGGAGGTCTAAAGCTTGGAGAAACACAGTGGACGCTTGAAGGTGTTTACGAAGCAGCCGATAAGCTCTGCAGTGAACTGCCATTGGAGTCTGTTCCGTTGGGGACACCGCGTTATCCTGCCTATCTTACGCTTTTAGGCGCCAAAACTTATGTCATGGGGGACAGCGGATTTATGCAACATCCTGAGGTGGTGGGCATGGAGCCAGAGGATTACGTTGCTTTTATAAATAATCCGCGGGATTTTATTATTGAAACGGTTTTTCCAAAGCTTTTTACAAGCTGGGAAAAGGATAGTGTTGGCAGAACCCTTGCGTTTGCTCAAGCACTTCTGGCTCATAATGATTACCAGAATCAACATGCTGCCATTATTAAAAAGCTGAGGGAAGAGCATACATTTTTTACTCCCCCTGTTGGTTCTTTAGGGGGAGTTACAGCACCTTTTGATTATCTTGCTGACTTTTTACGCGGTTTTACAGGAATTACAAAAGATATCAAGCGCTGCCCCGAAAAGATTGCTGAAGCCTGCAACGCGATACTGCCATTTCTTTTTGAAAAAGGATTGCCGTCCAACCCGAATAAATATGGACAGACTTTCATGCCGCTACATATGGCAACGTATCTGAGAAGCCAAGAATTCGATAAGTTTTACTGGCCGTCCTTTTGCAGGCTGGTAGAGGCTTTTCATAATGCGGGGCAGCCATGCTATATCTTTTGTGAAGCAGATTGGACACGTTATCTGGATTACCTAGTGGAGTTGCCTGAAGGAACACGTTTTTGTTTTGAATATGGTGACCCACAAACGATTAAGGATAAACTTGGAAAAAAACATATTCTTTCAGGTTTATATCCGGTCACTTATCTCAAAACAGCAACAAAACAGCAGTGCGTTGATAAAGTAAAGGAACTTATAGATATTATGGCGCCGGGTGGTAACTATATATTTAATTTTGATAAAAATCCTTTTGTTATGTCAGATGTTGATCTGAATAACTACAAAGCAGTACTGGAATATGTTGTTCAAAATACAGATTACACAAATGCCGGAGAACGCTCGAGAACAGCAGAGGAGCAGAGTGAATTACCGATGGTAGTCCCTTTAGCGGAGACAAAATATCGAAATACTGTCTGTTCCGTCCAGGCTGGCCTTGAGGATACAGCTATGCCAATTTTAAAAAAATATCAAAACCAGGTATGGGCATTTATGACTAAATTATTGTGACTCAAAAGACTTTGATCAAAATGGAGAGCGGTTTCTACTGAACCGTCAGTTTTGTCTTGGTGATCACACTGTTCAGGGGCCTCAGGTCGTCAAGACTGGTATTGGAATATCGAAGCTCGGCCTTGTAAACGCCGGGCGGTGGGATATAACTGGCCACAGGGGGGTGAACTTTTCTGAGGACCAGATGGTCTGTCCGGTATCGGAGAAAACCAGATGCAGCTTAAAGTAACAGGGATTGCTTGTCGAATTTTCAAACACGGCAGAGATCACGCCGGTATTGCTGGAGCGGGAATCTCTACCGTATACCTTAAGACAAAGCGGCCTGAAATTTCCATCACACCCACAGGATGATCCTCTTCCAAAGTTATGGCCAGTGCTGGCGCTCCAAAGGAAGCGAGCAATACAAGGCCAAGACTTAAAGAAATAAATAATTTTTAATATGCATATCTTTACTCCTTTTCTTTTTAAACCAGACGCATAGGCTGGTCCCATTTACCTTTCCATTATAGAATATGAGGATCCTCAAAAGTTTCTCAAAAAGGCATTGTTTTCAGAAAAAATACAAACAGGCAAAGAAAAAAGATCGGTGCAGATCTGCACCGATCTCAATCAATCGGGCCAAGGCATTGGTTTATTTTTCGTCGATGGCGTCCAGAGGCTCTCTGAGCTTGTTGACGGCTTTTTCCAGGTCCTGGCTGACATGGGCCAAAAAAGCGGATATTATTTTCTCGTCAGCCGGGCTCAGAGCCTTCAGGTAGGTATCCAGACCTTTGAAGAGCTGTTTTTCGTCACGGCTCATCTGGTCGTAGAGGGTCTGGCCTTGCTCGCTGAGGTTAAAGATTACCTCACGCAGGGCGCGCTCCTTGGTAATCAGTCCTTTTTCCATGAGCTTTCCGGTGCTTTTGGAAACAGCGCTTTTCGAGACGTCCAGCGCCGCGGCGATGGCAGTCAGGTTAAGGCCGGGGGTGCTGCCGATGACACGGAGTGCACTGGTTTCGGAAATATAGAGGGGGATTTCCCCGCCGTAGAAACGTGGAAGATCTTCAATAAGATGATACTGGTCCGCGATTCCGGCCAGCGCCTGTCTCAGATCTGTCCTGGACTTGGAGGCGGCAGCAGGCTTTTCCTTCTGCGGTTCTCCGGTTTTCAGAATTTCTTTTTTCTTATCATTCTTTTTCTTTGAATTCTTTTTGTCAGCCGGTTTCTTACTCTTTTTTTCCTTTTTCATCATAATACCTCTCTTACTAAAACTATGATAAAGACCGGAACCAATGCAGCATTAGTTCCGGGGTTTTATGACAGTCTATTTTTTCAGCAGGCTGTTGGTTTTGGATAAACGGTATGCAAGCATACAGAATGAAACGCCAAGGCTCACAAAGGCAATGCCTGTCCAGATGGTGATGGTCAGTGCTGTGAATACGGGGTGAAGCAGAAGCACGATGGACAGGATAACGACCAGAATGCCCAGTGCCAGGTTCCAGCCCCAGCCGCTGTCGCCAAGAGATTTTGTGGTAAAGGCGTAGCCAATGGTATTAAATCCGCCGAACATCACTGCGAAGGCCACATAAAACGCCAGCACATCAGCTGAGAGGTTCAGGTTTGCCACTAGAATAATCCCTAGCACCAGCATCAGTATACCGGATACCAGATTCCAGCCCCAGGCCGGGATGGCTTTGCGGTTAAAGATGGTGACAAAAATGGAGGCAAGCCCCGAGATTAAAAAGGTTAAGGCAAAGAATACTGTCAGCGCCGCATATCCCTGTAAGGGGGTGAAAAACAGCCAGATGCCTATGCCGATGGCCAGAATGCCGAGGATTAAAAACATCCACCAGTGTTTGATGGTTTTTTCAAGGTCTTCTTCCAGAGTTTCGATTGGTCCTTTAGGTTCTTCATACATAGTAAAGACTCCTTTCTATAAGTAAATCGCTTGAGATCTTTTTTATTTTGTTTTAATTTATATACCCGCGGTAAATGGTAAATAACATTATAGTCAACCTGGTTGCTTATATGTTTATCATAACGGATTATGCCATAAAATGCAACGGAGTTTTTTTAATTTGAAGCTTTCTTGATAATTGTAATAAAAATTGCAGGCAATAACCGGAAGTTTGAAATGCTTTACGGTAAGGTTGACTGCTCACTTTAGTAAAAGTATGATATAATAATTATTCAAATCAGCGAAACTGCATACAGTATTTTATAAATAAAGGAGTGAAACCATGAAGGAATTAACCTGTACGACTGAAAACAAGCATCAGTACAAAATTATGATTGGCAATGGCCTGAAGGAGCATCTGTTTGAGATGGATGAAATCTTCGGCGGTTACCGAAGCATTGTCATTATCAGCGATAAAAATGTCGCCAAGCTGTATCTGAGCAGTGTTAAAAAGCAGATGAAAAGTCTGGGCGCGTCTGTATACACCATTGTAATTCCCCCTGGGGAGGAATCCAAAAGCCTGGCTCAGGTTGAGGAAATTTACTACCAGCTTATGGATATGGGTATCACCCGCTCCGACGCCATCGTGGCCCTGGGCGGCGGTGTGGTTGGCGACCTGGCGGGGTTCTGCGCGGCGACCTTTATGCGCGGCATTGATTTTGTCCAGATTCCAACTTCTCTGTTGGCTCAGGTGGACAGCAGTGTGGGCGGAAAGGTCGGGGTAGACCTGGGCTTTGGCAAGAACCTGGTGGGCGCATTCCATCAGCCCAAGGCAGTGATTATTGACCCTAAGTTTCTGGACACACTGGACGACCACTACCTGACCGACGGCATGGGCGAGGTGGTCAAATACGGCTGTATCAGCTCCGCAAAGCTCTTTGTGCGTCTCATGGGCTTTGAATACCAGGAGGATTTGCTGGAGGACATGGAGGAAATTATAGCCAAGTGTGTCCAGATCAAGCGCAACGTGGTTGAGAGCGATGAAAAAGAGAAAGGACTGCGCCGTGTTCTTAACTTCGGCCACACCATCGGTCATGTCATCGAATCCTATTTTGAGTTTAAGGAATACTCCCACGGTGAGGCGGTGGCCATCGGTATGTACCAGATCACCAAAATGAGCGTACGTGAAGGCATCACTGCGCCGGAAACCCTGGGCAACCTTCAGCTGATCCTGGAAACCTATGGTCTGCCCTACGAAATGCCGGAAATGGATTTAAACCGGGTCAAGGATATCTTATATTCAGACAAAAAATTTGAGAACGACGTTCTAAACATTTGTATCATCACTAAAATTGGCAAGGCAGAGATCGTTAAAATTCATAAGGACCAGGCCATTCAGTTATTTCAGTAGAAAGGGACAGCATGAAAAAAGTCGAAATTACTCCTAAAAAGCTGGGCGGCGTCATTGAAATTCCGCCATCCAAAAGCGTGAGCCACCGCGCGGTAATGTGTGCGGCCCTGTCGCAGGGAACCAGTGTGATTACCAATATCCTTTTATCCGAAGACATTACTGCCACCTGTAAGGCCATGGAAACTCTGGGAGCGGAAATTAAATATCAGGAAAACGAGAGCGGGCGTTATACGCTGACCATTACAGGTGTAAGCTGTCCGGATACCGAGGGCAAGACCATTGACTGCGGCGAATCCGGCTCCACGCTGCGCTTTATCATTCCGCTGCTGGCGTTAAAGGCCAGAAAGTCCCGCGTCATTGGCCGCGGACGGCTGGTTTGCCGGCCCATGCAGCCCTACTACGATATTTTTGAGGAACAGGGCATCACTTACCGGAAGGAGACAGGTGGCCAGGAGCTGCCTTTATGTTTTACAGGCAACCTGAAGCCCGGCACTTACCGTCTGAACGGCAGCATTTCATCCCAGTTTATCACAGGGCTGTTATTCGCGCTTCCTCTGCTCAATGGCGATTCGGTCATTGAAATCACGACGCCGCTGGAATCTAGGCCTTATATTGACATTACTTTGGATGTTATGGAAAAATTCGGCATCGCTGTGGCTAACGAGGACTACCGGCTGTTTCGCATAGCCGGAAACCAACAGTATAAAGCTCAGGATTACCGGGTTGAGGGTGATTTTTCTCAGGGTGCTTTCTGGCTGGTGGGAGGCATTTTGGGCGATAAAATTGACTGTGAGGATTTGCAGCCGGCGTCATCTCAGGGAGATAAGGCGATTGTTGAGATTATTCAATCCATGGGCGGCAGCGTTTCTCAGACCGGGACAGGTTATGCAGCTGAACCGGGCCGTACACACGGCGCTGTGGTGGATGTTTCTCAATGTCCGGATTTAGTGCCGGTGCTCACTGTGCTGGCGGCCTTGAGCCAGGGTACGACGGAGATTGTCGGCGCTGCCCGCCTGCGTTTTAAGGAATCGGACCGTCTGGCGGCCATGAACGAGGTGCTGACCACATTGGGAGCCAGGATCACCGAGCATCCTGAAGGTATGACCATTGAGGGCGTCGGACATTTTACCGGGGGCGTGGTAGACAGTCACAACGATCACCGGATTGCCATGGCGGCGGCCATTGCCAGCTTTGCCTGTCAGGATAAGCTTACGATAACAGGTGCCGAGAGCGTGCGAAAATCCTATCCGGATTTCTGGAAGGATTTCAGAAAAATGGGAGGTATTATTCATGAGTTCGATTTGGGGGAATAAGATTAAGGTTTCGGTGTTTGGTGAATCCCACGGAGCGGCCATCGGGGCGACCATCGACGGGCTTCCATCTGGTGTGGCAGTAGACCTGGGCGAAGTTGAAACGGAAATGAAACGCCGGGCCGCCTCGAGCAGCCGTCTGGCCACTCCCCGTAAGGAAGCGGATGAGGTGGAAATTGTCAGCGGCTTTTTTGAGGGCAAAACCACGGGAACACCGCTTACCGGGATCATCCGAAATGGCAATACCCGCTCGAAGGATTACGCACGCACCAAGAATCTCATGCGCCCGGGCCACGCTGATTACAGCGGCTGGGTGCGCTACGACGGCTTTCAGGATTACCGGGGCGGCGGACATTTTTCGGGACGTCTGACAGCACCCATCGTTTTTGCCGGCGCGGTTGCCAAAGCTGCTCTGGCCCAGCTTGCGTCTGAGGTTAAAATTGGCAGCCGGATTTTATCCATCGGCAGTGTCCAGGACAAAAAAGACCTGAAGGCCGAAGAATACGCCGCGCTCCATTATGAAAACCCTTTGTTTCCGCTGTATACGGAGACACTGGAGGAGCCAATGAAGGATGAGATTCTCGACGCCATTAAGGATCAGGATTCTGTGGGCGGCGTGATCGAAGGTTATGTGACCGGTATGCCGGCCGGAGTGGGCGATCCGCTGTTTGATTCGATCGAGAGCCGGTTGTCTGCGCTGTTGTTTTCAGTGCCGGCGGTTAAAGGTGTTGAGTTTGGCCTGGGCTTTGGCATTACCGGACTCCGCGGCTCTGCGGCCAACGATTCTTTCTATATGGATGGTGACAGGGTCAGGACCGTCACTAACAATAACGGGGGTATTAATGGTGGGATCACCAACGGGATGCCCATTGTGTACCGGGCGGCCTTTAAACCCACAGCCTCCATTGCCCAGCCGCAGAAGACCATTGACATGGCGGCCAAAAAGGATGCGGAGATCGAAATTCAGGGAAGACATGACCCCTGTATTGTTTTGAGGGCCTGCCCGGTAGTGGAGGCAGTCACAGCGCTGTGTATGCTGGATTTTTTGGTATAAGGAGTGAATATGGCAAAATCGATTGAAGAAATACGGGCGCGTATCGACCAGGTCGACGCCGAAATGCGTGCTCTTTTTGAGGAACGGCTTGATCTTGTTTATCAGGTGGCTGAATATAAATTCATAAATCATGGAGAAATATTCGATCCTAAACGGGAGGCAGAAGTCGTAAATAAGCATACGGAAAGATTAGAGAACGCGGATTACATGAAATATTATAAGGAATTCATCCATGCCGTTATGGACCAGAGCAAAAGGGTTCAGCAGGCGTATATTGATGAGCAAAGTGCAAGGGAAGCATAAAAATTGTGTTTTTCAATTAAAAACACTTGTTTTTGTCTTAAATAACAAAAATTTTTCTTTTCATTAGCTGAAGGTTTATATATAATAGAGTAACGATAAATATTTATGCACTGGTCTGTCTCGTTTTGTCAAAGCGCGGCAGGCTGTAATTTTATAGTGAAGTGAGAGTTACAGATGAAAAAATTTAACAAGGTATTGATTGCCAACCGCGGCGAAATCGCCATTCGTATTATTCGTGCCTGCCAGGAGCTGGGTATCCAGACTGTTGCTATCTATGCTCAGGAGGACAAGATGTCCTTGTTCCGCTCCAAGGCGGACGAGGCTTATCTGATCACTGGTACCACCGGACCGGTCGAAGCTTATCTGAACATGGACAAGATCATCTCCCTGGCCAAGAAAAAGGAAGTAGACGCCATCCATCCGGGCTATGGCTTCCTGTCCGAAAATCCGGAGTTTGCCAGACGCTGTGAAGAGGAAGGTATTGCTTTTATCGGACCAACCCACACCATGATGGAACAGATGGGGGATAAAATCCAGTCTAAAATTGTGGCAAAATCAGTCAATGTTCCCACCATTCCCGGGGTCGAAAAGCCCATTACCTCAGATAAGGAGGCGGCTGAATTTGCAGGAGTGGCCGGCTATCCCATCATGCTTAAGGCCGCTGCCGGCGGCGGCGGACGCGGAATGCGTATCGTCCGCGACGAGAGGGACCTGCTGAAGGAATACCACTCGGCCATGAGCGAGGCTACCAAAGCCTTTGGCGACGGCACCATCTTTGTGGAAAAATATCTGGAAGAGCCCAAGCACATCGAGGTACAGATTCTGGGCGATGATTACGGCAATGTGGTTCATCTTTTTGAACGTGACTGCTCCATTCAGAGGCGCCATCAGAAAATTATCGAGTTTACACCATCTCTCAGTATCAGCGAGGAGCAGCGCCAGGCCATCTGCGCCGACGCCTTAAAGCTGGCAAAAGCGGTCAATTACCGCAATGCCGGGACCATTGAGTTTTTGGTCGATAAAAAAGGAGACCACTACTTTATTGAAATGAACCCGAGAATCCAGGTAGAGCATACGGTTACCGAGCTGGTCACCGGGATCGACCTGGTTCAGTCCCAGATCATGATCGCCGAGGGCTATCCGCTGGATTCGGATGAGATCAATATCAAGGGCCAGGACAGCATCAGAAGCCGTGGCTACGCCATCCAGTGCCGTGTCACCACTGAGGACCCGAAAAACCACTTCATGCCAGACACCGGCCGCCTGGATGTTTACCGTACTGCCAGCGGCGCTGGTATCCGTCTCGATACGGGCAATGGCTTTACCGGCGGTGAGATCACACCGTACTACGACAGCCTTTTGATGAAATCCACCTCTTTTTCCAGAACCTTTGAGGACACCCGCCGGAAGGCTCTGCGTGCCCTGAAGGAAATGCAGATCGAGGGTGTCCAGACCAATAAGGACTTCCTGATCAACGTGCTGGAACATGAGATGTTTAAGAGCGGCAACTGCGATACAAAGTTTATCGACGATCACCCCGAGCTTTTCAATATCCAGGCGGAAAAGAGCCAGGCCTATAATGTGATCCGTTATTTTGGCGAGATGGCTGTCAACGAAACCTTTGGCAGCAAACCAGACTTTGATGAACCGGAAATTCCGGAAATTCCAAGGGGCATCGAGCTTCGCGGCACCAAACAGATTCTGGATGAACAGGGACCGGAGGGTCTTGTCAAATGGATTCAGGGTCAGGAAAAGCTGCTTCTGGGAGACACCACCCTGCGTGACGCGCACCAGTCTCTGTTTGCCACCCGGGTCCGCAGCCGTGATATGATCAAGATCGCCAAGGAAACTGCCTATCTCGGCCAGGATATTTTTGCGTTGGAAATGTGGGGAGGCGCCACCTTTGACGTGGCCTATAATTTCCTGAAGGAATCGCCCTGGAGAAGACTGGATGAGCTGCGCAAGCGTATTCCGAACATTCTGTTCCAAATGCTGCTGCGCGGGGCCAACGCAGTCGGGTATAAAAATTATCCGGACAATGTACTGCGCAAGTTTATTAGAGAATCCGCCGAGGGCGGGATCGATGTCTTCCGTATTTTCGACTCTCTCAACTGGATGGAGGGCATGAAGGTCTCCATTGAGGAGGTTCTGAAAACCGGCAAGGTCTGCGAGGTTGCCATGTGCTATACCGGCGATATTCTCGACCCTAAAAAGACAAAATACGATCTGGACTACTATGTGCGTATGGCCCACGAAATCGAGGCAACCGGCGCGCACATTTTAGCCATCAAGGATATGTCCGCTCTGTTAAAGCCGGCTGCGGCCTTCAAGCTCATTAAAACGTTGAAGGAAGAAGTGAGTATCCCGGTTCGCCTGCATACGCACGATACTGCGGGCAACGGCGTAGCAGCCATTCTCATGGCGACCATGGCCGGTGTGGACATTGCCGACGCGGCTTTCAGCAGCATGAGCGGCCTTACCAGCCAGCCGTCCCTCAATTCGGTGGTCGCAGCGCTGGCCAACACGCCGCGCGATACGGGCATGAACGAGGATGATCTTCAGCTCATTTCCGACTATTGGGAAACGACCCGTCAGGTTTACAGCAAGTTTGAATCTGGCCTGAAATCCGGCAGCACAGAGATTTACAATCTGGAAATTCCGGGCGGCCAGTACTCTAATCTGAAGAGTCAGGTCGAAAGCTTTGGCCTGGGCCATAAGTTCAAGGAAGTTAAACAGAAATACATGGAAGCCAACCTGCTGCTGGGCGATATTGTCAAGGTTACCCCATCCTCGAAAGTGGTTGGGGATATGGCGATCTTTATGGTTCAGAATGCTCTGGATAAAGATAATATCTATGATAAGGGCAGGGATCTTGCCTATCCGAACTCGGTGGTGGATTACTTTAAGGGAATGATTGGGCAGCCCGAGGGCGGTTTTGATCCAAAACTCCAGGAGATTGTTCTGAAAGGCATCGAGCCGATTACTGTTCGTCCGGGCACCCTGCTGCCACCGGAAGATTTTGACGCGATTCGTCAGGAATATCATGACGAGTTCGGCATTGAGCTGGCGGAACGTGAGGTAACCAGCGCGGCCCTGTATCCTAAGGTGTTTAAGAATTATGTGAAATTTTACCAGGATTACGGCGATTTCATGCGTATGGATACACATGCTTTCTTCTATGGCCTGAAGGAGGGGGAAACCGCTGAGGTTGAGGTGGATAAAGGGAAACGCTTCATTATCCGTATGGTCAAGATGGGCCAGCCCAACGAAGAAGGCTACCGTCCTGTGCTCTTTGAAGTGGACGGTTTCCGGCGTGAAATCTATATCGAAGACAAACGAAGCCTCTTCTCCAAGGAAAAGAGCACCATGCTCAAGGCGGATAAAAATAATCCAAAGGAAATCGGCTCCGGTATTCCGGGTACAGTTCTGAAGGTATTGGTGAACGAGGGCGAAGAAGTGGCCGAAAATCAGCCGCTTATCATCGTCGAAGCCATGAAAATGGAAACCGAAATTGTGGCGCACGCCGCGGGAAAAATCAAAGAAATCTATGTCTCCGAAGGACAAAGTGTCCAGTCCGGCGAATTGATCATCACAATGGAATAAAAATAAAATCCGTTTCTGCCGTGAAATGGCGGGGACGGATTTTTAATTGGAGACGCTACCCTTCAAGGGAGGTGCCGGTCTCCTTGAGATAATTCAATAGCTCTTTAATCAGCTCCTGACGGCGCAAAATACCGATAAACACGTTCTGGTCATCGACCAGCGGGACAAAATTCTGGTGGGTGGCCATTTCAAGAATGGTCTCAAAGGAATCATCGACCCGTCCAGCCTCAGCCTTTGTTTTGAAATCAATGTCCTTAACGGTAAAGTCCTTCAGGGTGATCTCGGGGTGCTCCAGGCTCAGAGCCAGTGTGCGCAGAAGATCGCCCTCGGAAATGGTACCCACATACTGGCCGCGCCTGTTAATGACCGGCATGGCTGTGTAGCTGTTTTTCAGAAACAGGTCATAGGCTTCATCGAAGGATTGATGGTTATATAAAAAAATGACGTCACTTTTGGGGATCAGATAAAAAAGATGATTTTTCATAGAAGTGCTCCTTTGCTTCAATCAAAAAATTAAAACCGGTTCCATATCTTTGTACGATGGAACCGGTTTTAATTTTTTGGTTCAGTTTGCATTTCTGGTGGTCTCACCCCTTTCCTGTGGATTTTATCAATTCACTCGGATAGATTCTTTTTCAAATAAAGTATGATGAACTTACCAGTATACCTCGACTGCGAGATTGTGGCTTCTAATTCTTTTATTTGACGTTCGCTACAATACTGTAGAAACACTTAAAGTAATCTTCTCTGTAATTGATTATGATATTATTATACCACGTTTCCCAAATTTGTAAACGTTATTTTTGTAAAGAAGTGTATCAAAATTGTAAAATGAAAAAAACTTGTTCGAATGCGGTTATAACTTAAGATAAAATAGTGTATAATAAATGCATACTACATATGGGGATAACAACGGTATGGAAGAACTACGTTTATATATACAATCGAGAATAACAATCAGCAGCGTCATCGAAGTTATCATTATTACTTTTTTAATATACAAGGTTTTGATGTGGATACGCGGTACCCAGGCAGAGCAGGTGGCAAAGGGAATCATTATTTTATTGATTCTGTCCCCACTTAGCAACTGGCTGGGTTTTGCGACGTTGAACTACTTAATTAACAGCATGTTTACCTTTGCGTTCATTATTTTTGTGGTGGTGTTTCAGCCCGAACTGCGCTCCGCCCTCGAACAGCTGGGAAATAATAAAGCCTTTAAGCAGGTTTTCAGGAAAACCAAACGCGATAAGGACAGGATACTGAGCGATATTGGTGAGATCAGGCAGGCTGTGGGAAACCTCTCAAAGGAGCGGATCGGCGCGCTGATCGTCTGCGAGATGAACACCGGGCTCAACAACATTGTGGATACGGGCATCGAGCTGGACTCAGATATCAGCCAGGAGCTCATTGAGAATATTTTCACGCCGAACAGGCCGCTGCACGACGGTGCCATGGTGGTGAAGCTCTGGGCCAACCAGATCCGGGCCGCGGGCTGTCTGCTGCCTCTATCCGACAACCGTTATCTGGGCAGTGAGCTGGGAACCAGACACCGGGCTGGCCTTGGAATCTCGGAAAAATCCGATGCCATTACCATTATCGTTTCAGAAGAAACGGGCACCATTTCATATACGGAAAAAGGGACGCTGACCCGGAATATGACACCGGAGATGGTGGAGCAGCTCCTGACAGACCGTTTTATGGCAAAGGATGACGAAAATGACAGTGAAAAAGGATTCTTTAAATTCCGAGGGAAAAAAGATGGCAACGAAGAAGACAAAGAAACAGATATCGATCAATGAAAAAACCATAAGGCTGCTGAGCTCAGCGGTCCTGGCCATTATCCTCTGGCTGTTCATCAACGGGAACAGCAATGATATTGTGCCCCAGGATATCAACGCAATTCCAGTCACCTTTACAAATATTGAAACGCTGCAGGAAAAACACCTGGTGCTGGAGGATAACCGGAATTATTATGTGAATCTGCGCGTGCAGGGCACTGATCGGAGCCTCCAGGAAATCAATACCAATGAGATCACCGCAGAGGTCGATTTAAAGGACATTGATAAAAAAGGTGAGTACAACCCTGAGATTGTAATTAAGGGGCTGTCCAATTCCGTTATTCTGAAGGAGGTCAACCCAAGTACGCTTCATCTGGTGGTGGACAATGTTATCGAGTCTGAAAAAGATGTGGAGGTCGTTACCCAGGGTAAGCCGGGGAATGACAATGCGGTTATTTCAGCTACCAGCACGGATAAGGTTCAGGTAACCGGCGCGGAAGACCGCATCGCAGCCATTGATAAAATCGCGGTTACAGCCAATGTGAACGGCCTGACAGAGGATACCTCCAGAATGCTGGAGGTGACGCCCTACGATAAGGATGGAAACATCGTCAGTGGCGTTGAATGTGAACCGGATGTTGTCCGCGTCAATATCGAGGTGGGCAAGACAAAGTCTGTGAGCATCACCCCGCCGACAACGACAGGCAGTCCTCAGTCTGGCTACAAGGTAACCAGCGTGACCGTTGACCCGACCCAGAAGATGGTCGGCGCCAAGCAGGAGGTGCTGGACACCATTCAGAACATTCAGATTGATCCGGTAGATGTTTCAGGAGCCAATAAAGCTGTGACCAAGGAGGTCGCGCTGAAGCTGCCAGACGGCGCCTCTTTTCTGGATAACGGTGACAAGGCCACGGTCACTGTCAATATCGAGCCGATTATTGAAAAGAGCTTTACGATCAGCAGTATTGAAACCCGCAACGTGGGCCAGGGGTTCACTGCCGCCAAGGTAAAGGATTCTTCGGTGGTGGTAAAGCTGAGCGGTACGGCTACCGAGCTCAACAAGCTGACCGCAGATAATATTAAGGCCTTTGTCGATCTGAACGGTCTGGGAAAGGGCGACCAGGAGGTCGTTATTCAGATATCCCTCCCCACCGACCAGATTAAGAGTATTACGCCAGCCCGCACAACGGTCACCATTGAATAAAAAAAGTAAAAAGATCGGCGCCGATCAGCGCCGGTCTTTTTGGATTTTATAAGGATTAAAGCTTGTAAATCTGCAAAGGTTTTAATATGGATTTAACAGGAATATTGATTACTTTATCTTGAAAAAGGAGAGCGGTTAATTTATAATTAGTTAATGCACCTAAAATGATGCTAAAATCATACCAAATTTTTAGGAGGAATTTATAGTGGAAAGAGTTTACAATTTTTCTGCCGGTCCATCTGCTTTGCCGGTAGAAGTGCTTGAAAAAGCCGCAGCAGAAATGCTCAACTATGGTGGAACCGGAATGTCTGTCATGGAAATGAGCCACCGCTCTGCTGCATTTGCTCAAATTTTGGCTGACGCCAAAGCGTTGTATAAGGAATTGATGGGCGTGCCGGACAATTACGACATCCTGTTTTTACAGGGCGGCGGTTCTACACAGTTCGCCATGATCCCGTTAAACCTGATGACAAACACCGGCAAGGCGGACTTTGTGATCACGGGCAACTGGGCGAAAAAAGCCTTCCAGGAAGCCGGACGTTATGGTGACGCTCAGGCGGTTGCGTCCTCTGCGGATAAGACCTTTTCTTATATCCCGAAGCTGGACGCCTCAACCTTCAGAAAAGATGCGGATTACTTCTACATCTGCGTGAACAACACCATTTACGGAACGCGCTTCAGACCGGACAATCTGCCGGAAACAGGTGATGTGCCGTTGATCGCGGACATGTCTTCCAATATTTTGTCTGAAGTGTATGATGTGTCTAAGTTTGGCCTGATCTTTGCAGGCGCTCAGAAAAATATGGGACCGGCCGGCGTGGTTGCGGTGATTATCCGCAAAGACCTCGTTGGACACGCAATGGACATGACCCCAACCATGTTAAATTATCAGACACATGTGGACGCAGACTCCTGCTACAACACCCCGCCGTGCTATGGTATTTATATCTGCAAGCTCGTTTATGACTGGGTAAAAGCACAGGGCGGCGTTGCAGCCATGGAAGCCTTTAACAAAGAAAAATCCGCGAAATTATATGATTTCCTGGATAACAGCGCCATGTTCAAGGGGACGGTTGTTGCGGAAGACCGCTCGTTAATGAACGTGCCTTTTGTCACCGGCAACGAAGAACTGGACGCCAAATTTGTTAAGGAAGCCAAAGCGGCCGGCCTTGAAAACCTGAAGGGCCACCGTACAGTCGGCGGCATGCGCGCCAGCATTTACAACGCAATGCCAATGGCAGGCGTCGACGCACTCATCGACTTCATGAAGAAGTTTGAAATGGAAAACAAATAGGCAAAACAAAGCAAGGATATGGAATTTTTGAAAAATCGGCAATCCTTATAAGAACATTCATTGACAGCACGCTGAGCACCGGCGCCCGTTTTGCAGGCGCACCAAATACTGCGTGTAGTAAAGCCTGGGTAGTGTCGAAGTAGGCCAGGATTTGCTGCAGCTGAATTGAAAGGTAATTACAAATGAATTTTGAAGTACAAACCCTCAATAATATCTCTAAAAGAGGTCTTAAGTTATTAGATGAAAACTACACCGTTGCAGATGCTGTAGAAGCACCTGATGCCATTCTCGTGAGAAGTGCCAAAATGCACGATATGGACATTCCTGAGAGCGTTAAGTTTATCGGCCGCGCAGGCGCGGGCGTTAACAATATCCCAATCGATAAATGCTCTGAACAGGGGATTGTGGTCTGTAATTCTCCGGGAGCCAACGCCAACGCAGTTAAAGAGCTGGTGGCGCTGGGGATGCTGATGTCCTCCCGTAAGGTAGTGGACGGCGTCGAATGGACAAAGACACTGCTGGATGAAGCCGGCGATGTCGGAGCAGCGGTGGAAAAGGGAAAGAAGGCCTTTGTCGGGCCGGAATTGTACGGTAAAAAAATGGGCGTTGTCGGCCTGGGCGCTATCGGGGTACTGGTAGCCAACATGGCAGTAGATTTTGGTATGAAGGTCTACGGCTTCGACCCCTACTTATCCATTGAACACGCTTGGGGATTAAGCAGAAAAGTAAAAAGGTCCACAAGCAAGGAAGCAATCTTTAAAAATTGCGACTATATTTCCTTACATATACCCTTCATGGAAGAAACCAAGAACTTTGTGGACGCAGACATTTTAAAAGAAACGAAAAAAGGCCTGCGCCTCATGAATTTTGCCCGCGGTGGTCTGGTTGACGACGCAGCCATCAAAACTGCGCTTGAAGACGGAACCGTTGCCGCATATGTTGTGGATTTCCCAAATGAAGAAACCTTAAAGATGCCAAATGTGATCAACATTCCGCATCTCGGTGCCTCCACACCGGAAAGTGAAGAAAACTGCGCGGTTATGGCTGTAGAAGAACTGCGCGAATACCTCGAAAATGGTAACATTGTAAACTCTGTAAACTATCCAAACTGCAGCATGGGTGTATGCAGGAGCGTACACCGCATCACCGTCAATCACCGAAACATTCCGAACATGATCGGTCAGATCACTGCTGTGCTCGCGGGACACAACATTAATATTTCTGACATGACCAACAAAAACCGAGGTGAATGGGCGTATACCATGATCGACGTCGACAGCGAAGTGGGCGATAACGTGAAAGAAGCGTTAAAAACCATTGAAGGCGTCACCCGCGTCCGTGTTTTAAAATAAGGATAAGGAGAACGCGATATGGCAACTATCAGACCCTTTAAAGCCGTTCGTCCTGTTCCGGAAAAAGCCGCTGATGTGGCAGCTCTTCCTTACGATGTCTATAATCGTGAGGAAGCGGCTGCTGCCGTTTACGGCAAGTACGACTCTTTTCTGAGAGTTGACCGTCCGGAGAGTACCCTGGATCACCGCATGAATATGTACGATCCCTTTGTATATGAGCAGGCAGCCAAGAACCTTCAGAAGCTGTATGACCGTAAGGTCATTGCCCAGGATGAAACGCCGAGCCTTTATCTTTATGAGCTGGTTATGGACGGCAGAAGCCAGGCTGGCCTGGTCACCTGCACGGCCATCGACGAGTATCTGAACAACACCATTAAAAAACACGAGCTTACCCGTGAAGACAAGGAGCAGGACCGCATTAAGCATGTGGACGCCTGTAACGCCAACACGGGCCCTATCTTCCTGACCTACCGCGGACAGGAGGACATCAACGGCGTGATTGCCGAAACCATGAAAAACAAACCGGTAGTTGACTTTACAGCCGACGACGGCGTCATTCACCGAGTCTGGGTCATCGACGACGAGGAAACCATTAACCGTCTGGTTGAGGATTTCAAAAAAGTCGGTAATTTTTACATCGCCGACGGACACCACCGCTGCGCTTCTGCCGTGAAGGTGGGCCTTATGCGCCGCGAGGAGCACCCGGATTATACCGGTGACGAAGAATTTAATTATTTCCTGTCTGTACTGTTTCCGGATGAACAGCTTGCCATCATGGACTACAACCGTGTGGTGAAGGATCTGAACGGCATGACCGCTGATGCGTTCATCGCCGCGCTGGAAAATCAGTTTGACGTGGAGGATAAGGGGACAGAGCCGGTCCGCCCGCCTGCTAAGGGCACCTTTGGGATGTTCCTTGAGGGCAGATGGTATCTGCTGACCGCCAAAGAAGGCACTTATGCTGCCGACGACCCGGTTGGCAGCCTGGACGTGGCGATTTTACAGAATAATATTCTGGTACCCATTTTAGGCATTGAGGATATCCGTACCGATAAGCGCATTGACTTTGTCGGCGGTATCCGGGGCCTTGGCGAGCTTGAGCGCCGTGTGGGCGAGGATATGAAGGTGGCTTTTTCAATGTATCCCACCGCCATTTCTGAGCTCATGGCCATTGCGGACGCTGATCTGCTCATGCCACCAAAATCCACCTGGTTTGAACCCAAACTCCGCAGCGGGCTCTTTATCCATAACCTGGATTAGGAAAACGCTCGAGGAGGTTTATCAACCATTATGGGGAAAATCAATTTAGGCATCTTGCCGAAGCTTTTGCTGGGGATTCTGATCGGGATACTGGTCGGGTCCCTCGGCAATCTTTTTAATGTAAGCGGTGCGCCGGCCTTTCGCCTGGTCATCGAGCTTGCAGCGACATTTACCGCGCTGTTCAGCACCTTTTTACAATTTTTGATCCCGCTTCTGATCGTCTCCTTTGTGGCAGTCGGTCTGGCAGATCTTGGCCAGAAGGCCAACAAACTTTTTCTTGTTACGCTGCTTTTGGCTTACTGCTCTACGGTGCTTGCAGGCCTGCTGGCGTATTTTTTTGGATACGCCGTTCTCCCGCAGTGGATCAGTCCCATCAGCAGTATGAATACCAGCGGAACGGATTTTTCACCCTTGTTTACCATCAGCGTTGATCCGGTGTTTGGTGTTATGACCGCGCTGATCCTGGCCTTTGTGCTGGGAATCGGTCTGGCGAATATCAAGGGGGAGGGCTTGTTGGGCTGTCTGAAGGATTTACAGCAGATTATTACCCTCACGTTAAAAAAGATCATTATCCCGCTCATTCCGGTTTATATCGCCACGCAGTTTTCCGGTATCGCCGCGTCGGGAGAGCTTTTTTCAACCATCAGGATGTTTATTATGCTTTTTGTTATGATTCTTGTTTTCCAGTGGGTTTATCTTCTTGTCCAGTTTGGTCTCTCGTCGCTTTTGGCGGGAGAAAACCAGTTCAAAAAGATCAAAAATATCATTCCAGCCTATTTTACCGCGCTGGGGACCCAGTCGTCAGCGGCTACCATTCCGGTTAACCTGGAATGCGTCTATAAAAACAGGGTCACTAAGGACGTGGCGGATTTTTGTATTCCGCTGTGCGCCACCATTCACCTGGCGGGCGACACAGTCTGTCTGGTGCTGGGCACCATGGGCATTATGCTGGCCAGCGGAATGTCGCCGGATTTTGGCCTTTACCTGCCGTTTATTCTGATGCTGGGCGTTACCATGGTGGCGGCTCCGGGCGTTCCGGGCGGCGGTGTCATGGCGGCTCTTGGCATTATCGGCTCCATGCTTGGCTTTACTGAAAGCATGCAGTCGCTTATTATTTCACTGCACTTTTCCCAGGACAGCTTTGGAACAGCAGCGAACATTATGGGAGATCAGGCCATCGCCTTTGTGGTAGACGCTGTGGATCAGAAGCACAGTGAAAAGCAGGTGAAGACCTGAAAGCGAAAACCTGTGGGCGCATCGTCGGTGCGCCTGCGGGTTTTTTAGATTTTTGGAGAGACTTTGCCAAGATTTTCTTGAAACAGCCGCTCATATCCGCTATACTTACTAGGTTACTGAAACTTACAAGGAGAAATGAAATGAAGGAAAAAGAAAATGTAACGGCCAGTGTCGGCAATATCTTTAAGCTTGACGGCCGTGTACCGGTATCAAAGGCCATTCCCTTTGGCGTACAGCATGTACTGGCCATGTTTGTGGCCAATATCGCGCCAATCCTCATCGTGGCTAACGTGGCGGGGCTCAGCGAGGACCAGAAGGCCATGCTGGTGCAGAACGCCATGTTTATCGCCGGGATTGGAACCCTGGTGCAGCTTTATCCGCTGTGGCGGCTGGGAGCCCGCCTGCCCATTGTCATGGGCATCAGCTTTACTTTTGTCACCATTCTGAGCTATGTTTCGGCTACCTACGGCTATGCGGCCGCCATGGGGGCGGTGCTTGTCGGCGGCCTGATCGAGGGGACGCTGGGGATTTTCGCTAAATACTGGCGCCGGATTATCTCGCCCATCGTGGCGGCCTGTGTGGTCACCTCGATCGGGTTCTCTCTGCTGATTGTGGGCGCGACCTCCTTTGGCGGGGGCAGCGGCAGCGCGACCTTTGGCTCAGCCCAGAACCTGATCTTGGGAAGTGTGACACTGGTGTGCTGCCTGCTGTTCAATATTTTTGCGAAATCCTACTGGAAGCAGCTGTCTGTGCTGTTCGGCCTGGTGGTCGGCTATATTCTCGCGGTCTTTATGGGCGCGGTGGATTTTTCGGATATGAGCAGTGTGGGCGTGATCGCTCTGCCGCAGTTCATGCCCTTTGTGCCAGAGTTTAATCCGGGCGCCATCATCGCTGTGACGCTGATCTTTCTGGTTTCAGCGACTGAAACCATTGGCGATACCTCGGCCATGACAGTGACCGGACTGGGCAGAGATGTGACGGACCGTGAAATATCCGGCTCGCTGGCCTGCGATGGTTATATGAGCGCTATCTCTTCGCTGTTTGGCTGTATGCCCATTACCTCCTTCAGCCAGAATGTCGGCCTGATCGCCATGACGAGGGTGGTCAACCGCTTTACCATCATGACCGGCGCCTGTGTGATGATTCTGGCCGGGCTGGTGCCTGTGGTGGGCAAGCTTTTTGCCACCCTGCCCGAGGCGGTGCTGGGCGGCTGTACGATCATGATGTTTGGTACCATTGTGGTCAGCGGGATTCAGATGATTACCCGCTGCGGCTTTAACCAGCGCAATACCATCATTGTGGCCCTGTCCCTGAGTGTGGGCATCGGCTTTACCGAGGTGCCGGAGATTTTCAGTATCTTCCCTCAGATGGTTCAGCAGGTGTTTGCCAATAACTGCGTGGCCATTGTCTTTGTGGTCGCCATTGTCCTGAACCTGGTACTGCCAAAGGACATGGAGCTGAAAGCCCCTGTGGAAAACAGCGGAGAGAATCCGGAAACCGCAGCTGAATAGAAAAATCCCTCTGCCGGAGAATAAGGCGGAGGGATTTTTTTAATCTTTATCATTTCTTTAAACTTTATAAAAGCTAACCAAAAGGGTAGCGATTATAATAGGGATAACAAATCAAAAGGAGTGACCTGAAATGCTAAGGATTGACAATGTTTCAAAAACCTATGGCGACAAAAAAATAAAAGCCGTTGACAATATTCACTTTGAGGTGAAGCCGGGGGAAATTTTCGGCTTTGTGGGCCCCAATGGCGCGGGCAAGACCACGACCATCAAAATGATCGTGACCCTGCTGAGACCGGACAATGGCCGGATTTTTATCAATGGTGTGGACAACAGCCAGGATATTATGGGCGCTAAGCAGCAGTTCAGCTATGTGCCGGATAACCCGGAGCTTTTTGAAAAGATCAAGGGGATCGAGTATCTGAATTTTATGGCTGACGTTTACCAGGTATCGGAGGCGGACCGGGTGGCCCGGGCGGAACGGTACCTGAAAATTTTTGAGCTCGACAAAGCAGTGGGCGACCCCATCAGCTCCTACTCTCATGGAATGAAGCAGAAAATCGCCCTGATCGGTGCGCTGATCCACGACCCGAATCTCTTTGTGCTTGACGAGCCCATGGTTGGGCTGGACCCCAAGGCGTCCTTTGAGCTGAAAAAGATCATGCGGGAAATGTGTGACCGCGGAAAATCGGTGTTTTTCTCCACCCATGTGCTGGATGTCGCCGAAAAGCTCTGCGACCGGATCGCCATCATCAACAAAGGACAGATCATCGAGATCGGTACCATGGATGAAATCCGGGCGAAGGTGGGCAGCAGGGAATCACTGGAAAATATCTTCCTGGAGTTGACGGAAAAATGAAAGAAATCATCGGTTTAACCAAACTTTTTATCAATACCAATCTGGGCCTGTCCCTGATCCGGTATAACCGTAAAAACAATAAAAAGGCCTTTTTTAAGCAGGTTGGGCTGCCGGCCCTGGTCCTGGTGGCGATGCTGCCGCTTTACGGCTTATACGTGGCCTATATGGCCATGATGTACACGGGGATGGTCGCCATCGGCCAGGAATCAGTCCTGCTGCCCATGGCCTATACGCTCGTCTCAGTGGTCATCATTTTCTTTGGGCTCGCCTATATTATGGCGGAGTTTTATTTTTCCGGCGGGGTCGAAATGCTGCTGCCGCTGCCCATCAAGCCGAGGAACATCATCATTGGTAAATTCGGCAGTATTATTTTTATGGAGGTACTGCTGTCCGCGGCGATGATGCTGCCTCCGGCGGTGGTTTACGGCATGGGCCAGGGAATGGGGATCCTCTATTATATGCTGGCGCTGATCGTCATCATTATCCTGCCGATTCTGCCGCTGGCCCTTGAAACCCTGCTGATTATGCTGCTGATGCGCAGCAACAGCTTTAAAGGCAAGAAGGATGTTTTTCAG